>JBDHZF010000023.1:0-26971 GCA_039811765.1 Thermoleophilia bacterium | reverse complement strand
GGTGATCACGCCGCACCTCGCCGCATCCACGGCCGAGGCGCAGGATCGAGCGGGCACGCAGGTCGCCGAGCAAGTCGTGGCGGCTTTGTGCGGCGGCGTGGTGACGAGCGCGGTGAACGTGCCCGCGATCGGTCCGGAGGAGCTCGAAGCGCTGCAGCCGTGGATGCCGCTGGCGTCGCGTCTCGCGCGTCTCGCCGACCAGCTCGTGCAAGGCGCGCCGTCGTCGCTGCACGTCGCGAGCCGCGGCGAGCTCGCTGCGTACGGAACCCGAATGCTCGTGACTGGCGCAATCGTCGGTCTGCTTTCCGGGACCACCGACGAGCCGATCAACGCGGTGAACGCCGTGCACGTGGCCGAGCGGCGTGGGCTATCGGTGACGGAGGTCGCCGAGGATGCGGCGACGACGTATCGCAGCGCGCTCGGCGTGCGCGTCGGCGGAACCGATCGCGTGGCGAAGGCGGCTGGCACGTTGATCGGCGGCGCCGAGAACGGGCGTCCGTGGCTCACCCGCCTCGTGGGCTTCGACCTCGACATCGAGCTGGTGCGACACATGGCGTTCTTCCGCTACCGCGACGTGCCGGGCGTGATCGGGCACGTCGGCACGGCGTTCGGCGACGCCGGCATCAACATCGCGAACATGTCGGTGGCGCGCCGCGACGGCTTGGCGTTGATGGCGGTGAGCTTCGACGAAGCGCCGCCACAAGCCGCGATCGAGCGCATCGCCGCGCTCGTCGAATGCGAGATCGCGCAGTCCGTCGATCTCGGCTGACCCCTGTGGAGCGGTGGCCGGAGCAGGCCGAAACGACCTGCGCGACGGGTTGGAACGAGCGCGGTGATCGACAACCGGGCGTGACGATTTCCCTGCGATCATCCCGTGGTGCGGAAGCGGCTCGCGAGCCCGCGAACGAATTGGCGGTTCCGCTGCACGTGCCGTTCTTCAACGCGCGTGAGGCGGAACTCGCAGCGCTCGCGCTGACCGACGGGTTCGCGACCGGTGCGATGACGCAGCGGTTCGAGCAGGCGTTCGCGCGAGCGGTCGGCGCGCGACACGCGGTCGCGGTGTCGAACTCGACCGCGCTCGTGGATCTGATCGCGGCCACTGCAGGATGGCGTCCAGGCGACGAGGTGTTGACGACAGCGTTCGCCTCCCCGAGCGCGCCCGCGCTCGCGCGCGCGGGAAATGTGCGCGTGCGGCTTGTGGACGTGGTGCGCGGATCGTTTGGATTCGATCCTGACAGCGTGGAGTCTGCGATCACCGATCGAACGCGCGGGATCCTCGCCGTGGGATCGTTCGGGCAGCATGTCGACTGTCGACGCGTTCACGCGATCGCGGAAGCGCACGGCATCGAGGTGGTGGAGGACGCCACCGACACCATCGAGGCGCAGCCCGCTGGCGGCGCGACTCCGTGGCCGCGCACATACGACTTGGGCACGGAGCGAATCCTCACGGCAGGCGGCGGCGCGATCGCGTGCACGGATTCCGACGCGCGCGCACGCGCGTGGCGCGAACTCGTCGACGAACGCGACGTGCAGCTCGGCGAGCTGCACGCGGCGATCGGCATCGCGCAGCTGGAGAAGCTGCCACGAACGCAGGCGCTGCGAGCAATGATCTGGGCGGACTACGCGCGCGCCGTGGCGAGCATTGATCGCGTCGTCATGCTGCACGCCGGCAGCGCGGACCAATCGATCGATCCGTCCCGCGCTTGGATCGTGCTCGACGAGGACGTGGACAGCGACGCGGTGATCGTCTCCATGCGCGAGCAGGGCGTGGAAGTCGCGCGACCGCGTGCGAGCATCGAGGTGCCTCCGAGCGCCGATCGGCGCGACATAGCCGCCGCGCACGAGCTGACCGCCACGACCGGGGCGCTGATGCGACTGGTCGAACTCCCGTGCCATCCACAGCTCTCGCCGCAACAGCAACAACTGGTGATCGACGCGCTGGCGCGCGCGATTCGCGAGGCGTGACGCCCCACTTCGACACGACACGTCACCCGGAACTCGTCGCCCCGGACCTGCTGGGGTGGAGCATCGTGTGTCGCGGCGCTGCGGCGGTGATCACCGAAGTCGAGGCCTATCACCAGGACGAGCCGGCGGCGCACTCGTTCGGCGGACGACCCACCGCGCGCACGGCGGGCTTGTTCGGCCCGCCGGGAACCGCCTACGTGTACGTGTCCTACGGCATTCATCTGTGCATGAACGTCGTGACCGGTCCTGACGGCAGCGGCGAGGCAGTGCTGTTGCGCAGCGCCATCCCAGTGCTGGGGGAGGACGTGATGCGTTCTCGCCGCGGACGAGAGCGCGACCTGCTCAATGGTCCAGGACGACTCGCGCAGGCGCTGGACATTCGGCTCGCCGACACGGGACGACTCGTGATTCGCAACGAATTGCGCACCGTCGAGGACGCGCTTGCGGCAGCTGCGGACGGCCCGGTGCTCGTTCGCGATACAGACGCGGCACGCTCGGTGGGCATCGAACTTCCCGTCGACGCCGACCGAATGCTCGTTGGTCCGCGCATCGGCATCACGAAGGCGACCGAGCTGCCGTGGCGGTTCGGCATCCGTGGCGCGTCGCTCTCGCGACGATTTCGTTGACACCCTCTTGGCAGATTCGCAAGGTCGTCGTACCTTCGATCCATGACCACGCCTTTGGGAGGGGCGTCGGTCGTGGCCATGCCAACGGGATCGCCAGTCCTGAGCGCCACGATCGCATCGCCGTACGCCGCTGCGCTGCAGCCTGCCACAACGCCGACAACGATGTCGGCGCAGCAGGCCGTTGCCGCGATCCCGATCCTGAAGAACATGATCTCGGTCGTGAACCAGATCATCGCGATCAAGCAGGCCGAGCAAGGCGCGGCGTCGCTCGGCACGACCGCGAACGCCGTTGCCGGCTCGTACGCCGCGCCGACAACCGGCGGCGGCGCTGCCGCCGCGGCTGGCAACGATTCGTTCACCCTCGCCTCGTTCAACGTGCTCGGCGATTCGCACACCGTGAAGGGCGGCAACGCGCCCAAGAAGTACGGCGATTCGGGCAAGCGCATCAAGGGCGCCATCGAGACGCTGCGCAAGCACGACGTCGAGGTGGCTGGCCTTCAGGAATTCCAGAAGTCGCAGCGTGCGGACTTCAAGAAGCTCGCGCCCGAGTACGACATTGCCACCGCGGCTGGAGACGCCAAAGGCGACAACGCGGTGATCTGGCGCAAGGACCGCTTCAAGATGATCGAGAAGCGCAGCGTGACGGTGAAGTACTTCAAGGGCAAGGCCAAGCCAATGCCCGTCGTGCTGCTCGAGGACCTGAAGACTGGAAAGCGCGCATGGGTGATCAGCGTGCACAACCCGGTCGCGAAGGAGAACGCCAAGTACCGGCGCTACGACGAGAAGGTCGAAGCCGATTACGTGGCGAAGCTGCGCGCCGAAACCGGGCTTCCCGTGTACCTCGTCGGCGACTTCAACGACCACGAGGAAGCGAAGGAGCCGCTGACCACGACCGGCGGGCTGACGTCCTTCCACGACGGCAGCTTCAAGCTCGGCATCGACCAGCTGTTCGCCACGCCTGGCGTGACGTTCTCGAACTCGCTCACCGACAGCTCGACGCGCAAGGCGAAGATCAGCGATCACCCGATCGTCGTGTCCGAGACGACGATGTGATCGGCGCGCTCAGCGCGAGAACGGATCGTCGCCCACGACCAACGAGATCGGCTCGTCGCGGAACACGCGAACGCCAGCTGCGGGCGACTGGCGAAGCACCACGTCGTGCAGGTCCGCTCGCGAGACGAGCTGCTTCTCGAGCTTCGGCGTGACCTCGAAGGACTGCTCGGCGAGCAGCGAACGCGCGTCGTCGACGCTCAGTCCGACGAGATCGGGCAGCGGACGATCGTGCTCGATGCAGGTAGTGGACGTCTTCGTCGGTTGCTTGCCTTTGACGAAACGCGCGGAGATCGCGCCCGCGCACCACGGCCCCGCGAGCAGTCCGCTCTTGGAGTCGATGCTCACGGTGACGTACTCCGGCTCGTGCAGATCGAAGTCGTGCACGGGCGAGCCGTCGAGCGCGCTCGACATGAACGAGCGCCAGATCGACGCCGGGATGCTGCCGCCCATCACGGGGCCGCCGTCGTTCTCGGTGTTCATCGGCACGCCGCCACGAACGTGCCCCACCCACACGGCGGTGACGAGGTCGGGCGTGTAGCCCACGAACCACGCGTCGCGATATTCCTCCGTCGTGCCCGTCTTGCCCGCGACGGGGCGACCGATTGCAGCGCCCGTTCCCGTGCCGTGCTCGACCACGCCCTCGAGCGTGGCCGTGACTTGGTCGGCCACGCCGCGATCGATCATGTGTCGTCGCGTGGTCGTGGGGCGCCAACGTTCCGCGCCGCCCGGTTCGGTGACCCAGGAGACGTAGCGCGGGCCACCCCCGTCGGCCAACGACGTGCGAACGCCGTGCGCCGCGAACGTGGCGTACGCGTGGGCCAGTTCCACGGGCGTCGTGCCTTGGGGCAACGCGCCGAGCACGAGCGCGGGCACGGGATCCATGCGACTGCGAATGCCGGCGGCCTTGGCCATGCGAATCGCGGACGCGATGCCGAGCTGGTCTTGCAAGCGCGCGTACACGGTGTTGTCGCTGTTCCACGTGGCGTGCTCGAGCGTGGTGGTGCCCGCGTATCCGCCGCCGTTCGTCACGACGAACGCGCCACCGGGATACTGCTTGGAGAAAGGGGCGCTCACCACTGGGGTGGTGGGTGTGTACCCGTGCTCGTACGCGGCGGCGAGCATGAACGGCTTGAACGCCGAGCCGGGTTGGCGATGCCCGTCGAACGCTACGTCGAACGCGCCGCGCGCGCCTGTGCCCGCTTGCGCCGCGGCACGCAGCTCGCCGGTCTTCGGATCGATGGAGACGATTGCCGCGTCGAGTCCGACGTCCGTCGCGCGTTGCAACGATTCGGTTGCTTCGCGTTGCAGCGTCGCGTCGATCGTGGTGCGCACCCGCAGCCCGCCACCGAGCGCGCGGTTCACGCCGTATCGATCGATCAAGTCGCCGACGATCATGTCGCTCACGTGCGGCGCGAGCTCGCGCGACGACGACTGCGAAGACGACGCGCGCGGCGCGGGAATCGGCGCGCGCTCGGCACGCTGGGCCTGCGCTTTGGTGATCGTTCCGAGATCGACCATCGCCGCGAGCACGCGAGCACGAGCTGCGCGCGCCATTGCCGGCGCTCGGTACGGACTGTTCACTTCGGGCGCGCGAAGCAACCCTCCGAGCAATGCTGATTGCGCGAGCGTGAGCTTCGCCACGGGCACGCCGAAGTAGCCGCTCGACGCGTCGGCGACTCCGTAGAAGCCCGATCCAAAGTACGCGGTGTTCAAGTACGTCGTGAGAATCCGTTGCTTGCTCCAACGCGTCTCCAGCGCGACGGCGAGGATCGCCTCGCGCGACTTGCGCGCCAGCGACCGCTCCGGCCCTACGTAGGTGTTCTTGACGACCTGCTGCGTGATCGTGGAACCGCCCTCGGCTGTCGAACGCGAACGCAGGTCGGCGCGCGCCGCGCGCGCGATGCCGCGCACGTCGATGCCAGAGTGCTCGTAGAAGCGTCGATCCTCGGCGGCGACCACGGCGTCGGCGAGTTGATCCGGCACGTCGCCTTCCTCGAGGTATGTTCGAGTCTTCGGCGCGCGAAGTCGTCGCAGGACCGTGCGTCCATCTCGCGCGACGATCGCGCCGGGAACATGCCGCACGTTCGCTCGCTGTTCCAAGTCGTCGAGCGTGGGAAACGCGGCGACGACCAACCCGAACCATGCGCCGATGGCGAAGATGAAGCCGAATGCGACGATTCGCAGGAACCAGCCCAGCGCTCGACGCCCGGCGGATCGGCGAACTCGGGCGGCCATGTCCGCAATTTAGTCGACCGATCGGCGCGGGTTCGCGCGCGGCGGGCGTGACCCGACGCGTTATCATCCCGCCGATGACCAGCGACCCCGTTGCCCCCATCGTGTCGACCCCCGTGCCGAGCGACGCGCGCGATTTGCCTCAACGCGGCGCCGGCGTGGGAATCCGCGCCGTGGCGACGGCGATCGACACGTTCGTGTTCTTGCTGATTGCGATCGTGTTCTTCCACTTGTGGGGGCGCGACGGGGAATGCTCCAGCAGCGTGCACCTCACCGCCACCTTCAACGACGATACGACATCGCTCTGCGGTGGTCCTGCCGGCGGCTACTTCGCCGCGGTGTTCGCGTACTGGTTCGTGTTCGAAGCGGCGTTCGGCGCGACGATCGGCAAGTTCGCGACCGGCCTGCGCGTGATCAACCCCTTCACCGGCAGCCGAGCGTCGATCGGTGCCGTGTTGCTTCGCACGCTGCTGCGCGTCGTCGACGGTCTGGCGTTCTACCTCGTAGCTGCGATTGCGGTGTGGGCATCGCCGCGCAACCAGCGAGTCGGCGACATGGCAGCGAAGACGCTCGTGGTGGCGCGGCGACGAGGCTGAGCCAGGTCCTCGAGCGTCGGCGTCGCCGAACGCCCGGTATCATCGTTACTCGTGGAACCACTCGTCGAGGACATCGAACGATCCTTCGCGGAGATCGAACGCGCGCTGGGCGACCCTGCGCTGTTCGACGATCAGCAACGTGCGATCGAAGTGACGCGCGAACACAAACGCTTGCAGCACGCGGCCGATCTCGCGGCACGCTGGCGGGAGCTGCGTGCACAGCTCGAAGAGGCGAAGGAGCTTGCTGGCGACGACGACCCGGAGATTCGCGAGATGGCGAAGACGCAGCGTCACGACGCCGAGCAAGCGCTGCCGCAGTTGGAGGACGAGCTGCGCTTGGCGATGGTGGAACCCGATCCGAACGACCACAAGGACGTGATCGTGGAGATCCGCCCCGGCGCCGGCGGCGACGAAGCAGCGATCTGGGCCGGCGATCTCACGAACATGTACATGCGCTACGCCCAGGCGCACGGCCTGCGCGTGGAGTTGATCTCCACGACCGACGGCGACGCAGGCGGCTTCAAGGAATCGTTCTTCTCCGTTGCTGGCGAGGACGCCTACGCGAAGCTGAAGTGGGAGAGTGGCGTGCATCGCGTGCAGCGCGTGCCGAAGACGGAGACGCAAGGCCGCATCCATACGTCCACGGCTTCCGTCGTGGTGCGTCCCGAGGCAGAAGACGTGGACGTGCAGCTCGACATGAACGACGTGCGCGTTGACGTCTACCGCTCCAGCGGCCCGGGCGGGCAGAGCGTGAACACCACCGACAGCGCGGTGCGTCTCACGCACGAGCCGACCGGCATCGTCGTGACATGCCAAAACGAGAAGTCGCAGCACCAGAACAAGGACAGCGCGATGCGCGTGCTGCGCGCTCGCCTGCACGAGCTGGAACAAGAAAAGCAAGCCGCGGAGCTCGGCGAGCAGCGTCGCAGCGCGATCGGCACCGGCGACCGAGCCGAGAAGATCCGCACCTACAACTACGCCGAAAAGCGCGTCACCGACCATCGCATCGGACTGACGCTCTACCAGCTCGACAAGATCCTCGGCGGCGAGCTCGACGAGCTGATCGACGCGCTGCAACAGGAAGAGCAGCGACACCGTTTGGCTGAACGGTTCGGATGAGCGAGTCGACGGTTCCCGAAGGCGTGCCCACGACGATCGCTGACGCGCTGCGCGCGACGACCACGACGATCGACGACGCGGGCGTGGGCGACACCTCGCGGCTGGACGCCGAGCTGCTCGTGGGGCATGTCGCGGGATTGGATCGAGTCGGCCTGCGCGTGGAATCGGAGCGAACGCTCGAACTCGAGCAGTGGCGCGAGCTCGATGCGCTGGTTGGCAGACGGGTGACGGGCGAGCCGATCGCGTACCTGCTCGGAACCGCCTGGTTCTATGGTCGCGAGTTCGCGGTTGATCCACGCGTGCTGATTCCGCGCCCCGAAACCGAGCTGCTCGTCGAGTTGGCGCTCGAGCACTTCGCCGAGCACGCGAGTGGCAGCACGTTCGTGGACGCGTGCACCGGGAGCGGCTGCGTGGCGATCAGCATCGCGGCGGAGCTCGGCGATCGCGCGCGCGTGATCGCGACCGACATCTCGCGCGACGCGCTGGACGTGGCGTCGGAAAACGCCGATCGGCACGCCGCGCGCGTCGACTTCCGGTTCGGCGACCTGCTCGCGCCGCTTGCGGGCGACGAGCGGGTCGACGTGATCGTCGCCAACCCGCCCTACGTGGAGGGGGAAGACGCGCCAGGTCTCGAAGCGGGCGTTCGCGAGCACGAGCCACGCGTCGCGCTGCTGCTTCCCGACGGGGAAGACGTCGCGTCGTTCTACGGGCGGCTCGCGCGGCGGGCGCATGAAGCGCTGGTTCCTGGCGGGCTGCTCGCGCTCGAACACGGGCAAGGTCAGCGCGACGCGGTCGTTCAAGCAGTGGCGGCCGCGGGATTCGAGCTGGTCACCGTCCACGACGATCTCGCGGGCATCGACCGCGTGGTATCCGCCGTTCGGGGGAAGGACCGTCCGTGATGCAGGTGATCGAACATCACGGGCGCTGGGGCGAGGAACTCGTGCCCGTGCGCGACGCGCTGCTCGACGGCCAGCTCGTCGTGCTGCCGACCGATACCGTGTACGGCCTCGCCGCCTGCGCGGACGACGAGGCGGCGGTGCGCCGCATGTACGAGGTGAAAGGGCGCTCGATCGAGCAGCCCACCGCGATCGCATTCGCGACGATCGACGCGCTGCACGAGCGCCTGCCACAAATGGACGTGCGCACGCGCTGGGCCGTTCACGCGCTGCTGCCCGGTCCATGGACGCTGATCGTGGACGATCCCGACGCGCAATGGACGTGGCTCACCGGCGGGAAGCCCGGGCCAGTGGGCGTTCGCGTCGCCGCTGGCGCGCTGGACCTGCCGCCGTTCGCCGCGACGAGCGCGAACCTCGCGGGCGAACCCACAGTACACGGCGTGCGCGACTTGGACGGCGACCTGGCCGAGCACGTGTCGCACGCCGTCGACCGCGGGCCGATCGCGTCGAGCGGCGAATCGACGATCCTGGACATCACCGCATGGGCGCGCGGCGACGGCGAGATTCGCGTCGTCCGCGACGCTGCTGGTCGCTACGGTCAGGCACTCGCCGCGATCGGCGACGGACCGTCCTGAGTCTTCTTCGGCACGGGCTTGCCCGGTTTGCGCTCGCCCTCCATGAACACCTTCGCTCGCGCGACCTGGTCGTCCAGCTCTTTCACGCGGGCGGCATCGGTGAGCTTCGCGTTTTTCGCGATCGAGCCGGGCGCGATCAGCTTCGCGAGGTCGAGGTTGCCGTAGCCCTGTTCCTGATTCGGGGTGGCATAGAGGCTGCTCGCCTGTTTGAGCGCGTCGAGCACCTGGTCGAACGTCGCGCCCGGATGCGCCTGCATGTACAGCGCCACCGCGCCCGCCACGTGCGGGGTCGCCATCGACGTGCCGGACGCCGGCGCCAGGCGCGTCGAACCGTCGGGCATCTTCACGGGGAACGTGTCACGTACCGTGCCGTCGGGCAGCGACGAGTAGGTCCAGTGTCCGGGCGCCATCACTTCGGGCTTGGGGCCCTTCGCGAACTCGCTCGGGCCGTACATCGAGAACCACGCGCGCGAACCGTCGAGATCCTCGGCGCCGACCGTGATGGCCTCCGGATACATGCCCGGCACGGCAACCTGGCCGGGCTTGGTCGGCTGGGCGTTGCCCGACGCGAACACCGGAACGATGCCCGCGCGTCGCCAGTTGCGCAGCGCCATCCACAAGAACGGGTTGCCGATCGCCTGGCCGCCCCACGAGTTGGTGACGAGGTCCGGCGCGAGATCGGGGCGCGGCTCGCTGCCGTCAACCTTCGTCGGCGCCATGAACCACTCCATCGCGGCGACGAGGTCGAACATCGTGCCGCCCTTCTCGCCCAAGCCACGCGCGACGATCAGCTTCGCGTCCGGCGCCACGCCCGTGATGTGTTTGTCGTCCCAGCCCACCGCGCTGCCGCTCGTGTGCGTGCCGTGGCCGTTCAAGTCGATCGGGCGCTTGGACGAGCCGTCGGCCGCCTTGTCGGCGTCGTCGAACTTCGAGCCGTCCGGCAGCGTTCCGTCCTCGGGAAGTTCGCGAACCTTGTCCTTCCAGTTGTAGTCGTTGGAGACGCTTCCGTCCGCCTGCGTGCCGCGATAGTTGCGGCGCAGGACCGAATGGCCCACATTCACGCCGGTGTCGAGCGAGCCGATCACGACGCCCGCCCCGGTGATGCCCTGGCTCCACGCGGCGGGCGCGTTCATGCGCTTGACGCCCCAGTCCATCCACACGGCGTTCGGATCTTCGTCCATCTTGCGCGCGTCGTCCGCGCCGGCGACCGGGTCGAACTTCGCGGGAAACGGAACGAGCGCCGCGGAATCGGTGGCGTCGGCGAGCGCGTTGGGCACGCACGGCGCGGCAACGATCGTGTCCTGCACGATGGCTTGCACGTTCGGGCCGACGAGACGTTCGAGCGTCTTCAAGCTCGCGCCGCGCAGGCGCACGGCGCCGAGCGACCACAGCTCGTCGACGCCGCTCGCGAGGCCGTCCTTGACGAGTCCGTCGACGAGCGCGCGGTTCGCGTCGAGCGTCGACATGCCCAGCTCGTGCATCGCCTTGTACGCGGCGCTCTTGCGCGGAGCGCCGAGCGGCATCGACTCCACGGCGGCGAGATCCGCGAGCAGGCCCTGCGTCGCGGACGTCTTCGGCGCGTCGAAGAACACGACCGCGTCGACCGGTCCTTGCTTGGCCGCGGCGAGCAGCGCCGGATCGATCGACTTGGTGGCGGGTGTCCCAACGTTCATGCTTCGTCTCCCTGACTCCATGCGTTCCGCGGAAGGGTACCGGCTCGCGAGCGGCGATGATGCAGGCGTCGGACCATCGGCCGCATGCGGGCGCTGGTTGGGGCCGACACCGGACACGGCCCGCCGATAGGATCGTCTTCGTTCCTGCCTTCCACGTTTCGGGGCCGCTCGATGACCAGCACCGCACATGCAGAACTGATCGCGCGTTCGCTTCGCGACGGCGACCCAGCGATCGCCGACCTGGTTCGCGCCGAACTGCACCGTCAACGCGACCAAGTCGAGCTGATCGCCAGTGAGAACTTCACGTCGCGCGCGGTGCTGGAAGCGATGGGCAGCGTGCTCACCAACAAGTACGCGGAGGGGTATCCGGGCCGTCGCTACTACGGTGGCTGCGAGGTCGTGGACCAGGTCGAGCAGCTCGCGATCGATCGCGCGAAGCAGCTGTTCGGCGCCGAGCACGCGAACGTGCAGGCGCATGCGGGAAGCCAAGCGAACTTCGCGGCGTACATGGCGCTCGTGCAACCGGGCGACACGATCCTTGCGATGAGTCTCGCGCATGGCGGGCACCTCACGCACGGCCACAACGTGAACTTCAGCGGCAAGCTGTTCAACTTCGTGCACTACGGCGTGGACCGCGACTCGCACCTCGTGGACTTCGACGAGGTGCTGCGCATCGCCAAGGAGCATCGTCCCAAGCTGATCGTTGCCGGCGGCAGCGCCTATCCGCGCGTGGTGGACGCAGCGCGATTTCGCCAGGTCGCCGACGAGGTCGGCGCGGCGCTCATGGTGGACATGGCGCACTTCGCGGGCCTCGTGGCCGCGGGCGTGCACCCGGACGTCGTGGAGCACTGTGACGTGGTCACCAGCACCACGCACAAGACGCTGCGCGGTCCACGCTCGGGCCTGATCCTGTGCCGCGAAGAGCATGCCGCGGCGGTGGACAAGGCCGTGTTCCCCGGCATGCAGGGCGGGCCGCTGTGCCACGTGGTCGCGGGCAAGGCGGTGTGCTTCGCCGAGGCGATGACGGGCGAGTACCGCGAGTACGTGCGCGCGGTGGTGGAGAACACCAAGCAGCTCGGGCGCACACTCGCCGACGGCGGCTGGAAGCTCGTGAGCGGCGGCACCGACACGCACCTGGTGCTCGCTGACCTGCGCGGCATCGATTGGACGGGCAAAGCCGCCGAGGATCGGCTTGACGAGGTGCGGATCACGGTGAACCGCAACGCGGTGCCGTTCGACGATCGTCCGCCGATGATCACCAGCGGCGTGCGCGCCGGCATGGCGGCGATGACCACCCGCGGTTTCGACGCGGACGCGGCTCGCGAAGTCGGCGCGATCATGGTGGAATCGCTTGCTGGCGACGCCGACGTCGCCGCCTTGGCAGATCGCAGCAGCGCGCTGCTCGAACGATTCCCGCTCTATCCCGGCCTCGAGGAAGGACACGCATGACGACTGCAGCCGAAACGATCACGACCGGCAAGGTGGTGGAGGTCGACCACCCGCTCGTGCGCCACAAGCTGACGCTCCTGCGCCGCGTGGAGTGCGACACGTCGCAGTTCCGATCGCTCGTGGAGGAGATCGCGAACCTGCTCACGTACGAGGCGACGAAGGATCTGGAGACCGAGCCGCTCGAGATCGAGACGCCGCTGACGAAGATGACCGGCAGCGCGGTGAGCGGCAAGAAGGTCGCGGTGGTGCCGATCCTGCGCGCGGGCCTCGGCATGGTCGACGGCGTGCTGCGGATGGTGCCGGTGGCGAAGATCGGGCACATCGGCCTGTATCGCGACGAGGAAACGCTCGAGCCGGTCACCTACTACGAGAAGCTGCCCGACGACATGGCGCATCGCGACGTGCTCGTGCTCGATCCGATGCTGGCCACGGGCGGTTCGGTGACCGTGGCGGTCGACAAGATCAAGGCAGCTGGCGCGACGAGCATCAAGATGCTGGCGGTGCTCGCCGCACCCGAGGGCATCGCGCGGCTGCAGGCGGATCATCCCGACGTGGACATCTACGTCGCCGGAATCGACGAGCGGCTCAACGAGAACGGCTACATCGTGCCGGGCTTGGGCGACGCGGGCGACCGCTTGTTCGGCACCGCCTGATAGTTCGCGATGATCCAAGTCCTGCTGTTCGTCGCGTGCTTCGTCTTCGGCGCGTGGTTGCAGCATGGGCACGCGCGCGCTGACGCGATCCGATCGCGAACGTGGCGGGCGAACGTGGCGATCGTGATCCCGATCGCGATCCTGTACGCCGCGTGCACGATTCGACTCGACCGCGCGCTGGCCGCCGCGTTCGCGTGTGGCGTGGTCGCGTGGTGGGTCACGGTGGCGGTCGCGATCGGGTACGGGCGAGCCGTGGAGCCGCGCGATGCTCGAAGTCGTGGCGCGCTGGCGATGTCAGCCGCGTTTCCCAACACCGGGTTCCTCGGGTTTCCGCTCGCGCAACTCGCGTTCGGCACCGAGGGGTTGCGCATCGCCGTGGTGTACGACGCGCTCGGACCGATCGTGCCGGCGGTCGTGCTCTCGACTGCGATCGCGCGCGTGCATGCGAACGCGGGTGCGGGCGCGGACGTGGGCGGCGTGTCTCGACACCGGGACACCGTTTGGCTGGCCGTTCGAACCATGGCCAGTCCGCCAACTGCCGCGATCGCGACGGGCGCGATCCTGCGCATGGTCGTGATCGACGAGCCGCTCGATCTGCACGTGCTCGGCAGCCTGCTGGGTCCCGTCGTCGGCAGCATCGGCTTCCTCGTGGCGGGGCTCTCGATTCCGCTCACCCGCATCGTGCACGACGGGCGCGAGGTGCTGCAGGTCGGCGGGGCACTGGTGGTTCGCATGCTCGTGGCACCGCTCGTGCTGCTCGGAGCGGGCGCGCTGGTCGGCGTGACGATTCCACCCGCACTGCTCTTGTGCAGCGCACTGCCGACAGCGGTGCATGCGCTCGTGATCGCTCGCGAGCACGGCCTCGCGACGCACGTGGTGCGGCTCGCGATCCTCGCGTCGACTGCGATCACGCTCGTCGCCGTGACCGTCGCCTCCGTTCTCGGATCGTCGAGCTAGGCGATCGCGGTGGGGCACTGAGGTCGCGTTGCCCAACGCTAGCGAGCGAAAACGACGGCTTACGCGACGGATTCGCTCGCCAGTGCCGAAAGTTCATGGGCCACTTGCTCGTCGGTGATCAGGCCCGCGTCGTGTTCGGCTTCGAGCGTCGCGCTCATGGCGCGATCTGCTTCGGCGCGTCGCTGTTCGAGCGCGCGGCGTTCTGAGCCGTCGATTGTGCCGTCGGCGCGTGCGGCCGCGGTTTCCAGCAGCAGCGCGGTGCGTGCGTCGAGTTCGGCGCGAAGTGCGGCCCGCGACGCCACGAACCTGTTATCGGACGGCCAGCGTTCGATGCTCGTCGCAGCGGCGCGCACGCGATCCGCGGCGTTGAGCGCGTCGCATTCGATGGCGCCGACGCACGCGATGGTCGCATGGCGCGCCGCGTCGACTCGGGCGAGTTCGCGCACGAGATCCGGCTGTTCGAACCGCTTGGTCGAACCCCCCGCCGCTTGCTCGATCGAACGCTGGCCGGACGCGATCACCGCGGCGATCAGCGCGGTGCCGGCGAGCGCGGCGAGCGGAGCTACGATGACGAGTCGGCGAAACTGCATGGCGTTGCGATGGATATCGGCCCGGACATGGCCTGTCTGAAGCGATGACGCCGACCCGCCCCGATAGCATGCGGGCATGGAGTCGATGTTCGACGCCCCGTACCGCGCCGCATGGTGGGCCGCAGCGTGCGCGATCGCGATCGCATGGTTGCTCGTGCCAGTAGTGCGAGCGCTCGCGATCCGATGGGGCGTGGTCGTGGAACCTGCCGAAGCGCGCCGCGTCCACAAGCGCGCGACGCCGCTGCTCGGCGGCTTGGCGATGCTCGTGGCGATCGTGGGTTCCACGCTGTGGTGGGTGGATTGGCGCACGGTGCACGGATTGGCGTTGCTCAACCAACGGCAGCTTTCGGTGACGTTGCTGTGCGCCGTCGCGATCTGCCTGCTCGGCGCGGTGGACGACATCGTCCAGCTCGCGTGGAAGCCGAAGCTGCTCGGCCAGGTTGCGATCGCGCTCGTGGTGGTGCTCCTGCCGCTCGTCTCGATGCCCACCGGGCTACGCGCGGGGCAGGCCCCTCTGGTCGTGGAGGTGCTCGACCTGCCGTTCGTCCGGCCGATCGACCTGCCGCTCTGGATCGGCGTCGCCATTGTGGTGTTCTGGATCGTCGCGCTGATGAACATGATGAACTTCATCGACGGGGTGGACGGTCTCGCGGCGGGGCAGGCCGCGATCATCGCCGCCACGTTCGCGATCATCGCGGCGAGCTACTCGCGGACCGGGATCGCGGTGCTCGCCGCGTCCACGAGCGGCGCCGCGCTGGGCTTCCTTCCGCACAACTGGCGCAAGGGCGGCGCGCGGATCTTCATGGGCGACAGCGGCTCCATGCTGCTCGGGTTCTTGCTGGCGGTGATCAGCGTGCAAGGCGTGCTCAAGACGACCGCCGCGATCAGCCTCGTGATTCCGCTCGCGCTCCTCGCGGTGCCGATCCTGGACACGTCGTTCGTCGTGCTGAAACGCCTCAAGCACGGCGTGTCGATCGCCAGCCCCGATCGCTGGCACCTGCACCACCGCTTGCTGAACGTGGGTCTGTCGCCGCGCCGCGTCGCCGCCACGCTGTGGGCGTGGACGGCAGCGATGAGCTCGGTGGCGCTCGCGCTGCGCTTCGTGGACTACGGCAACTCCAACGACTGGAACCGGTCGGGCGTGGTCGCGCTCGCGTTCGTGGTGGCCGGAGCAGTCGCGGTGACGGTGGTGTTGGCGATCCAGCTGGAGATCATCAAGAGCCGTCGAGTGCGCGATCGCAACCGCCGCATCGCCGATCAGCGCGAACGGGACTCCGCGCGCTGATCGGTCAGTCCAGAAGGCGGGCCATTAGCAGCAGGTCCTCGTGCCGGCCGTTGCGGAAGGCCGCTCGGCGCATGGTGCCCTCGACCTCGAACCCGAACTTGCGGTAGAGCGCGATCGCGGGTTCGTTGTCGGCGAACACGTCGAGCTGCACGCGCGTGACCTGCCACCAATTGTCGGCCACGTCCAGCAGCGCCGCGAGCAACGCGGTTCCCACGCCGCGGCCCTGCCAGTCGTCGCGCACGCTCATGCCGAGGCCAGCGACGTGGACGCGGCGCGTTCCACGTTCGCGGTGGATCCCCGCGCTCGCGATCGAATCACCGCCGTCGAGCGGGACCGCCACGACGAAGCAGGCGTTCGGATCGGTGAAGGAGAGTTGCTCGCGCCGACGGGCGACTGAAGTGAACGGCACCTGCATCGTTCCGTGGATCACGCCGGGGTCCGCCATCTGCTTTGCGAGCGCCTCCACGTCCTCGGGCTCGGCCGCGCGCACCCGCACGCCGGCTCGCTCGGCAGCGGCGACGGGATCGATCACGGGAGGGGGCGTCATGGAGCGATACTGTCAGGTTCGTGCAGCGTGCGTCCATTGCGCATGCAATCATGTGCGACGTGGAGGAGGAGCCGACCAGCGATGACGAGATCGACGTGTCGGTGAACGCGTGGCGCAAGCGGCGCCCGATGCGCAAGCGCTTCCTTGATCGCTACGAGCGCCGACGTCGTGAACGCGAGGCCGGGCTGCACCACCCGTTCAAGCGACCGATTCGAGTCACGGCGGGCGTGCTCTTGATCTTGCTCGGCGTTGCGATCGGCTGGCTTCCCGGCCCCGGATTCGTGGTGTTCGCGTTTCCCGGCGCGCTGCTGATCGCCAGTGAGTGGCGCCGCGCGGCGCTGCTCATGGATCGAGTCGAGCACGAGACGGTGCCGTGGATTCGACGCGTTCGCGCCCGTCTGCGCGGCGGTCCGATGCCGGAATGGGTGGAGGAAGACCCCGCGTTCTGGGGCGTGTGGGAAGATCGCCGTACCGCGGCAAGCCACGACTCGGGGCATCGCCGCCGGCGTTCCGACGCAATGGACGCGGACGCCGACGAGGGCTCAGCGGACGCGGAAGCCCACTCGGCCTGATCCGCGTTGCGTCAGGCGTTGAACGCCTGCAGGTGCTCGCCCCAGGCGATCTCGCGACGCGCGATGCTCGCCTCGGATTCGTCCTCGCCCGCGCTCTCGAGCTTCGCCTTCGCCTCGCTGACGAGCTGCGCGGCCCATGCCGTGTCGATTTCGTCAGCAGCGATCGCTTCCTCGACCACGACCGTGGCGGTGGAATCCGAGGCCTGCACGAAGCCTTCCTCGGTCGCCCACGTCAGCCACGTGCCGTCCTCGAGCTCTGCGCGCACCTTGCCGAGCTTGAGATCCGCGACGATGGGCGCGCGCTTGGCGAGAATGCCCAGCCCGCCGCTCACCGACGTGACCTCGAGCTCGCGCACGTCGCCCTCGAACAGTACGCCCTGCGGCGTGACGACCTTGACGGGAAATGGAGTGTAGGTCGACGCCATCGTCAGACCGCCGCTGCTTGCTTGGCTTGCTCGGCCGCCCAGGCTTCCTTGACCTCGTCGATCGAACCGCGGTACATGAAGAAGCGCTCCGGCACCTCGTCGTGCTCGCCCGAGAGGATCTCGCGGAAGCTGCGGATCGTGTCGTCGAGCTTCACGTACTTGCCGGGCGTGCCGGTGAACGACTGCGCGACGAAGAACGGCTGCGACAGGAAGCGCTCCACGCGACGCGCGCGACCGACGACGACCTTGTCCTCCTCGCTCAACTCGTCCATGCCGAGAATCGCGATGATGTCCTGCAGGTCCTTGTAGCGCTGCAGCACGTCGCGCACGTCGTTGGCGGTCTGGTAGTGCTCGTCCGCCACCGAGCCCGGCTGCAGCGCGCGGGACGTGGAGGAGAGCGGATCGACCGCCGGGTAGATGCCCTTCTCGGAAATGCCGCGGCTCAGCTCGGTCGTGGCGTCGAGGTGGGCGAACGTGTTCGCCGGCGCCGGGTCGGTGTAGTCGTCCGCAGGCACGTACACGGCCTGGATCGACGTGATCGAGCCCTTCTTCGTCGAGGTGATGCGCTCTTGCAGCTGGCCCATCTCCGTGGCGAGGGTTGGCTGGTAGCCCACCGCGCTCGGCATGCGGCCCAGCAGCGCGGACACTTCGGAACCGGCCTGCGTGAAGCGGAAGATGTTGTCGATGAACAGCAGCACGTCCTGGCCCTGCACGTCGCGGAAGTACTCCGCCATCGTCAGGCCGGACAACGCCACGCGCAGGCGCGCGCCGGGCGGCTCGTTCATCTGGCCGTAGCACAGCGCGACCTTGTCGATCACGCCCGCGTCGATGAACTCGTGCCACAGGTCGTTGCCTTCGCGTGTGCGCTCGCCGACGCCCGCGAACACGGACAGGCCGGAGTGCTGCATGGCGATGTTGTTGATCAGCTCCTGGATCAGCACGGTCTTGCCGACGCCCGCGCCGCCGAACAGGCCGACCTTGCCGCCCTTCACGTACGGAGCGAGCAAGTCGACGACCTTGATGCCCGTCTCCAGCAGCTCGACCGCCGGGTTGAGCTCGTCGTACTTCGGCGCGGCGCGGTGGATCGGCCAGCGCTCGCCCTCTTCGAGCGGCTTCTGGTCGATGACCTCGCCGACCACGTTGAAGATGCGACCCAGCGTCTTCTCGCCGACGGGCACGGAGATCGACTCGCCGGTGTCGGTCACTTGCGCGCCGCGCGCGAGGCCGTCGGTGGAGTCCATCGCGACCGCGCGAACGCGGCCGTCGCCGAGGTGCTGCTGCACCTCCGCCACGAGCTTCTTGGTGCCGCCGTTCTCAGTCGCAATGTCGACTTCGAGCGCGTTGTAGATCGCGGGCAGGTGCCCGTCTTCGAACGCGACGTCGAGCACGACGCCCTTGATCTCGACGACGGTGCCGGTCTTGGTGGTGGTGTCTGCCATGGTGTGTGGTCCTCGTGGGGGGTTCAGCTGAGGGCGTCGGCGCCGCCGACGATCTCGAGGATTTCCTGGGTGATGGCCGCTTGGCGAACTCGGTTGCGCTCCAAGGTGAGCGCGTCGAGGATCTCGCCGGCGTTGTCGGTGGCGTTGCGCATGGCGGTCATGCGCGCACCGTGCTCGGACGCGGTGCTCTCCAGCAGCGCGCGGTAGCAGGTCTGCTCCACGTACGTAGGCAGCAGGCGATCGAGCAGCGCGTCCTCGCTCGGCTCGAACTCCCAGTCGGGGTTGACGCCTTCCGACGCGGGATGCGATCCCTCGACCGCGCTGGCGAGCAGTTCGTCGGTGAGTGGCAGCAGATCCTGCGCCATCACCGTCTGGCTGATCGCCGAGTCGAAGTGGTTGTAGACCACTTGCACGTGGTCGTATTCGCCGCTGCGGAAGCCGTCGATCACGCGCGCGCCGATCGCTTCGGCGTCGCGGAAGCGCGGGCTGTCGGTGATGCCGGTGAACGACGCGTCGAGCTCGATGCCCCGGAAGCGCAGCGAACCCTCGCCGCGACGACCCACGCCGATGAAGCGAACGGTCGCGCCCTTCGCCTCCCACTCGGCCTTGAGCGCGAGCGCGCGCTTGAGGATGTTCGCGTTGAGCGCGCCGGCGAGGCCACGGTCGCCCGTGTAGATCACGAGCGCGACGGTCTTCACGTCGCGGCGCTCGAGCAGCGGGTGGTTCACGCCGTCGCTCGCGCCAACCGCCACGCGAGCGGTGAGCTCCACGATCGCCTCCGCGAACGGGCGCAGCGTCTGGATGCGATCCTGCGCGCGGCGCAGCTTCGCCGCGGCCACCATCTCCATGGCGCGCGTGATCTTGCGCGTGTTCGTCGTCGCCGAGATGCGACGGTTCAGTTCCTGTGTGTTGGCCATCAGGCCTCACCTTCCGAAGGGGCGTACAGCCCCAGTCGATTTCCATCGGGGTCGACGACGATCGCGAACGTGCCCCAGTCGTGCGTGGCGGCGCCAAGGTGGACGCTGCCGTCGGCGTCGAGCGCGCGCTGCACGGCGGCCCCGACATCGCCGTCCGCGACCTGCACCGACGGCTGGATGCTCCCGGCACCAAGCGACGCGCTGGTGCCGATGATCTCGAACTCGACGCCCTCGACCTGCGTGCGGAACATCGCCTCGCCGCTCAGGTGGTCCACGCCGCCGTCGAGCGGAGTCGCCATCACCTTCGCGTAGAACGACGCTAGCACGTCAGGGCGCGGCGAGTAGATCGTCACGCCGCAGATCGCGGGTCGGGTGTCGATGCTCGTCGTCATCGGTCCGTCGTCACGCGCCCGCGCCGAAGTCCTTGCGGAACTCGGCGATTGCCGCGTCCAGCTCGCCCTTGAGGTCGTCTTCGAGCTTGCCGGCCGCGTCGATCTTCGCGGCGAGGCCGTTGGCCTGCACGCGCTCGCGAAGCTCCGCGTTGAAGCGCATCGCGTCGTCCACCGCGACGTCGTCGAGCGCACCGTTCGTGGCGGCATAGATGATCGCCACCTGCTCGCCCACGCTCCACGGATCGTACTGCGGCTGGTTGAGCGTCTCCACCAGGCGCGCGCCGCGCTCGAGCGTGGCGCGCGTGTCGGCGTCGAGGTCGGACGCGAACTGTGCGAACGCCTCGAGCTCGCGGTAGGCGGCCAGATCGAGGCGCAGCGTGCCGGCGACGGACTTCATCGCCTTCGTCTGCGCGTCGCCACCCACGCGGCTCACCGAGATGCCGACGTTGATCGCGGGGCGCACGCCCTTGTAGAACAGGTCGCGCTTGAGCGCGATCTGCCCGTCGGTGATCGAGATCACGTTCGTCGGAATGTACGCGGAGACGTCGTCGGCCTGCGTCTCGATGATCGGCAAGGCCGTGAGCGAGCCCGCGCCCAGCTCGTCGTTGAGCTTGCACGCGCGCTCGAGCAGGCGGCTGTGCAAGTAGAACACGTCGCCCGGGAACGCCTCGCGGCCCGGCGGGCGGCGGATCAGCAGCGACATCTGGCGGTACGCGTCCGCGTGCTTGGTGAGGTCGTCGTACACCACCAGCGCGTGCTTGCCGTTGTACAGGAAGTACTCGGCCATCGCGCAGCCGGCGAACGGCGCCATCCACTTGAGCGGCGCGCCTTCGGACGCGGCGGCGTTCACGATGATCGTGTAGTCCATCGCGCCAGCTTCGCGCAGCTTCGCCTCGACCTGCGCCACCGTGGACGCCTTCTGGCCGACGGCCACGTACACGCAGACGACGTCCTGGCCCTTCTGGTTGATGATCGTGTCCACCGCGATCGCCGTCTTGCCCGTGCCGCGGTCGCCGATGATCAGCTCGCGCTGGCCGCGGCCGATCGGCACCATCGCGTCGATCGGCTTGAGGCCGGTCTGCAGCGGCTCGTGCACGCTTTTGCGCTCCACGACGCCCGGCGCCTTGAACTCGAGCGGGCGGGTCTCGGTGGTCTCGATCGCCGGGCCGCCGTCGATCGGCTGGCCGAGCGGGTTCACCACGCGGCCGAGGAGCGCGTCGCCAACCGGCACGCTCGCGGTGCGTCCGGTGCGCTTCACCGTGTCGCCCTCGCCGATCAGCGTCTCGTCGCCGAGCAGCACCGCCGCGACATTGTCCTCCTCGAGCGACAGCGCGATGCCCGTCACGCCGTGGGGGAACTCGAGCATCTCGAGCGACGTCGCGTTCGCGAGGCCGTGCACGCGCGCGATGCCGTCGCCGACCTGCACGACCGTGCCGACCTCGGCGACGTCGCCGGTGCTCTCGTAGTTGGCGATCTGGTCCTTGAGGATCGAAGTGATCTCGGTGGGCTTGAGCTGCATGTCAGTCGTCCTTGGAATCGGTGGTGGTGGCGGAAGATGTGGCGTGCGACGGGCGCGCGAGGTCGAGGCGAAGCTGCTCGAGCCGTCCCTTGAGCGAGGTGTCGACGAGGGTGTCGCCGTGGCGCACCACGAGCCCGCCGATGATCTCGGGGTCCACGCTCGCGTGCAGGCGCACCTGCTTGCCGGTGCTCTCGCTCAAACGCTGCTCGAGCTTCGCGCGCAGGTCGCTGGACAGCTCGACGGCGCTGGTGACATGCACGTCGAGTTCGTCCTGCTGCAGTTTGACGAGCTCGCGAAACGCCGCGGCGATCTCCGGCGCTTCCTCGAGGCGTCCGTTGTCGACGAGCACCTTCAGCACGTTGCGAACCTGCGGCGTGCCAGCGGCCAGGAAGCGATCGATGGTCGACTTGCGAACGGCGGCGGGCACGCCGGGCGCGAGCAGCTGCTCCCACTCGGCGGGCGCGTCCTTGCGGATCGCCACGAACGCGTCGAACTCGTCGGCAACGCGCGCTGCGTCGCTTCCCGACGCTTCGAGCAGCGCGTGCGCGTATGGGCGTGCGGTGGTCGCGCTCACGAACCGGCCCCGACTTTCTGCAGTCGATCGAAGTCGAGATCGGCCACGGCCTGCTCGATCAGCGCCTCGTGCTGCTTGGCGTCGATCGAGCCGCGCAGGACCTTCTCCGACGCCGTCACGGTCATCTCGGCGACCGCGACGCGCAGGTCGCCCATCGCCTTGTCGACCTCGGCGCGGATCTGCGTCTGCGTCTGCGCGAGCTGCTCTTGGCGCTGCGTCTCGGCTTCGGCCTTCACGCGGGCGACGTGCTCGTCGGCGTCCTTGCGTGCGCGCTCGCGCATCTGATCGGACTCCGTGCGCGCGGTGGCGAGCTGCGCCTTGTACTCGTCGAGCAGCTGCGCGGCCTCGGCCTTCACTTGCTCGGCATGGTCGATGGCGTCGTTCACGGCCGCGCGTCGCTTGTCGAGCGCGGACTGGATCGGGCCGAATGCGTACTTCCTCAGCACCCAGAGCGAGATGAAGAAGGCGACGATCGTCCAGAACATCAACCCCGGGTACGGGGCGAGGATCGGACTGATCTCGTCGTCTGAGGCATGTTCTGCGGCTGCGATGAGCGTGAGCATCGGGGTGCTTCCTTGTAGTGCGTTGTCACCTGTTGGATCCGCGTCGCGCGGTCACCTCGTCGCGTCGCGCGAACGAGGTGACCGCGCCGAAGCGGTCGTGCCTTCTCAGAGGAAGAAGGCGAGGAGGCCGAACACCAGCGCGTAGAAGGTGATCGCCTCGGTGAGGGCGAGTCCGAGGAACATGAGACCGCGGAGCTGGCCGCCCATCTCCGGCTGGCGAGCCGTTCCCTCGATCGTCTTGCCGACGAGGTATCCCACGCCGATGCCCGGGCCGATTGCGCCGAGACCGGCCGCGAGGCCGAGTGCGAGCGCCTTGGCTGCGTCGACTTCCATGTTTGTCCTTGCCTTTCTTCGTTGTCAGGGTGTCACGGCCCTGGCATCAGGACCTTGCACCGGACCCGCACCCGCGCGTCCGGAAACTCGTGTTGTCAGTGGTGCTGCTCCGCCGCCGAGCTGATGTAGATCGCGCTCAGCACGGCGAAGATGAACGCCTGCAGCGAGGCGACCAAGCCGGCCTCGAACAGGTAGAAGACCACCGCCACGATCGTGCCGGCCGTCTGCGCGAGCACCGTCACCAGCAAGCTGCCGGCGATCACGCCCGCGAGCGCGAGCATGAGCAGGATCAGGATGTGGCCGCTCAGCATGTTCGCGAACAGTCGAACTGCGAGCGACAGCGGCTTGAGCACGAGGTTGGTGAGCGCCTCGACCACCCACACGAACGCGCCGGCGGGACCCGTCTGCCCCGCGGTCCACGTCTTCAGGTAGCCGACGAAGCCGTGCGCGCGGATGCCCTCGTAGTGGTAGATGCCCACGGTGAGCAGCGCGAGCGTGGCCGTGGCGAAGATGTTGCTGGTGACGGCGTACACGCCGAACGCGTACATGTAGTCGAGGTCGCCGATGTTCTCGTGCGCGTTGAGCGGCAGCGGAATGAAGCTCGTCATGTTCAGGAACCAGACGAAGATGAATACGCTGGCCACGTACGGCATGTAGCGGTTGAATAGCTTGCCGGCGGGCAATGATCCGGCGATCTGGTCGTACGCGAATTCATACGCCATCTCCACGGCGGTCTGCGGACGCGTCTCGAGCCGGTCGCGCTTGGCGGCCTTGCGGTACACGTACATCGCGAACAGGACGCTGCCGAGCGTGCCGATCGCGAGGTAGATCACGCCCTTGTTGATCGTGAACGCGCCCCAGTCGCCGCCGATCTCGGCTTGCGACAGGTCGAACTCGTGCGTCGGGTCGAACTCCGGCTTGGGCACCTTGTCGCCGGTGGCGAGGATTACGCCCCACGCCGCAAGCGCGAGGAACACCACTGGGAAGAACAAGCGTCCGACGAGCGACTGCTGCTTCGGGGCGGTGGGCTCGGGCAGCGAATCGGTGGCAGCGGCGGCCGCGGCGGCGGTGACGGGGCTCATGCAGTGGTCTCCATCGTGGTGGTCGTGTCGTCCGGCGCGAGGCGTTCGCGATCGCCCGCGCGGCGAATCGTTTCGATGCCGGCGTCGAGCGTGAAGCACAGGACGAAGATCACGAGCGCGGCCTTCGCGAGATCTGGTCGATCCAGCCCGACCGTTCGGTCGCCGTGGCCGCCGACGCTCGCGCCGACGAAGAACAGCGTGAGCGCCACGAGCAGCGCGCGGAAGATCGTGGAGAAGCCGAGCGCGCCGAGCTGCACGGTGAGCGAGGAGTCGCGCACCGACCACACCACGAGCGATTGCAGCGCGCGATTGGCGACGACGAGCGCGAACGCGATCGCCCACGCGGCGAGCGGCACGCCCACCAGCAGGCTGATCGGCAGCAGCGCGAGCGCGAGCAGCGATCCCGCGGCCCACGCGAGCAGCGATCGCGGCGTGTCGCGAGTGTCACCAGCTGTCGTCATCGTCGTCGTCATCGAATTTCCGGATGCGGGAGTAGTCCCGTCCCTCGTCCTCCTGGTTGGCCGGCACCACGTAACGGAGCCAGACGAGCCTGAATCCGAGCACGATTCCGATCACGCCGCCTGCGAGGCCGCCGAGCATCCGCACGTCCGCCAATCCGCCGAGGAGCGCGCCGGCCGCCGCGCACGCGGCGGTGGTGAGCACGAGCAGCCATCCGGCTGCGAGCGCACCTGATCCAGTCATGGTGACGCGATCTCCGTTGTTCGACGGCTCGGTGGGCACCGGGCCGGCGGCACACGTGGCCGGCGCGCGGAAGACCGTCTTGGGGAGACAACCTCGCGCGACCGCTTCGGAGGGCCGATGGGTCTAGCCGAACATACCAGATCGATTCGCTGGCGTGCGCGAGTGCGGCCATGGCCCGGCCGCAATTCCATGAAGTCCTGCAGGAAGCCTGAATTGATTGAAACGTTGGAAGCGGCCAACGCGATGTACGGGAGGAGGCGCAATCCCTGCGCGGTATCTCGGGAGGAAGACGACATGGATCACGGTGCGGTGATTCGACGGACATTGCTGGCGCTCGTGGCGCTGCTGTGCATCCCGGCCACGGCCGGCGCTGCCGGCGCGACGCTGGTGACGCCGGCCGACGGCGCGCACTTCGACTCGCTCGAGCTCGCACCGATGGTGCAGTTCGATCCGAGCACGGATTCCGCGGGCAAGCGCGAGACGCCGCGGTGGGTGCTGCTCGCGACCGATCCGGAGATGAAGAACACGGTGCGCTACTGCCGCTACTTCGTGTGGGCGCAGGACAGCGCCGACACGACGGGCGCCTTCCACTGGGGCTGCAACCGATGGGCGACCGGCGCCGACCAGCTCGGCAACGACCAGCTCGTCGCGCTCGAGGCCGGCACGACGTACTACTGGCAGGTCGTGTCCAAGTCGAACGTGGCGGACGCGGCCGACATCGTCAGCTCGGTGCGCGCCTTCGCGGTCGACGCCGAGGAAGAGCAGCAGTCGATTGCCGACATCTCCAACAAGATCTACGGCACGGCGATCGACGACGGCACGTATCTGAACCTGGGCGCGGCGGCGTACGTCAACAGCGGCGTGCGCGTGAAGGAGATCCGCTCCACGCGGCTGAAAACGTTCGTGTTCCGGATCCACGTGCGGCATCTCGGCACGATCGATCGCAGCCGCTCGTACATCAAGGTGTCGAGCGCGGCGGGCACCCGTTACCTGAAGATCACGAGCGGCAGCACCGGGCGCGTGTGGACGTCGTTCGTGCTCAGCGCGAAGGAGCGCAAGCTCAAGACGAAGCGCTTCACCTACCAAGCGTTCCTCAAGAGCACCGTGAACGGCTCGCTCGTGCGCAGCGCCCCGCGAGTGATCCTGATCAAGTCGAGCGCCGCCAAGGCGCCCGCGTGGACGCCGGACACGTGAGCGTCGGTCCGTAGCGGCGGCGACGCGATTCAGCGAGACGTCGCCGTTGGACAGGCGCGCAGCCACGCGTCAATCGTGGTCGAACGGCCCAACATTTCTGGCACGCGGGACCCATCGCACGAGAACACCAGGCAATCGGCACCGACACATCGCGTGACCAAGTACCGCGAGGCAACGGGCGAAACCCGGTAGCTAGTCGTATTCGATGCCGCGGTCCATGAGACATCAAATCCTCGTTGCAACCATTCTCGGGCAACGCGCGCGCAAGAAACCTTGTCGTGTCGTTCCTGGCACAGTTCTTGGCTGCGCGGAACTCCGCTTCGAGTGATGGGCATCACGAGGCCATCGGTTTCATTCGAAATCGCTTGTCCGATTCGTGCATCATTCTGGATTGTGTGAGGAGATCGCAGTGGCTTATTGGTTGGCTCGATGAGCAGTGACAACACCGCAACGAGCAAGGCGAGGAAACTCACTTCAAGCCGGCCTTATGGTAATTTTGATGCTGCACTTCACAGACGCCCCGAAATATGTCGGTCGTTTCGGCTTTCCAAATGGCCAGATGATCTTCTGGTTCTTCTTCGGCTGAGTTAGCCAATTCATTCTTGCGGAAAAGTGAAAGTAGGTTCCCGAATTCACTGGAGTGCACACCAAAGGTAACGATGTGCTGGCGCTCGCCGTTCCTTGTATGTCGGTTCCGCCTCTCCACCGATCGCAGGAACTATATGTAAAACTCGCGCCGCCGAAAGGGTTGACTTCGGAAAATGAGGCATATGCTCCTGTGCAGGTTCTGATCCGCATCTTCTTGATGTTCTCGCCACAACTAATGGATGAAGTGGCTTCCATGGTAGTGTGCTTGCGGCGATTGTAGATCGCCTTGCCCTTCTTCGTTCGCAGCTTGCGCGTCATGCGCTCCTTCGCGGTGAGTCCCGCGGGCGGCCGCCCGCGCGGAGCGGGCTCGTCGAAGTCCTCCTCGCGCTTGCTGG
>JBDHZF010000022.1:0-27662 GCA_039811765.1 Thermoleophilia bacterium | reverse complement strand
TTCAACGAGGAGAGCGCGGGCGAGGAGGCTGGCATCCGCTCGGCGACCTTCACCGTGAAGGGCGACTACGCCTACGGCGTGTTCAACGCAGAAGGTGGCGTGCACCGGCTCGTGCGACTGTCGCCGTTCGACAGCGCGAATCGGCGCCAGACGAGCTTCGCACAGGTCGAAGTGGCGCCGCTGTTCGAAGACGACGTCGTGCTCGACGACATTGAAATCGACCCGAGCGATCTGCGCGTGGACACCTATCGCGCATCCGGCGCCGGCGGTCAGCACGTCAACAAGACGGACTCGGCGATCCGCATCACGCACAACCCGACGGGGATCGTGGTGCAGTGCCAGAACGAGCGCTCGCAACACCAGAATCGCGACACCGCGATGAAGATGCTGCGCGGCAAGCTGTTCCAACTGAAGCAGCAGGAGCGCGAGGCCACGATCAGCGCCGAGAAGGGCGATGCGCAGAACATTGGCTTCGGCAGCCAGATCCGCTCATACGTGCTGCAGCCCTACCAGATGGTGAAGGACCTGCGCACGCGCCACGAGAGCGGCAACCCCAAAGCCGTGCTCGACGGCGACATCGACGACTTCGTCCGCTCGTTCCTGCTGCACAAGGCGCAGGGCGGCGTGAATCGTCGCGTGGAGGATCACGAGCTGGATGACTGAGCGCCGCGCGCGCGGGGTCAGCCGCCGACGAGCTTCGCCGCGGCGGCGAGGCTGGCCGGGATGTTGATCAGGCCGTTGCCGTACGTGAAGTCGTAGCCAACGTCGCCCTTGTCCACCGCGCCAGCCTTGAGCGCTTCGGTCAACTGCGCGTCGGTGAGCTGCGGGTACTTGCTGAGGATGTCGAGCACGGCGCCGCTCATGTGCGGCTGCGCCATCGACGTGCCGCTCATCGCGCCGTAGCGATTGGCGGTGATGCTCGACACCACTTCAACGCCTGGCGCGGCGAAATCGGGCTTGGGCGTGGTGGAACCAGCTGGGAATGGCGCGGGGCCGCGCGAACTGAAGTTCGCGGCGACGCCCTTCGAATCCACGGCGGCGGTCGCGTAGATCTCCGGATACTGGCCCGGGGACGTGATCGAGCTCGCGCCAGGGCCGTTGTTGCCGGCGCTCTTCACGGGAACGATGCCCGCGGCGCGCAAGTCCTGCATGCTCTCTTGAAACAGGTCCTCCGAGGGCGAGCCGGTCCACCACGACATGCCGACCACGTCCGGCGCGAGATCCGGACGCGGGGCGCTGCCGTCTCGCTTCGTCGGCGCGAGCATCCATTGGAGCGATCGCAGCGTGTTGTCCACGCCGCCTTGCAAACCGGCCGCGGAGATGAATTTCGCGCCTGGGGCCACGCCAACACCGTCGCCCGTGACCGTGCCGATCGTGTGCGTGCCGTGTCCTTGGTAGTCGTACGGCGCATCCTTCTTGCCGGTGGGGTCGAACCAGTTGTAGTCGTTGTCGACGGAGCCGTCGGCGTTCGTGCCGCGATAGTGGCGCGCGATCGCCTCGTGCGTGACCTCGGCGCCTGAATCGATGCTGCCATACACGAGCCCATGACCGTCGGCGCCTTGAGCCCAAGCTTCGGGCGCGCCGATCAAGTCAAGCCCGTACGGGCGCGTCACTGGAGCCGCGACTGGCGTGAACGATCCGAAGTCGTCGAATCCGCGCACCGGTTCGTCGGCATGATGGATCGGCGCGACGCCCTTGGGGCCGAACACGCGACCGTCGTTGTTGGAATACACAGCCTTCACGCCCGCGAGCGCTTGGAAGGCGGCAGCCACCATCTTCTGCTTGCCGGTGGCGGCGTCCACGACGACCATGTTCGGCGACACGAGCGTCTCGTAGCCGGTGACGGCGCCCTGCGACTTGAGTTGCTCCGCCAGCGCGATCGCCGGCGCTTGCGACACGGCAGCGGTCGCCGCGATCGCGTTGTACGCGGCGGTCTTGCGCGCCGCGCCACGCGGCATGGCGGCGATCGTTGTGAAATCCGGGCGAGCCGAGAGCTTCACGAGCACGGAATTGGCGGTGGCGGTCGGCGCGAGATCGGTCATGCGGTGGTCCCCGTTCGGTGTCGAAGGGCGCACCCTTGCCGAACGCCGTTTCGAGAAGATGCGAATTCGCGTGCGTTTGGCCGTGCGCGACCATCGATTCGTCCCATTTCGCCCGAACCAAGTTCGAAGCGATGCTTGCCATGTGCGTGAATGGGCATGCAGAACCGACAACGTCATCGGAAGGACCGAATCGATGCCCGTGAGCACAAAGACCAAGGCAGTTGCCGGCCTTGCGCTGCTCGACATCGTGCGCCAAGTCGCAACCGCGTGGTCGGCTCGCGAACGTGCTCGCGAGGAGGCGGAGCAGCAACGGGCGGTGGCGCGATTCGCATCGGGAGTGCGATCGAAGATGCCGGACTGGTCCGAATGGGAACTCGAACGCGGCTGGCCGCCGATCCATCGACGCTCGACCGCCGAATCGAGATTGCGAACATGGGGACCGCTCGCACTCGTGATCGGCGCGGCGAGCGCGATGATCGTGGTGCTCGCGCACGTGATCGTCAAGCGCGAGGAGCGCGCTGGCATGGACGCTGATCCCGCGGACGAGCGTGCGATGGTGGGCGCGGTTCGCGCGAGCGCCCGCGCGATCGACGCGGGCGTGACGAAGATCGCCGAAGGCGGCACCAGCGCCGCAACGGGAACCGCGGCGGCGATCGCCGCAGGCTCCAGCGCGGTGCGAACAGCCGCAGTCGCCCGCGCCAAGACCGAACTCGACGAGCGCGTGATCGCGCCGGTTCGCAAGAAGGCGGTGCTTTACGGCGTGCTCGGCGTGCTCGCGCTCACGGTGTACGTGGCGTTGATCGCGACGGTCGTGCAACTGGCGGTGGGAGCGATCGCCTGATGGCGTCTCGATCGTCGCGCGCGCCGCGACTTCGGCACCTCGCCGCGGTGCTGGATCGCAGTTTCCTTCGCGAGCTGCTGTCGACCATGGGCAAGCTGAACTTGCAGACGTTCGCTGTCGGCATCGCCTACGGCGCCGTGTTCGCGCTCGTGCCGATGATCGTCTTGCTCGTGCTGCTGCTCGGTGCGTTCGGCGCGCAAGACTTGGCTGATCGTGCGATCACGCAGCTCGCGGAGGTCATCCCTGCCGATGCCACCGACTTGGTGCGCGAGCAGATCAATTCCGCGATCCGATCGACGGGCGCTGGCACCGTCGGGGTTGGGGCGATGGTGAGCATCGGCATCGCGCTTTGGGGCGCGAGCGGCGCGATGCGCACGGTGATCAACGCGCTCAACGTCGTGCACCGCGTGGAGGAAGGGCGGTCCTTCGTGAAGAACGTCGCGGTGAGCATCGCGCTCGCGATCGGCGCGATCGTCACCATCGCCGTCACCATCGCAGTGATCGTGCTCGGCGACGAGGTCGCCCGCACCGTGTTCGACATCCTCGGCATCGGTGGCGCGGCGGACGCATGGAACGCGATTCGCTGGCCGCTGCTCGTGCTCATTGCATGGGCGGCGGTCGCGGCCACGTACCGGTTCGCGCCCGCGTCGCGCATCTGCGGAGGATTCGCAACGCCGGGCACCGTCGTCGCCACCCTTGGTTGGGTCGGATTCTCGGTGCTGTTTTCGTGGTACGTGGGCAACATCGCCACGCTCAACGCCACGTGGGGGTCGGTGGCGAGCGTGATCGTGCTGCTGCTCTACCTGCAATACACCGCGCTCATCGTGCTCCTCGGCGCGTTGGTGGACGTGGTGCTCGACGATCGTGGGCACGAAGTCGCGGGGCTACGACGCTACGTTCGTCGCCTGACGCGTCACTGATCGAACGGTGTCCGCGGGCGGCCATCGCCACGGTCGTGAGCGACCACTCACGCCAGTCGAACCTCGCGGTTTCGGGCTTGGACGCCCAAGATCTGCGACCATGGCTGTCATGAGCGACACTCCCCGACCGTCGGACACGGGTTCCATGCGAATCCCGACCGCGGACCCTGCAACCCAATCGATGCACCAGGTCGGCCTCAAGCCGCCCGGGAGCGCGATGGTCGTCTTCGATCGCGTGAGCAAACGCTACGAGGAGAGCGATCACACGTCCGTCGGCATGGACGACGTCTCCTTGCGCATCGACAAGGGCGAGTTCGTGTTCGTCGTGGGCCACTCCGGTTCCGGCAAGTCCACGTTCATTCGCCTGATGCTCAAGGAACTGGATCCCGACAGCGGCAAGATCATGGTCGGCGGTCGCTCGCTCGCGACGCTCAAGCGCTCGAAGGTGCCGCTGCTGCGCCGCAACATCGGCTGCGTGTTCCAGGACTTCAAGCTGCTGCCCAACCGCACCGTGTTCGAGAACATCGCCTATGCGATGCAGGTGACGGGCGCATCGAAGACGGAGATTCGCCGGCGCGTGCCGCAGATCATCCACCTCGTGGGCCTGAGCGAGAAGGTGGATCGCTACCCGGACGAGTTGTCCGGTGGCGAGCAGCAGCGCGTGTCGATCGCGCGTGCGTTCATCAACAAGCCGCCGCTGCTCATCGCTGACGAGCCGACTGGCAACCTCGATCCCGAGACCAGCCTCGGCATCATGGATCTGCTGCTGCGCATCAACCGCGAGGGCGGCACCACCGTGATCGTGGCCACGCACGACACGGGCATCGTCGATCGCCTGCGCAAGCGCGTGATCCAGCTCGAAGGCGGGCGCCTGGTTCGCGACCAGGCGCGCGGCGGCTACCAGGACAACGTTGCGCAGGAGATCGGCCTGGGCCAGCACACGAGCCAGTTCCCGTCGGTGGGCGGGCACGTGCCCGGTACCACTGGCGTGTTCCCGGCAGTCAATCCCGACGATCCGAATGGTCCGGAGGTTCGCTGACATGCGAAGTCGAATGGGTTTCTACTTCTCCGAGGCGCTTCGCTCGCTCTCGACCAACAAGGCGACGTCGTTCGCCGCCGTCATCGCGATGCTCGTGGCGCTGATGATCGTCGGCATCACCGCCGCTGGATTTACGTGGGCTCGCAGCAAGGGCGAGCAGGTGCAGCAGGACGCTGGCTTGGTGAAGGTGTTCCTCACCGAATCGGCAACCGACGAGCAAGTCAATGCGCTGCGTCTCGACCTTGAGAACAACTCGCTCGTGGAGAACGTCGAGTTCGTGAGCAAGGACGACGCGCTCGAGCGAGCCAAGAAGCTGTTCAAGGACACGCCCGGCGTGATCGAGAACTTGGCGGCCAACCCCTTCCCGGCGTCGCTCAACGCGCGCTTGAAGAACCCGTCGAAGATGTCGAGCGTCGCGAAGTCGATGGAAGGCCAGCCTGGCGTGGACAGCGTCGGAACCGGCGGCGAGAAGGCGCAGAAGGCGATCAACGTGATTCAAGTGATCACATTCTCGCTGTTCGTGGTCGGCATCGGCATCCTCATCGCGGCCACCGTGCTCGTGGCGAACACGATTCGCCTGTCCATCTACAGCCGGCGACGCGAGATCGAAGTGATGAAGCTCGTGGGCGCGTCCAACGGCTTCGTGCGCATGCCGTTCATGATCGAAGGCTTGCTCTGCGGCGTGTTCGCGGCGTTGCTCGCGATCGTCGCGGTGCTCGGCTCGGTGAAGGTGCTCGGCTCGTCGTTCAAAGGACTGGTCAGCGACAACGGCATCGCGTCGCAGGACGGTTCGGTGCCCGCCGCCACGATCGCGCTCGGCCTGCTCGTGCTCGGCATCGCGCTTGGCATGTTCGGCAGTGCCTCTTCGATGCGCAAATACCTCAGGACCTGAGCGCGACGCAGCAATCGTCACGCTCAGGCCCTCAGGGGGTAGGAAGGCGATGATGAGCCTCGTCTGCTGCCAGCTTGCCAAACAGGGTCGGTTTGTCACGGCGCAGCCGTGGCTCGAACCCGGCGCGACGATCTCGCTCGGCAACGGCAAGCAGTTCGCAGGTGACGTTGGCAAACTCGTGCTCGTGCAGAGCGCGGGACGCGACGTGGGTCGGGTCGTGGAGGTGCTCGGCTCGGTCGATTCGATTCGCGCCGTGATGCGCGGGTTGTTCGCCGAACATGGACTGCTCGACGCGACGACAGCAGCGGTGCAAGACCAACTCGATGATCTGTCGCGCGAGATTCCGCTACTGCAACAGCGCGAGGATCGACGCGGCGATCTCGTCGTCACCATCGATCCGCCGACTGCGAAGGACCATGACGATGCGATCGGGCTGGTCGCGGCGCCCGACGACGCTGACCACACGTGGCAGCTGTGGGTGCACATCGCCGACGTCGCCGCGTACGTGCCCGTCGGATCGCCGATCGACGAGCAGGCGCTTGATCGCGCGATGAGCGCGTACGTGCCGAGCAGCGTCGCGCCGATGCTGCCGTTCGAGCTCTCCAGCGACCTGTGCAGTCTCAGGCCTGGCGTGGATCGCGGTTGCGTGAGCGTCTGCGCCGACCTCGACGCGACTGGCGGCGTGGTGCGTGTGCGATTCGCGCGAACGTTGATCCGCAGCGCGCGCAGGCTCACCTACGACCAAGTCGACGAGTTGCTCGAGCAGGATCGTCCGATCGATCCGGTGATCGACCAGCTTCTCCATGGCTTGGACGGCGTGACGAAGCTCCTTCGCGATCGCCGCATGCAGCGCGGCGCGCTCGACATGGCGCTGCCGGACGTGGAGTTCACCATTGGCGACGAGCATCCGGAGGATGCCACGCTCGCGCCGGAATCGCGGTCGCATCGGCTCGTGGAGGAGTGCATGCTCGTCGCGAACGACGCGGTGGGATTGCGACTCTCGCAAGCGAACGCTCCCGGGATCTGGCGCGTGCACGATCACCCCGACCCCGCGGCGATCGAGGCGTTGTTTCGCACGTTCGACCAGCTCGGCGTGCCAACGCCGCCGCTTCCGGAATCCTTCTCGGGCACGGAAGCCGCGCAGCTCGCGTCGCAGGCAGCCAAGCAGGCCCAGCGCTACGCCGAAACCGCTCGACGTGGCCGCGTCACGTTCGCACCGCGCGTGCTGCGTGCGCTGCAGCACGCGGACTATCGCGCGCGCGCCGGCGTGCACTCCGGACTTGCCACCGCCGCGTATGCCCACTTCACGAGTCCGATTCGACGCTACCCGGACCTCGTCAACCACCGCTCGTTGCTCGCGCTGCTCGGCCTTTCGGACGACGCGCCCGCGATGGAGGACCTCTCCGAGGTTGCGCGGCACGTGAGCGCGGTCGAGCGCGAGCTGCAACAGCTCGAGCGACGCGCCGACAAGATCACACTCGCCTATCTGCTGCATCGCCGCATGCACGGCGGGGAGGGGATGGGCGACGACGGCGCTTCCGGGCGCTGGCGCGGCGAGGTGAACGGGCTGATCGCAGCTGGCATGTTCGTGCGCTTCGGCGGCGTGTTCGAAGGGTTCGTTCCGGCGCGCACGATCAGCCCCGACGAGCGCTACCAGCTCGACGACCTCGGACTGGCGATGGTCGGCACGCGTTCGGGGCACCGTTTCCGGCTCGGCGACGGGGTGGACGTGTACGTGGATCGCGTGGACCGCGCCGCGGGCAAGGTCGACCTGCGGCTGGCTGGTACGCTTCACCGCGATGGCCGCAAAGAAACAGGCAGGCGACGGCCGAAAGGTCGTCGCTGAGAATCCGAAGGCGCGGCACGACTTCCACATCCTCGAAACGTTCGAGGCCGGGCTCGTGCTCACCGGCACGGAAGTGAAATCGCTGCGCGCCGGCAAGGCGGCGATTCGCGAAGCCTACGTGCGGGTGGAGGACAGCGAAGCGTTCGTCGTCGGCATGAACATCGCCACGTACGAACAAGGCAACGTGTTCAACCACGAGCCCACGCGCACGCGAAAGCTGCTGCTGCATCGCCGCGAACTCGACGACCTGCACGTGCACGTCACACGCAAGGGAAACACGGTCGTGCCGTTGTCGTTGTACTTTCGCGACGGACGCGCGAAGCTCTCGATCGGCGTTGCGAAGGGCAAGGACAAGGGCGACAAGCGTCAGACGATCGCCAAGCGCGACGTGCAGCGCCAAATCGATCGCGAGCTCAAGCAGCGCGGCTGACGGCTCGCGTGGTGGTAGGTTCGAGGCGTCGGCGCGCATCCGGGCGCGCGCCCGCGAACTAGAGGAGTGCAGCCATGGCCGACGCCACCTACCCCGAGGATCTTCGCTACCACGAGGCGCACGACTGGGCGCGGATCGATGGTGACGTGGCAACGTTCGGCATCACGTGGCATGCGCAAGACGCGCTTGGCGACATCGTCTACTTCGCCCCGCCCGCGGTTGGCGATTCGGTTCGCGCAGGGGACGGATATGGCGAGCTCGAGAGCGTGAAAGCGGTGAGCGACATCGTCGCTCCCCTCAGCGGCGAGGTCGTGGCGGTGAACGATTCGATCGTCGATTCGCCAGAACAGGTGAACGACGATCCTTACGCCGCGTGGCTGATCAAGGTGCGCCTCGCCGACCTCGCCGAGGTCGACGCGCTGCTCGACGCCGCCGCCTACCAGTCCCGCATCTAAGAACTCGTCGCCAATTTCGCAGACCTGTTGGCACAAAGTGGCGATCGGTTTCTTGGGCGGGGTGGGCAGGAACGGCCAGATGGACGTCGAACACGCGGTGCGACACGCGATTTCGGTAGGATTACCCCTTCATGTCGAACGTCCAATTGCAGGTACGGCCCCGCCGCGTGCGATGCACGTCGGCATGCGAGCCGCCTCCGTTCAGCTTCAGCGCCACGGCGCCAGCCGCACGGCCAGAGCGATCGGCAACCGCGCGCGCGATGCTCGCGCCGGTGAAAGGCATTGGCCTTGCACTGGCGGCTGCTGGTCGACTGATCGACGCGGCCTTCTTCCTCGTCGTGCTCACCGTGTGGTGCGCATTGCACCTCACCGTGTGGAGCTACGCGTTCGCGGTCGGTCCCGCAGCCGATTGCTTTGGCTTGTCGTGCCCCACCTGGTTGGACGGGAAAGTTGTGATCGGCGCGATCGCGCTGGCAGTGACGTCGTATCTGCTCGCGCGATTCTTCCGACGGCTCGGACATCGCGCGACGAGTTTCATGCTGCTCGTGCTCGTGACGTTCGACGTCGCGGCGCTGCTGCTGCTCGGCGTGAATTCGTTGATGTAGGCGCCCGTGCACGGGTGCGCCGCCACCCGGAGTAGTATCGGAGAACGATGCCGTACGCTCCTGCTACAGACGACGATGTCCGAGCGATGCTCGACGCGATCGGGGTGGCGCGAATCGACGACCTGTTCGCGGACATCCCCATCGACTTGCGACTCGATGGCGAGCTTGATCTGCCGCTCGGTGTTTCCGAGCCGGAGCTCGTGCGTCGCGCTCGCGAGCTTGCGGATCGGACCGTCGACCTGTCGCGCGTCACAAGTTTCCTCGGGTGCGGCAGCTACGACCACTTCGTGCCAGCTGCCGTGCGCGCGATCGTGTCGCGCAGCGAATTCGCAACGGCCTACACGCCGTACCAGCCAGAGCTGAGCCAGGGCACGCTGCAAACGATCTTCGAGTTCCAATCGGCGATCGCGGCGTTGACGGAGTTGCCGGTCGCGAACGCGTCGCTGTACGACGGCGCCACTGCTGTAGCCGAGGCGACGTACTTGAGCGAGCAGGCGACGGGACGAAGCCGCTTGGTCGTGCTCGGCACGATCGCGCCGCAGGTGCGCGCCGTGCTCGACACGTACGCCGGCGCGTACGGCATGGTCGTCGACGTGGTCGAGTGCGATCCCGCAATGGGCGTGGTGTCAGTCGACTCCGTGGCGAGCCGGTTGTCGGACGATGTCGCGGCGCTCGTGATCCAGCAACCGAACGCGTTCGGCTTGCTCGAGGACGCGCCCGCGCTTGTGGCGGCTGCCGATGCGGTCGGCGCCGTGCCGGTCGTGAGCGCTGATCCGCTCTCGCTCGGCGTGCTCGCCGCGCCAGGCAGTTATGGCGCCGGCGTGGTCGTGGGCGATGGTCAGCCGCTCGGCATCGCGCCCAGCGCCGGCGGTCCCACGTTCGGTTTCATGGCCGCGCAGGAGCGATTCCTGCGACGCATGCCGGGGCGCATCGTCGGCGAGACCGTGGACGAGGACGGCCACCGCGGCTACGTGCTCACGCTGCAGACGCGCGAGCAGCACATCCGGCGCGAGAAAGCCACGTCGAACATCTGCACCAACCAAGCGCTGTGCGCGTTGGCGGGGTTGGTGCAGATGACGTGGCTGGGCCCGGAAGGCATTCGCGAACTCGGCGCGATCCAGTTCGAGCGCGCCGCCGCCGCGCGCGAACGACTGCTTCGCGTGCCAGGCGTGCTTCCCGGCCCAGGCGGCGCCGACGCGCCGGTGTTCCGCGAGTTCGTGGTGCACCTGCCGAAGCCTGCGAGCGACGTCGTGGATCGCGCGTTCGACCACGAACTGATCGCCGGATGGCCAGCCGCGCAGGGATGGCCCGAGCTCGGCGACGGCGCGCTGCTCGTGGCAGCGACCGAGCTGCGCACCGACGACGACATCGAGCGTTTGGGCGTTGCCGTCGAGGAGGCGCTGCGATGACCGCTGCTCCAGCTCGAACCACTGCCGCGCCGGGTCTGCACCCGCCGAGCGAGCCGACGATCTTCGATCGATCCCGGCCGGGGCGTCGCAGCAGCCGCGTGCCGATCGACGTGGATGTCGACGCCATCATGTCGACTATCCCGGATGCCCTGCGTCGAGCACGACCGCCCCGCCTTCCGGAAGTTGCCGAGCCCACGCTCGTTCGCCATTTCGTTCGGCTCAGCCAGCGCAACCACTCGATCGACTCGGGGTTCTACCCGCTCGGCTCGTGCACCATGAAGTACAACCCGAAGGTGCATGACGAAATCGCGGCGATGCCGGAGTTCGCCCGATTGCATCCGCTGACGCCACCGCGCGCGGCGCAAGGAATGCTCGCGCTGCTGCACGAGCTCCAGCACGCGATCGGCGAGCTGTCGGGCCTGCCGGCGGTCACGCTCCAACCGGCGGCCGGCGCGCACGGCGAATTCACCGGATTGCTGTTGATGCGGGCGTGGCATCGCGAGCGCGTGGCGCGCGGCGAGATCGCCGAGGAGCCGCGCAGCGTGCTGGTGCCGGACACCGCGCACGGCACCAATCCAGCCACCGTCCGCATGGCCGGATTGCGCACGGTGAGCATCCCCACCGACGCGCGCGGCGGCATGGACCTCGACGCTGTACGCGACGCGTGCGCAGCGCACGACATCGCGGGGTTGATGCTGACGAATCCGAACACGCTCGGCGTGTTCGACGAGCGCATTGCCGCGATCACGAGCACGGTCCGAGACGCGGGCGGACTGCTCTACTACGACGGAGCGAACCTCAACGCGATCATGGGTCGTACCCGCCCGGGGGACATGGGCTTCGACATCGTGCATGTGAACGTGCACAAGACGCTCTCGACGCCGCACGGCGGAGGAGGACCAGGCGCGGGGCCCGTCGCCGTCGCCGAACGTCTCGCGCATCTGCTGCCGCTCCCGCGAGTGGTTCGCCACGAGGATGGGCGATACGACGTCGTGACGCACGTCGACGATTCGATCGGATCCGTCTCGCGCTTCTTCGGCAACGTCGGCGTTCTCGTGCGCGCGTGGGCCTATGTGGTCACGCACGGACGCGATGGTCTACGCCGCGCGAGCGATATCGCCGTGCTCAACGCGAACTACCTGCTCGCGCAGCTGCGCGACGTGCTGCCGCCCGCGTTCGATCGCACCTGCATGCATGAGTTCGTGCTCAGCGCCGGCCAATTGAAGCGCGACACCGGCGTGCGTGCGATCGATGTCGCGAAGCGGATCATGGATCATGGCTACCACCCGCCGACGATGTACTTTCCGCTCTTGGTTGACGAGGCCTTGATGATCGAGCCCACGGAAACCGAGACCCGCGAGACGCTCGACGCGTTCGCCGCCGCGATGCGCGCGATCGTTGCCGAAGCGCATGCCGATTCGCAGACGGTGTGCAGCGCGCCTCACACCACGCCCGTGCGTCGCCTCGACGAAGCGCGATCGGCTCGCCATCCTGTACTCGTCGACGGCTTCGTGCTCGCGAGCGACTGAACGCTCGAGCGGTGGCAAAACAAGGGCCCGATCATGGCATCCATGCCAAGTCGGGCCCGTTGCTGTCTTGCTGGGTCGGAAGCCGGACGGGGGATCAGGGGGAGTTGCCCGGCAACCTATGGGGAGGTGTTTCTGTGGTGTGGGAGTCGTGCTGCGTTCGACGCTGATCGGTGACCTGGACGGGTCAGCGAGCGCGAAGTGCGTCGATCATGGTCGCTGGGGAGGCGTCCACGGGAACGCGCACGAACGTTGTTGCAACACCGGCGTTGGCGCTCGTGGCGGCTTGGTCGTCGGTGGGAAGCGTCTGAAACGGGGCATCCATCCACGGCGGAACGATGCCGGTGTCAGCACCGTCGAGGAGCCACGGCGGAACGATTCCGATTCCGTTGCCCGGGGCCGTGGAGTTTGTTGTTGCGATTGCGGTCATCATGAAAATCCTTCGCTCGGTTGGCCGAACTTCCGGAACTTTACCGATGCGACAGGACACCGTGGTGGAATTCTGCGCCGAAGCTGGAATTGGCCACGATATTGGCCGCTTTTTCGCCAATCACGCGCTGGATATTGAACAAATCGCCGTCATGCACGCGTCTGACGACGATTTTTTCGGATCTTGCGCTTGTCGTGCGACGGTTGGGCGTCAGTTCTTATGCTGCGTCGGGGCTCGCGGTCTGCACGACTACAACACTGCGGTGCTTGTCTCGTGCCGGTAAACTGGGGTTCTTCGCGTGTTTGCCGGCACAGGACGACGAACGGTTCGCGGCGCGACGCGGAATTCGTCTCACGAACCCGCTGAGAGTCAAGCGGCGTCCACCGCGGGGCGCCTTCGCGGCACATAAAGTCAGATGGGTTCGGAGTCGACGTCACCGAGCTGCAGCGGTGGCGGAACGATCGAACGAAGGGACGGTCCCTGTGCGGGCGACGTTTCCTGCGTGCCAGCGCCACGGATGCGTGCCAAGGCATCGCGGAACGACGCGGCCGTGGGCGGTTTCGTGTCCACAGGCGCGCTGGTTGCTTTGTCCCGAATCTGCTCGATGGTTCCGAGCGCGTCGTCGAGTTCGGCCGGGTCGATCGCCACCCGTGGGGTTGCCTCGGTCCTGGTCGGAGCGGCCGGTTCCTCGCTCGAGCCGCCGATCACGCGCGGCGCGAACCCGCGTCGCGCCGGTTTCGTCGGAGGGGGTTCGGAAGTCGCGCGCTCGGGTTCGAGCGCAGGTGCCGGGTTCGGCGCCGGTTCCGAGGTCGCCGTCGCGAGCGGCGCGATCGCGAACGCCGGATCGAGCGGCGTGCCACCGCCCACCCGGGTGGCGAACGAGGGGCGAGGCATGCCGTGTGAGCCAGCTGCCGCGGCGCTCGCGACGAGCGGTTCGATGGCAATCGCCGGCGAAGCGATTGCGGGTTGGTCGAACACCGCGGCGATCCGTTGCGGGTCGGGATCGGCGATCGTGCCGACCACAGGCGAACCGTCTCCCCCGACGAAGGTCTGGTGAAGATGGATCACCGGTTGCACCAAAGCCGTGGCAGGCGCGGCAATTGGCGGCGACGGCATGTGGCTGGCCGTGCCGCCCGCGATCGCGATCGCGGCGCCCGACTGGCGCGCTCGCACGTCCGCCTCGTCGGCAGGCGCGAGCAGCGTGAGCATCGTCGCCGGATCGAACAGGTGCACCTCGTCGAGATCCGGACGCAGCATGATCTGCTCGCCGCTGCGAGTTTCCGTGCCCGCGCCCAGGCGCGCGACGAACGTGTCCGATGTCGCCTGTGTGTCGCTGAGCGCAGAAAGATCCGGGCTGGCCACCGCCGCCGTGAAGTACGCGTAGACCTCCGCGCCCATCGCTTCCGTCAACTCGACCGTCACCGGGATTGCGTTCGGATCGGAATCCGTCGTCAACGCGAGGTGCTCCGGACGCACGCCCACGATCACGCCTTTGCCGTGCACGTCCGTGCTCGCCACGAGCCTGCTCGACACGCTCGCGGGCAGCGGCAGCACGCGGTCGCCGAGTTGCAGGTGCAGCACGCCGTCGTGCAGCAGCAAGTGCCCGTCCAGGAAGTTCATGCCAGGGCTGCCGATGAATCCGCCCACGAACACGTTCGCGGGGTTCTGGTACACCTGAAACGGCGTGTCCACTTGCTGCACGACGCCTCTGCGCAGGATGCAGATGCGCTGGCCGAGCGTCATCGCCTCTACTTGGTCGTGGGTCACGTACACGGTGGTGGTGCCAAGTCGCTGATGCAGCTTCGCGATCTCCGTGCGCATCTGCACGCGCAGCTTCGCGTCGAGGTTCGACAGTGGCTCGTCCATCAAGAACGCCTGTGGTTCGCGCACGATCGCGCGGCCCATCGCAACGCGCTGGCGCTGACCGCCGCTCATCGCCTTCGGCAACCGGTCGAGCAGCGGTTCCAGTCCGAGAATCCGAGCGGCGTCGGCCACGCGCTGGTCGATCTCCTGCTGCGGCATGCGACGGAGTTTCAAGCCGAATGCCATGTTCTCGCGCACCGTCATGTGCGGATACAGCGCGTAGCTTTGGAACACCATCGCGATGTCGCGGTCCTTCGGCGCGACGTCGTTCACCACGCGGCCGCCGATCTCCACGGTGCCGCCGGTCGGGGTCTCCAAGCCCGCGATCATGCGCAGGATGGTGGATTTCGCGCACCCCGACGGGCCGACCATGATCATGAACTCGCCATCGGCGATGTGCAGGTCCACGTCGTGCACGGCATGCGTGCCGCCCGGATAGACCTTGTTCACTGCTGTGAGCCGGATTTCGGCCATCTGGTGTTCCCCCGTGCTGTGCGCCCCGCGGCATCGCGCGACCACTCCTCGTCTGTCTGTCGCGTTCCGAGGGGCCTTCGTTCCACCTGCGGGTGCCGTCATCCATAGCGAGAAGGCGAATTTGCAAACTCGTCCTTCAGTGGGGACGCGATCGTGCCGATATCGAACGAGCGATCGGCGAGTGCGGGCCCCAGCACCGCCCGCCGGCGTGCCCAGATCGAAGCCCATGCCTGAATCCCGACGTAGCAGTCTCCAGCGCCGCCGATACCGCATGGCCCAAGCCATGACGGTGTCCGGGTCCGTTGCCGTCGGATCGCTCGTCGTGCAGCGTTTGGTCGCCTACTTCCGCGAGGACTTCTTTCTGTTCTACAAGGTGGACGATTCGCGCTATCGCCACTTGCAGCAGGTTGCCGACGCGCAGCTGCCGCTCACGTTCGGGCAATTGCTCGTCGCCTCGATCGCGCTCGTGTCGATCATCGCGTTCGTCGCGTCCGAGCAGCGGCGACTGCGGCAGAGCGTGAGCCTCAGCAACGCGTGCCGCCGCAGTTCGCGCGAGGTCGTGTACGAACGGCTGACCGGCACATCCTTGATCGACGCGTTCGTGCTGCGCACGTCCGCCTTCGCGGGCCTGCTCCTCGGTATCTGGCTGCTGCAATCCAGCGTCGAGCGTTGGCTCGGCGGCCTTGGCTTGGGCATGGAGTACGCAAGCTGGCGAAGTCTGCTGCCATTGGCGTCGATCTTCGGCGTATGCGTGCTCGCGGGAATGCTCGTCGCGTCCGTGAGCCTCGTCGGCATGCGGGCGATTCACGTGCTCGAACTCGCGTTCGCGCGAATGATGCGGCGGCGAACTGCGCGCCCATGCCGCTGCGCGCGGCGTCGAGTGGCCGACAGCGCGACGCGAACGATTCGGGACCTGCTCGGTTGCGACATCCTGTCGCGACCGCCTCCGGTGGCTTGCTGAACGAGCGCCCGGATCAGGGCGAGGCAGCCGCTGCGTTGCCTCGACCCGGGTCGGTGGCGCTCGCCACGTGACCCCGACGGCGGTGGTCGCACTCCCAGATTGCATGGCGACGTTGGTCCGAAGTCATTGCCCGGGGAGCGCGACACCGCCGTCAGTATTTTTCAGCAAGGATCGCCGCTCGGCCGTGAGCGCCTCGCGCTCGCGGCTTTGGCTTGCTCGCCGAGCCTGTGCTTCTCGATCTCGTCTCTCGTGCGTGGTTCTGTTTGGTAGCTGGTGCGCGTTCACCATGTCCGGCATTGCGCCGTGTTGGTGCCGGATGTCGGACGCGGTGCCTGACTTGTGCCGGCAAGTCCGTGTTTTGCACGTGTTTGCCGGCGCCAGACGACGAATCCGTTGCTCATCGCATGTTTTCGACGTGGTGTGCGTGTGCGGTCGGCCCGCATCGCGACAATGACGAATACGTCGACGCGCTACTTCTGTTGCTGCTTCAGAGCGCGTGCGCGCGTCGCTCGTGCGGCGTCGAGATCCGCGGCGCGCGGACCGTCGCCGTCGCCGGGAACTTCCAAGTAGGCGCCGAGCTGCTCGAACGCGGGGTGCGCGAGAAACGTGCCCAGCCCGTCGCCCATGAGGCCGTCGCCGATGTTGTCGTGACGATCTCGGTTGGAGCCGAGCGGCGTCTTCGAATCGTTCAGATGCAGCGCGCGCAGGCGGTGCAGCCCGATCGCGTCGTCGAGTTCGGTGAGCTTCGCGTCGAGCGCCGCGCGGTCGCTCACGTCGACTCCGCTCGCCCACCAATGGCAGCTGTCGATGCACACGCCCAACCGGTCGTGGTCGTCGGCGGCGTGGATGATCTGCGCGAGTTCGGCCACGTCGCGCCCGATCGTGCCGCCGGCCCCCGCAGTGTTCTCGAGCAGCAGCGAGGGGCACGCCGTGCCCGACCGAACCGCTTCGGACTCGCCCGCTGCGATTGCTCGCAGGCACGCCTTTGCGATGCGTTCGTTGCAGGCGTCGATCGTGTCGGTTGCGCCCTTGTGCGAACCGGGATGGAAGATCACCGCGTCGAGCCCGAGCCTCGCGCCTTGCACCATCGTGTTGTCGAGCGCGGCGGCGCTCTTCTCCCACAATTCCGGATCGTCGCTCGCCACGTTGATCAGGTAGATCGCGTGCGCCACCGCGCCCTGCAGATGCTGCGCGCGCAGCTCGCGAAAGCGCGCGACGTTCTCGTCTTTGTGGTTGACGGGTCGCCACATGCGCGGGCTCTGCACGAACACCTGCACGGCGTCCGCGCCGATCGCCACCGCACGTTCGACCGCCTTGTCGATGCCGCCGCTGGATGAGAGATGCGCGCCGAAGAACATGGTTGGACCCTAATCCAACGCTCGCGCCGGTGTTGTCGTCGCCTCGAATGAAACGGCGCGTAACCGTCGGGTCACTGGGGATCACAGCGGTCGTGTGCGACAATCGCCCGCGCTTCGACAGGAGGTCGCCATGTCCGTTCGGAAACGTCGATTCGTCAAGACGCTGGTTGCGTCGGCGGCCTTGGCGCTGGTTGTTGGCGGCTGTGGCGATTCGTCGGACACCAAGAAGCGCGACGCGTCGGCGCAATCGGACGTGTCGTCCGTCACGCAATCGCAGTTCGACTCGGTTGAAACCGGCGATGCTCGCGAGGACGTGGAGGACGAGCTCGGGAAACCGGATTTCGTGAACGACAGCGACGTGACGATCGCGGGCGAGAACAAGAAGATGTCGTGTCTCACGTATCGCCGCAGCAGCCAAGGTTCCGCGTTCCAGTTTTGTTTCGTCGATGGCGAGCTGTCGAGCAAGAAGGCCTATTGAGCCGATGGGTTGGGCGGCATGAGCACGACGCCCGTTCGAGTGCGATTCGCCCCCAGCCCAACCGGCACGCTGCACTTGGGCAGCGCCAGGTCGGCGCTCTACAACCGACTCTACGCGCGTCACCATGGCGGCGACGGGACGCACGTGCTGCGCATCGAGGACACCGACACCGAGCGCTCCACGCCGGAGAACGTGGATCAGGCGTCGCGCGTGTTCCGCTGGCTCGGCCTCGACTGGGACGAAGGGCCGGGCGTGGACGGCCCGCACGCGCCGTACTTCCAGTCGCAGCGCGGCGATCGCTATCGCGACGTGCTCGCAGGCATGCTCGATCGCGGACTCGCGTACCGCTGCGACTGCACCAAGGAGCAGCTCGACGCCGAGCGCGCGCAGGCGCAAGCCGACAAGCGACCATTCGTCTACTCGGGCCGTTGCCGCTCGCGCATGTACGTGTCGCCCGACGTGCAGCACACGATCCGCGTTCGCTGTCCGGACGCCGGATCGAGTGTCGTGCACGACTTGGTGCTCGGCGACTCTCGAAGAATGGGCAGACGGATACGAGGCATGGCGTCGCGACTGGTTGCCCGCCGACGACGATCGCGCCACGGCCACGCTCGCGAACGCATGACCGCGCGCGGAGTACGACGGTAGCTCGGGTTTTCCTTCCCGAGACCCGGGGAACCACCACCAAGTGCCGACGACGCGACGATCACGGGTCGCGGCACGAGTGTGTCCATGCCGCCTGGGAGCTCGACTGCGTGACCGACTCCGATCCGACGACGCCGTCCGACGTGCACCTTGCGCGTCTCGAACAGCACGCGGGACGAATTCTCGCCGCTGGCGCGCTCGTGGCGATCAACCTCGTGCTCGTCGCATGGCTGTGGCACGTCTTCGGCGTTGGCGTGATCGCGCCCTTGCTGGTGACCGGGCTCTCGATCGCAGGATTTCTGCTGCTGCATCGCAGCGTCGCGCGCATGACGCGCGGCGCGATCGGCGCGGCGCGGCGGGAAGCGCTCGTCACGCGTCAGCTGATGCTCGCAGTTCGCCAGATCGGGTCGGAAGGCGCGGGTTCGCGCGGCACGATCGAGGCGCTCGCGGCGAGCGCGCAGAGCGCAGGCTTGGAAGTCTTTGTTTGGAACAGCTCCGAGCGCGCGCTCTGGTCGCCGGCGTGGGGCAGCCAGATCAACCTCACGCCCGCGCAGGCGCGCGCGTTGCTCGCGCCGCTTGCCGATCGTCGAACGCTGCGCGTGCCGGACGTCAACGCGCCCACGTGCCCGCTTCCAGACCAGGTCGCGCAACGCGGCGGATCGCATGCGCTCGTGCTGGCGCCAATGTGGTCCGGCGAGGAGTTCCACGGCATCGTGCTGCGCCGCTATGCAGGCGCGCGCGAATTGAACGCGGCGGGTGACGACGGATTGGTTGGCGCGTTCGCCGCGCTCGGCGCGGTCGCGATCGGCAAGTCGATCGTCGTGGACCGCGAACAGCAGCGAGCGCGCGACAACGAGCTGCTGCTGCGCAGCGTGCACGTCGCCGCAGAAAGCAAGCAACGCGATCGCCTTGTCGACCACGTGGAGCAAGCATGCGACGCGGTGCACACGGATCGCGGCGCGCTCTTCGCGCTCGACGCTGGACGCCTGCGCTTGCTCGCCGCCACCGGCATCGAACGAGTCGTCGCCAGCGGCGCCGGAACCATTCGACTGCGATCGCGTCTCGCCGAGCTCGCGCATCACGCGGGCGCGCGACCATTCACGGTGGACGTCGACGACATCGACGACTCCAGCGCGATCGTGTTCGAGCGTCTTGGGTTCGCCGGCAGCGTCGTGATCGAAGGCCTTCGCGACGCGAACGGCCTCGTCGGCATGATCGTGCTCGACGCGCCCGCGCAACAACTCGAAGAAGGCACGACCAATGTGCTGGCGGCGGTTGGACGCCAAGCATCCAGCGCCATCGAACGCACGCGCATGATCCGATCGATTCGCAAGCGAAGCCGCCACCTGGCGTGCACGCCCAAGCTCGCTCGCAGCCTCACCGGGCAACGCGACCCGGAGGCGGTTGCGCGCATCGCCGCGCGCGAGCTGCACGAAGGGTTCGGATTCGGCCGCGTGACGATCGCGCTCACCGGTGCCGCAACGCGCTGCGACGGCATGTCCACACGCGGTGAAAGCACCGACGACGAGCTCGACGTGCGCATCGTCGCGTCCAACGGCGAGCGCCCGGCGGCAAACGGCGACGATCTGCAATGCGGCTCCGGCGAGTCCTCGCCGTGTTGCACCGACGCGATCCGCGAATGCGTCCGCACGGGGCGTCCGTACGTTGCGGTGATGGGCGATTTGGAGGGCGACCAGCGCGCCGACGACGCCGACGACACGGACGCGCCGGCTGGCTGCCGCGGCCGCATCCTCGTCCCCATCACTGGCCGCGATCGCATGGTGATCGGCGCGATCGCCGTGTATGAACGCGATCCCGACATGCTCGGCGAGGACGACTTGCACATGCTCGAAACGATCGCCGACCAGCTCGGCGGGACGATCGAGCAAGCCGAGTTGTTCGCCTCGCTGGAACGCAGCTACTTCGAGACGGTGGAAGCGCTCAGCTCCGCGCTCGAAGCCAAGGACGCATACACGCTCGACCATGCGCGCTCGATCACGGACATGAGCGCCGACGTCGGCCGACGGCTCGGGATGCGCGAGGACGAGATCCGCGACCTCAAGCTCGGCGCGCTGCTGCATGACATCGGCAAGATCGGCGTGCCAACGGAGATCTTGTCCAAGCCCGGGCCGCTCACCGACGAGGAATTCGAGGTGATGAAGGAACACACCGTGATCGGCGAACGCATCATCGCCGACGTTGAGTTCCTGCAGGGCGTGCGCCCGCTCGTGCTGCACGAGCACGAACGTTGGGACGGCGCGGGGTATCCGCACCAGCTCAAGGGCGAGGAGATTCCACTCGGCGCTCGCATCATCTTCGTGTGCGACTCATGGCACGCCATGACGAGCGATCGGCCGTATCGCCAAGCATTGCCCGACCACGAGGCGCTGCGGCGCTTGCGCGACGGCGCCGGCACGCAGTTTGATCCCGCGGTGGTGGACGCGTTCTGCGACCTGATGGACACGAGCGCGAACGCGTTCGCCGGCTCCGCCATCGATCACGCTGCGCTGGTCACTGGCCCGAACTGACGAGCTCGGCGAGCGAATCGAGCAATCCGCGCGGATCGCCGTCCTTGCCGAACACGGTGTCCGCGCCCGCTTCTCGTGCGCGGGCGATCGTCTCGGAATCCGTCCAACCGGTGAACAGCGCGATCATCACGTCTCGATTGCTTGCGTGATGGCGAAGGTCCGAGACGAGTTCGATGCCGTTGCGATCTGGCAACGTCACGTCGAGCAGGACGATGTCCACTTGGTCGAGCGACGTGACCCGTTCGATCGCTTCGGACCCGGTCGAGGCGAGCCCGACCACTTCGAACCGGGGATCAAGCGACGCGGTGATCTCCAGCAAGGTGCGAATGCCTGCGTCGTCGTCCACGACGAGCAAGCCGATCGTCGTCGGGGTCCGGTCGTGCATATCTGAGTCGCCTGGGCCGGGCATGGATCTGACATCGTCACACGTCGTGCTGCGCTCCACAACGGAGTTCGACCAGCACCTTGCGAAGTCTCTCGAAACTTCCGAACTGATGAGAACACGGGACGATGACGCGAGCCGAAGGGGTCGTTCGAAACTCAGGTGCTTCCGGAGCCGAGCAGCGCTTGCGCAACGAGGGCGGCGAACAGCACCGCGCATGTGCCAATCAGCATCCAGAGCACGTACGGCCACGTGCGGGAGGGTGTCGCCGGCTCGTGCAGCCACGATGGATCGATGCCGTCCTCAGCGACCCACGCGTGCACGAGCGCAGTGCTTGAGCGAGCGCCGCCGAACGCGCTTCGTGTCGCGTCAAGCGCGTGCATGCCGATCTCGCAGCTGTCGTCGTCGAGTTCGTCGAGTTCTGCGCGCACCGCGAGCACGCCGAACGCGTCTCGGCACGCGCCAAGCGCGGCGAGGAGGTAGCCGTGGGCGTCCAGCGCCGAGGGAGGCGGAACCAGGCCGCTCGCGAACTCCGACGCGGTGTGCGCTCGATACTGCGCCCGCCGAAGTCGGCTCGCGAGCTCGTCGCCATCGATGCCGCTTCGCCATGCGCCCGCGCCGGCGAGAATTCGCTCGCAGTCACGAAGGGATGGCTCCCACGACGCCCACACATGATCGACCCCATCCGCATAGCGGACGGCGATCTGATCCTGTGCGACGTGCTGCTTCATCGTGATCTGCTGCCTCCTCGAAGGCTCGTTCCCGAGACGCGCGACCTTGAACCTGCGGGAACCCGCACGTCGCGCGGACGCTCACCGACGCCCGTGCACGTGGCCGTCCGCGATCTCGACGCGCGCGCCCGCCCGCTCGAAGCGAACCTCGCCCGTACCTTCGACGACTTGGCCGATCGACGTGAGTCCGATTCTCGGAGCGATCGTGTCGAAGGACTGTCGTGGAAGACAGACGAGCAGCTCGTAGTCGTCGCCCCATTCGACGGCGTGGACAACGTCGACGCCGTCGCAGATCGGCACGAGATCTAGGTCGATGGCGAGATCCACGCCCGACGCCCGAGCAACATGGCCTGCGTCGCGCGCAAGTCCATCGGACAAGTCGATCATCGCGTGGGCGTCGTGTGCGAGGCACATGCCGTCGGCGCGCCGATCGGGAGGCTCCGGAACGGGTGCTCCCGCGGCGTGCGCGCGTGCAGCTCGACCAAGCGAGCCGGTGACTGCGATGACGTCTCCCGCGTGCGCGCCCGCGCGCGTGACGAGCGTGCCGCTGCTTGCGCCGATCACCGTGATGGTGAGTGCCATTGGGCCGGGTGTTGCCGTGAGATCGCCGCCCACGAGCGGCAATCGTTGTTCGCAGCCGCGTTGCGCGGCGGCGCGCGCGGCATCGACCGCGGCGACCCATTCGCCGGGCGGCACCTGGATCGCGCACGTCATCGCAACAGGCGTGGCGCCCATTGCCGCCAAGTCGCTCGCCGCGCGCGCCACAGCGTGTCGTCCGAGCTGATCGGGCGTGGCGTTCGGCGGCACGTGCACGCCGACGATCGTGGAATCGGTGGAGACGCAGATCGCGCCTTCGGGCGCGCGCAGGATCGCAGCGTCGTCGCCGTTCGCCGGATCGGTGAGCGCGAGCAACGCGGCGACCGCGTCAGCCTCGTCGTGAATCGTCTCGTCCACTGTGTGACTCCTACCCGCGACGGGCATCGTGAAGGCATGACCGATGGACCGTCCGTGCCCGTGCGTCTGCGCGCGGCAGATCGAACGTCGCAGCTCGAAGCGATGAGCGAGCGACCGCTCGACGTGCTCGTGATCGGCGGTGGGATCACCGGCGTGGGCGTTGCGCTGGACGCGGTCACGCGCGGATTGCGAGTCGGCATCGTCGAACGCGACGATTGGGCAAGCGGAACGTCGTCGCGCTCGTCCAAGATGATTCACGGCGGACTCCGCTACTTGGCCACCGGCGATGTGCACGTGGTGCGAGAGAGCTTGCGCGAGCGCGCGCGCATCCAACGAAACGCGGCGCATCTGGTGCGACCGCTGTCGATGCTCGTGCCGGCGTACGGACGCGGGCCGATGCCGCTGCAGCGGATGAAGCTCGGCGCCGGCTTGTGGGCGTACGAGGCGCTCGGGCATCGTCACGCGGCCGGGAGCCTGCACGAGTGGATCGGCGCGTCCGAGCTCACCCGCATCGTTCCCGGCGTGTCCATGCACACGGCGGACGGCGCTCGCCTGCGCGGCGCGCACCATTACCACGACGCTAGCGCGGACGATGTTCGGCTGGTGCTCGCGGTGCTGCGCTCCGCGGTCGCCGAAGGCGCGTACGCCGCGAACGGCACGGGCGTGACGCGACTGCTGCGCGACGGCGACCGCGTCGTGGGCGCGGTCGTGTCCGGCGACGCGGCGCGCGACGCGCGAGGAGCGCGCCCGAACGGCGAACTGGAAATCGAGGCGCGTGTCGTGATCAACGCGACGGGCGTCTGGGCCGACGAAACGCTGGCTGCGGGCGGGCACGACCTGCCCGTTGGGTTTCGCGTGCAGCCGAGCAAAGGAATCCACCTTGCGGTGCGACGCGACCGGGCGGGAGTCGATTCCGGGATCGCGTTCTTCGGGCAGACGAACAACTCGAACGTGTTCATCGAGCCATGGCAGGACGACCTCGCGTTCGTGGGCACCACGGACGATCCATATGACGGGGACCTCGCCGATCCCGTGGCCACGGAAGCCGAGATCGCGACGCTGCTTGGTCGCGTCAACGCGTTCCTGCGCGATCCGATCCAGCGCAGCGACGTGATCGCCACATGGGCGGGCCTACGCCCGTTGATCGCGCCGGACGCGAGCGCGAACGTGAAATCGAAGGACGTGTCGCGTCGACACCTGCTCGTGGATCGAGCTGGCAGCATCACGATCACTGGCGGCAAGCTCACGGCGTATCGATCGATGGCGGAGCTGGCGGTCGATGCCGCGATGGCGCAGCTCGGTCGTCGAGCGCGGTGCCGCACGCGCGACCTCGCGCTCGACGGGTGCCGAGCGTTGCCGTCGAGCGCCGAGTTGGAGGAGATTGCTGCGCTGCTGGGCCGGTCTCGCGCGGATGTTCGCCACTTGTTGCGCCGCCATGGCGCGAACACGCCGCACCTGCTGGCGCTCGTTCGCGACGACCCGGCGCTGGGTGAGCGACTGCACCCTGAGCGGCCATACCTCGTGGCGGAGGCCGTATGGGCGGTCACGCACGAGCAGTCGCGAAACGCCGCCGACGTGATCGAACGCCGCACGCGAGTGTCGCTGGAGGCACGAGATCCGAACCTGGCCGTCGACGCGGTGGAGGCGGCGTTCGCTCGCGTGATTGGTTGATCGATCGTCAGCGCGCCTCGATCGGCATGCGCAGTCGCACGATCGTTCCGTCCCCGGGGCTGCTCATCACGATCATCGTGCCGCCGACGTCGGCGATGCGACGCGTCGATCTGTCGAGGCTCTTCAGCGAGGTGGCGTCGCCTGGCGCGGGCACGCGCGGGTGCAACTGGAAGCCACAGCCGTGGTCGCGCACGCGTACCCAGATCGCATCGTCGATGTTCACGTTGACGCTCGCCCACGAGGTTCGTGCATGTCGCGCGACGTTGTCGAGCGTCACGCGCACGACATCGTCGATGATCGCGACGATCGAGGCGGCGTGGTGCACGGGTCCGGAATAGTCGAGTCGCACGGTCAGACCCAGCGTGTCGAAGGCGTCCGCCACGGCCGCTTCGAGCGCGGAGCACAGGTCGTGCGGTCGATCGCGCAATGCGCGGGTCGCGTCGTCGAATTCGGGGTCGAAACCGACGTAGTTCCATTCGATCGAGTGTGTCATCGCTCGGTGTCTCCCGGGATCTTGGCTCGCCGACGACGCTACCGGGGCGACCTTGCAGAAACCTTGCAAATTGCTTGCAGGGGAATGTGTTATGGGTCAGGCCGCACGAGCGTGCTCGCGCGCGCAACGATCGCATCGTCCGACGTTCGGGGCATCGATGAACTCGGTGGCGAGCGAGCGAAGGTCCAGTTCGAGCTCGCGACCAAGCAGCGCCGGAGGCGCCGCGCCGGTCAGCCAGTTGACGACCTGGGCCGTCATCAAGGATGCGGCGGCGCTGTCGCCCCATCCCACGGCGGGCAGCTGCGGGCACTGCGCGTTGCGGTGGGCTGCGATCTCGCGTTCGAGACGTTCTGCGCCCGGCGCGAAGCGAGCGGAGGAAAAGCACTCGTAACACGGGGACATGCCCGGAACGAAGAACGGCCCGGCGTAGACATAGGGCGGACGATGCCCGCCATGCATCACGGGCACGCCGGCCTCGACCGCGGCGGATTCGATCCACGTCTTGATCGCAACCGGCGGTCGATCGGCGGCGCACACGACGAGATCCGGGAGATGCGACTGCATGAGCGCGGCCGCGTCGCCGGATCCGTCCACCGACGCCATGATCGCGTCGATGCGCACGGTTGGCATCGCGGCGCGCAGCCGCTCGCGCGCGATGTCCACTTTCGGGTGCCCCACGTCGTCCACGACGTAGAGCGATTGGCGCGCAAGGTTCGCATGCTCGACCACGTCGTCGTCCACGAGCGTGAGCTGGCCCACGCCGGCGCGAGCGAGCAGATCGGCGACGACCGACCCGAGTCCGCCCACCCCGATCACCAGGATGGACGCCGATGCCAGCTGCCGTTGGCGAGCTGGCCCGTCGCCGGTTTCCTGCGCGAACCACTGCACTTGCCTCGACCAGGGCTCGGTGTCTGCGCTGGCAAGCGCGCGGGCTCGTCGCACGTAGGACTCGGCTTCGAGCCAATCCAGAATCCGAGCGAGTTCTGCGTCGTCCTCGGCTGGCAGGTCGTCGTGGATGGCGCCTGAAAGCGCGTCCATCACCCGGCGGCCCCACGGCGCGCCAATGCATAGCTGGTCGCGATCGCGGATCGGCAGCAGATACAAGTCCTCGCGGGAGTCGAGAAAGACTTCAACGGCGGGGCATGGCACGAGGCGATCGTCGATCGAGTCCGGCATGGAGGCGCTCCAATGGAGGAGATCGGGGTGGGGAACTCGGGGGTCGATCAGGCCTTGAGAATCGGCTTGAGCGGAACTCGCACGATCGTGATCGCACCTGGTCGTGACGTGGCAGCAGCCATGACGCCCCTCCTCGACTCGCTGTTGGTTGACGGATGCGTGCGTCGAGGTGCGGTTCGAGGCACGCATCGTCCATCGGCGAGGTGCCTTGCAAAAACCTTGCAGTATGCTTTCAGGTTCGAGAAGTCCCTGCACTGAGGGCAATTCCGTGCAGCGACGTGAGTTCGCTGGGCACGCTCATGCCAACCTCGGATCGATATGCGGCGCGAGACTCATGGAACGCCGTGGAGGCTTTGGCCGCCTCGTCTCGATCGAGGTGCAGTCGCATCAGTCGTGCGCAGATCGGGACGGACAATGGATCGAGACGATGCGCGCGAGTCACGGCGTCCACGACCGAATCCGGCGCGCGCCGTCCGGTCCATGCCTCGGCGAGTTGTGGAGCGAGTTCGAGCAATTCCTGCTCGAGCGCCTGGCGAACCATGATCGCGCCGTCTTGGGAGCCCACGTTCGTGATCGGTCGCTCGGCAAGCAGCGGCAGCATCTGCAGCGCCGCCGCGCGAGCGCGATCGGGTTGTTCGCGCGCGAGCTCGCACACCGCTCGCAGCTCGTGCAGGTCGCAGCGGTCGTCCGGGTGCAATTCGAGCGTGATCGTGCCGCCCTTCACCAGGAGGCTGCGTGGCGGGTCGAGTTGTTCGTTCGTGCCGATCACGGATCGCACCGCGTTGCAGAGCGGCGACACGCGCGACGCGCTCGTGCGCGAATCGAGGTCGCCCCAGAACAACTCGGCAACGCGATCGATCGAAACGGAGGGTCCCTCGGCGAGCATCAGCGCGAGCAGGATCTGCGCCTGGCGGCGTCCGCCCCATGTCTCCGCGCCAACTGGTTCGCCGTGGCGTTCCACGGTCAACGGGCCAAGCAAACGAACGTGCAGCGGCGCTGGCGCTCCGTCCACAGCCGACTCGTTGTCGAGGCCGATCGCGCGGAGGTCGACGCCGAGCCGGCGCGCGCGTCGTTCGAGGTTCGCGCGCGTGCCCGTGTAGTCGTCGGTGGCCGGGTCGATCGAGATCGCGACGGAGTCGCGCCGCAGCGTGTGCACCGCGAGCGGGTACGGAATGGAATCCAGTTGCGCGTCAATCTCCGAAATCAGCTCGGCCGCTCGGTCGATGTCGCCGAGCGCTCGCATCGCTTCCGCCGCGTGGATGCGCCACGCGGTGCGCAGCTCGGGATCCATCGGGCGTGCGCCCTCGATGTCGATCGCGTCGTCGATCGCCAACTCGAGCGCGTCGAAATCGTTGGTGTGCGCGGCGTGCACGATGCGAGCTGGAACCATCGTGCGAAGCACGAGAGGCGTTGTGTCCGCGGCGGCGTTGTCGAGCGCGTCGAACGCGTCATGCATCGTCGCTTCGTCGTCGAGGTACGCGGCGGGGTAGGCGGCGATGGCGCGCAGCCACAG
>JBDHZF010000021.1:0-27885 GCA_039811765.1 Thermoleophilia bacterium | reverse complement strand
TCCGCGTCGATCGCCATCTGCTTGCCCGGCATGGCGTCGAGGGTGAAGCGCGCGGCGACTTCCGACACGCGACCGGCGCCTTGGGCGACGATCACGAACTGCACGACCATGATGATCAGGAACATCACGATGCCGATCACGGCGTTGCCCGCCGCGACCAGCTCGCCGAACGTCTTCACCACGTGTCCGGCTGCTTCGAGCCCGCCTTCGATGCCGTGCTCGTGGTACATCGGCGCGGTGTTGCTGAGGATCAGGCGCGCGGTGGCGATCGAGATCGCGATGCGGAACAGCGTGGTCACGAGCAGCATCGCCGGGAACACGGCGAAGTCGAGCACGCGCTTGATGTACATCGACGTGACCATGATGAGGATGCTCATCAGCAGGTTCAACGCCACGAAGAAGTCGATCATCCACGGCTTGAGCGGGATGATGATGAGCGTCAGCACCACGCACAGGAGGCCGGCGAGCCAGAGCTCCTTGTACTGGCCCATGTTCTGGAGCTTGCGAAGCAGTCCGCCCTGGGTCATCGGTGGGGATCCTCGTGGTCGATCGTGTGGGGCGACGATGGAGTCGAGCGCACAAGTGGGGTGCGTGCGCACGTCGTCCACTCCACGGTACGACGGGTCGCCGAATCCGTAAAGCCGCTTGAGCGCGTCGAATTCGCGTCGAATTGTGGTCGGGTGGAAGCGGTCGATCAGGTGTGCTGGACGAGGATGAACAGCATTGCGATCACGAGCGAGATCGCGGTCGCCGCGAGTCCCCACGGAAGAAACGATCGGAAGGTCATCCGCACGCCATGCCGCTCGGCGATTCCTTGTGTCGCGACGTTCGCGGCGGCGGCGATCATCGTCGCGTTGCCGCCAAAGCACGCGCCGAGGGACAGCGCCCACCAATACGCGTCGTCGTTTCCGGGGTTGAGGGTGTCCACCACCGGGATCATCGCGGCGGTGAACGGGATGTTGTCGACCATCGCCGAGCCCGCGGCGCTGATGCCGAGGATCCCGAGCAGCTCGTGCGTGCGATTGCCACCGGTGACGTCCCTCGTCCACGTGGCGATGTCCTCGAGCACGCCTTGATGCTCGAGCCCGCCAACCATCACGAACAGGCCCGCGAAGAACAGCATCGTCGTCCAGTCCACGTGGCCGAGCGTCTCGTCGAGCGTCTCCCCGCCTCGCAGGAAGAGCAAGAGCGCGGCGCCCGCGAGCGCGACCGTCGCTGGTTCCAGATGCAGCACCGAGTGCATGGTGAACCCCGCGATGACGAGCAGCAGCACAACGAGCGGCAGCCACAGGTCGCGTCCGCGGGCGAGCGTGATCTCGTCGAGCAGGTCCTCGACGATCACGTCCTCGTTGCTGTCGCGAGCGAATGACCGTCGAGCCGCCACGTAGAGCGCGAGCGTGACCACGACGAGGGCGGTGATCGCAACGGGAGCCACGTTGACGAGGAAGTCGTTGAATCCGAGTCCGGTGGCGCCCGCGATCATGATGTTCGGTGGATCGCCCACGAGCGTTGCCGTGCCGCCGATGTTCGAAGCGATCACCATCAAAATCAGCAGCGGCGCTGGACGCATCTTCAGGCGCGCGCATGTGGCGATGACAAGCGGCGCCATCAAGAGCACGGTGGTGAGATTGTCCAAGAACGCGCTCAGGAGCGCGGTGAGCAGCGACATCACGAGCACTACCCGGAATGGGCGACCGCGGCTCAGTCGCAGCGACACGATCGCGAGGTATTCGAAGATTCCGGTGCGCTCGATCACCGCGACGATCACCATCATCGCCACCAGCAAGCTGAGCGTTGCCATGTCGATCGCCGCGAAGGCGTCGTGCTGGTCGAGCACGCCGACCACCACGAACGTCGCGGCGCCGACCATCACCACGAGCGTGCGGTGCGTCCACTCGGTGGCGATCAGCACGAGCGTGACGACGAATGCGACGGCGGCAAACAATTCCATGGCTTCTCTGTTCCCTATGCCTCGTGCAACCGAATCCAATCACGCTACTTGGTGCTCGTTTGCAGGAGTTTTCGGGTAGGTGGCTAACCTAGGTAATTGCTCCGATCCGGGTTTGTGGGGTGCGTTGCATAGTGGAGGCACAGGGAGGCGGCGAGGAGCTTCCCAGCTAGCGTCCGGCACATGGATCTCGTCCCGATCCGAGCATTCGTCCCGCTCGCGCCGATCATGACGCTCGTCCACATACCTCGCATCGCGGCTGGAGATCTCGTCCCGATCGTCCCACCGGCCGCCAAGAACTCAGCGGCTCGCTTCGAACTCGTCCCTCGAAGCGGGCCGCACGTTTCTTCCTCGCCCACGTCCGCCCGCATCCGGTCGCGCCCCCCGGAAGTGGTTGGAGTTGACGACACTATTTGTCGCCAACTCCAACCAGTCCCGAGGGCGCGGGCAGGGGGATCTGGCCGGGCGCGCCAATGGATGGAAAACCTAGGTAGTTCATCCGGTTCGGCACCTAGGCATCGAGCGTACCTTGGCATCAAGCGGCACGGAGGGGGCCGCCCAACCACCACGGGAGTCACGGATGAGCACCACGGTCACGCTGCAGCTGAACGCCACGAACTACGCCGGCGACTGGGCGACGCGACCGGCCGGCACGGCCCGCACGGGAACCGGTCGTCTCGGCGCCCGCACCCGCTCGGTCCACACTCGCCAGGTGGACGCGGTCGCGGTGCACCTCAACGAGCTGCGCGGCGCGGTCGAGAGCATCAAGCGCGGCGCCTTCAGCCCGAGCATCGAGACCAGCCGCACCGACATCGCCGACGTCGAGTACGGAACGCCGCTGATGTACCGCGGCATGTGCTTCATCGTCGGTTGACGTCAGGCCGGCGCGGCGGCGGCTTCTTGCTCGTCCTGCCAAGCTGTCTCGAGCGACCCCGCCGCCGCGGTGATCGCTTCCAACAGCGCTCGATGCCGAACGAGCGTCGGCAAGTCGCCAGCCAGCCGCAGCTTCGAGTCGAGCACGCCCTGAACGAGCGACAGCCGACCGCCGAACACGCTCTTCCATCGCGCCAGCGAGCCCTCCACCACGAACGGGGATCGCGACACGGTCGCCAGCTCCGCACGAGACGCCCCGCGCATCTCGCCAGCGTGCAGGTCCACGCGAATCGCCGTCGCGTCCAGGCCGTGCTCGGCATCCGCGTCAACGAGCAACACGATCGGGCCAAACACCCACGAGGTGGACTCCGTGCGCACGTGCGCGTCGTGTTCCAAGGCGCGAGCGAGCTGGTCGATCCAATCGGGCGATGCGAACGTGGCAGTCATGGTCGGGATCCTATCGATCCCGCGCTCGCGCGCGCGGGCACGCGAATCGAAACGGCAGCGGGGAGCACCCGGAACTCGACCGGGGTTCGACCCACCAGCTCGCCGTCCAGCACGACGCCCTGCTCGAGCGCGCCGCCACCCGTGCGCACCGACAACGATTTCGCTCGCGTCACGCGCACAAGGGGATCGTCGACGTGCCGTCCGGAATAGATCTTCGGGAACGTGCGCAGCAGCTTCAACCGCCCGGCCGCGCTGATCACGACCACGTCGAACGTGCCATCGTCGATCGCCGCATTCGGCGCGACGCGCATGCCCCCGCCCATGTAACCGTTGTTGCACACGTCGATGTCCACCACGTCCACGGGCGTGGCGTCCTCGCCATCGATCGCCAGCTGCACGGATCGTGTGCGATTTCGCGCGAGGCAACCAATCGTCGCTACCGCGAACGCGCCGCTGTTGCCGAGCCGCTTCAGCCGGCCAGCGACTCGCTCCACCACGTCAGCGGCCATCCCCACGTTCGCCGTGGAGACGAAGCCGCGCGCCAGTCGACCGTTCTCGAGGAACGCCACCCCAACGTCGACGCGTCGCGACTCGCGGCCCGCCGCAACGGCGATTGCTCCGTCCTCGTCCTTCGGGATGCCCAGGCCTCGCGCCAGATCCCCGCCCGTGCCTTGGTGGATGACCGACAACACGATGTCGTCGCGGACCATCCCTTCGCCATCGGGCCGCACGCAGCCAGCGACCACCTCGCCGATCGTTCCGTCGCCACCGAGCACGGCGATGTCGCGGCATCCGTCAGCCAACAGGCGACGCGTGATGTCGGTGCCGTCGCCCACGCCGCGCGTGAGCTGCACCTCGATCGGTTCGCCGCACCCTGCTTCGAGCATCGCGACGATCGGACGCCAACGATCGGCGGTTCGACCACTCGCAGACGCAGGGTTGACGATTGCCGCGCGCACGCAGTTGGTCAGGCCGACGCGGTCGCCACGGCCTGGCCGACCGGGTGGTAGCCCTCGGTGTCGTCGATCGCGACTTCGAGCGCGATCTCCACCATCTCGTCGACCGCTTGGCGCAGCGCCTCGTCGCTGATGCGATGGAACTCGCCGTCCACGATCACGTCGCTCACCGTGCACATCGCCAGCGCTCGAAGCTTTCGCAGCGCCGCGACGGTGTACAGCACGGCTGCTTCCATCTCCACCGCCAACGTCCCGCGCTCGCTCCAGCGACCCGCGAGGCCCTCGTCGGGCTGGTAGAACACGTCGCTGGAGACGATGTTGCCGACGCGGATCTGGCGATCCACCGCCTGCGCCGACTTCACCGCGCTCAGCACCATGCCGAAGTCGGCCGTCGGCGCGTGGATCTCGCCGCCCGTGTAGTTCAACGCCGTGCGGTCCGACGGAGTCGCGCTGGTGGAGACGACGAGCTCGCCCATCGTCATGCCCGGCTGCAGGCCGCCGCACGTGCCCACGCGGATCAGCTTCTTCGCCCCGAGCATGTTCAGCTCCTCGAACACGATCGCGGCGCTCGGGCAGCCCATGCCGGTGGACTGCACGCTCACGGGCTTGCCCTTGTAGGCGCCCGTGAAGCCGAGCATGCCGCGCTCGCCGTTCACCTGTCGCGCGTCGTCGAAGAAGGTCTCCGCGATGTACTTCGCGCGCAGCGGATCGCCTGGCACCAGCACTGCTTCGGCGTAGTCGCCCTGCTCGGCGCGGAGATGGATCGGCATGGGAGCGTCCTTTCGACGGTGAATGGGGGGCATCGATTCGCGGCGAGCCTACCGCACGATCGGCCTCGCGACGCCTGCGTTGCGGTTCTGCGTCGATTCGGTCGACGTATCGCTTGACGAATCCTCAGCTTCGTCGTTCAGTGGAGACGGACGACAACACGTGCGGCGCTGGACCCGTCGCAACGTCGCCACATCTGTCAGGGACGAATGGTGGAGCGCATCATGTGCGAAATGGGATCGATCGGTCAGCAGGCCAGCGCAACGAAGGTCGCGGCCGCGACTGGAACGAGCACGACGCAGGTCGCCGGAGCGAGCGGCGGCGGGGCCACCGTGCCGACCGCGGCCACCACGATCGGCGGTGGCGCGACTGACATGTCCGCGGTGGTCGCCGCGCTGTCGCAGATCGTCACCGTGATCACGTCGCTCGTGCAGGCGCTGCAGGGTTCGAGCCTGGTCGCCGGAGCGAGCGGTGGCGGCGCCATGGGTTCGATGGCCGGCATGGAAGGGTGCGACATGATGGGCGGCGGCGCCACGTCCGGCGCTGTCGCTGGCGCGAACGGCGGCGCGGCCGAGGTCGCCGCGGGCGGCTCCACCGGCCAGTACGCGCCGATGAAGACCTTCGTCGATAGAATGGCGGGCATGGACATGTCCGGCATGGACATGTCGGGCAGCGTCGCCGGAGCGAGCGGAAGCGGCGTCGAGAAGTCGGTCGCGCCGGACAAGGACGGCAGCGTCGCGGGCGAGAACGGCGGCGGCGTCGCGCCGATGAAGGACACGACCGTCGCTGGCGCGAGCGGCGGCGGCGTGGTGCAGCAGACCACGCCCGAGCAGACGGCGGTCGCCGGGGCCAAGGGCAACGTCGAGCAGTCCAAGAGCGGCGTCGCGACCGCGAAGGCAGCGTACGAGGCCGCCAAGGACAAGGTGTCCGACAGCAAGAAGGCGGTCAGCGCCGCCGAGAAGGCGGTCGACGCTGCGAAGGACAAGCAGAAGGACGCCGACGCGGCGGTGAAGAGCGCGGAGAAGGATCTCGCCGCGGCGAAGAAGGGTCATGGAACCTTCACGTCGACCGGTTCGGAGACCCTGCAGGACATCGCCACGAAGTACGGCGTGAGCTTGTCCGCGCTGCAGAAGGCGAACCCGAAGATCACGGTGCAGGGTTCGCTGCCCGAGGGCACGAAGGTGAAGCTGCCGGCGGGCGTGGGCGTCGAGGAAGCGGTGAAGGCCGCGCAGGCGAAGCTCGACACGGCCAAGACCGCGGCGAAGGCCGCGAAGGACGCCGTGACGAAGGCGATCGCCGATCTGGAAGCGGCGCGTGAGGCGCAGAAGGCGGCCGAGGCCGCTGCGAAGAAGGCGAAGGAAGCGCTCGAGGCGGCGAAGAAGGCCGCGGCGAAGGCGGCGAAGGATCTCGAGAAGGCCGAGAAGGCCGCGAAGGACGCCGCCGACAAGGTTGAGAAGGACGTGAAGTCGACGACCCAGTCGACCACGCAGTCCACGACCCAGTCCACCACGCAGGCACCGACGAAGGCCACGAAGCTGGCGTCGTACCAGGAGCGCCGCGCGCTGATCATGGCCGATCGCGAGAACTACGCGCAGATCAGCGCGAGCAACACGGGTCAGCTGAAGGTGCACTCCGACTACATGCTCAAGATGATCGACGCGGAGATCAAGAAGCTCGACGCCTCGATCAAGAAGCTGAACGGCTGATCGCGAATGTGCAACGTCGGAACAGCGACGCCAACTGCGGCTGCCATGTACTCGCCGGTGACGTCACCGAATGCTTCGGTGGCCACGGGTGGCGGTTTGGCCGCGTCGGATCCGCAGCTCTCGCAGGCGGCGTCGGTGTTGCAGCAGCTCGTGCCGCAGATCGAGGCGCTCGTGCAGGCGCTCGGCGGGAGCGGCGCGCTGACAAGCGTGGCGTCGACCACGTCGGCGGCAACCGACGTTTTGGCAGGCGGCTCCTCGACCGCGCCCGCCAAGCAATCCACGGTCTCCGAGAAGGCCAGCTCGGCGACTGTCGAGCAATCGGCGACGCGCGAGGCGACGAAGTCGACGTCGAGGCCCCATTCGAAATCCAAGAAGTCGACGAAGCATTCGACGGGCGCGAACGGCGCGAACGACGCTCCGGTCGATTCCGGGTCCGCTGGGGGGACGAAGAAGTCGTCCAAGAAGTCGTCCAAGAAGTCGTCCAAGAAGACGAAGACGACGAATCCGAAGCAGAAGCCGGATCAGTCCAGCTCCGACACATCGTCGGAGCGCAGCGCGAAGCTGAAGAAGCTCTACGGTCAACGCACGGACGCGCAGAAGGCCGTCGACGAGCTCGAGCCAAAGGCGATTGACGCGCGCCGCGCGTATGAGTCGGCGAAGAGCCAGAACAAGGGCAACATCACGATCAAGGGCATGGAGATGGATGATCCCCTTGACGCGAAGACCATCAACGCGCGCAAAGCGTACGAGGCCGCGCGCGACAGGCTGAACGCAGCCAACGCGAAGCTGAGCAGGGTCAACGCGCAGATTCGCCAGCTCGTCGGCAATGTGGCCGTCTGATCCGGCGTCGATCGAGGCGTTCGATTCGATCGCGCGCGGGTAGGACGCTCCCATGTCTCGTGAACTCGACGAATTGCTCGCCGCGGGCGAGGAAGTGGTGCTCCAGACCCGTCAGCACTGGTTCGTGGTCGTGCGCCAGGTCATCGTTCGCCTGCTCGTGCTCCTGCTGATCGGCGTGCTGATCTGGTACGTGGGCGACGCGGGCTGGCTCGACAACTCCTTCGGCGACTGGGTCGGCTACGTGGCGTGGATCGGATTCGCCGCGGTGCTCGCCACGATCGGTTGGACTGTCGCTGGCTGGCTCACCGAGCGCTTCTACGTCACCACGCAACGAGTGGTGTACGCGCGCGGGATCCTCAACCGCGACGTGATGACCACGCCGCTCGTGAAGATCGAGGAAATGACGCTCCAACGCCCGCTCATGGGACGGATTCTCGGCTATGGCCAGCTCGTGGTCGACAACTCCGCGGGCGGAAAGGAACCGCTCGCCGGCCTGCAATACCTGCCGCGACCGACCGGCCTCTACCAGATGATCGGCGAGCGAGCGCGTCACCAGCGCATGCACGAGGGCGGCGCGCACGTGGACCGCGACAACGACGGTTTCGTGGACGACGAGCGCTCCAGCGCGCATCCGGACGCGCCGCCCGTCGACGGCGAGTGACATCGAGTGACACTCGCGCGCGCGAAGGCATCGCGACCTGTAGCATGCCGTGCCATGGAGGACTACACGGCGAAGTACATCGGGGAGCACGTCGAGTTGTGGCTCTACGGGGGCGAACCGCCGCAGGAGGGAACGCTCACGGCGTTCTGCATCGTGGGCGACGTGCAGCAGGTGGAGCTCAACGGCCACATCCTCGTCCCGCTCGTGAACGTGGCCGGGATCCACTGCATCAGCCGCTGCGACTCCCCGGGCGAGGGGCATTGGCCGCCCACGCTCGGCGACGACCTCGACGAGCTGGATTCCTGACGATGGCAACGCGCTCGCGCAGCACGACGAAGCTCGACGACGGATCGCTCGCCGTCGCTCCGCCCCGTTCCAAGCGCGTGCTGATCACGGGCGTGGGGCGATTCTGGGGCGCGAACCTCGCGCGCCAGCTCGAACGCGACCACGCGCTCGACTTCGTGTGCGGCGTGGACACGCGCGACCCGCTCGGCGAATTCGGTCGCGCGGAGGTCGTGAAGGGCGACATCCGCAACCCCGCGATCGGCCGCCTGATCAACGTGACGCGTGTGGACACCGTCGTCCACACGCAGGTGTTCGGCGCGGACCGACCGGGCGAGAGCAAACGCACGCTGCACGACATGAACGTGATCGGCACGATGAACCTGCTCGCCGCGTGCGCGGCCAGCCCGTACGTGCGCAAGGTCGTGATCCGATCGTCCACGGCGGTCTACGGAGCGTCCCCGCGCGATCCCGCGTTCTTCACCGAGGACATGGAAGCGCGCTCGCAGCTGTCGGACCAATATTCGCGCGACATTCGCGAGGTGGAGACGTACGCGCGCGACTTCGCGCATCGCGCCCCGCACGCCGCGGTGACGATCCTGCGCTTCGCGAACTCGATCGGCGAGAACGTCGACACCGCGTTCACGCGGTATCTGTCGTCGCAGATAGTGCCCACGCTCGCGGGCTACAACCCGCGCCTGCAGTTCATCCAGGACTCCGACGCGGTGAACGCGCTCGCGCATGCCGTGCGCGAGTGGAAACCCGGCACGTTCAACGTCGCGGGCTCGGGCACGATCACGCTCGCACGGTTCCTTCGCATGGCGGGACGCATCAACGTGCCGGTGATCCCACCGATGATGGGTCCGATCATGAGCCTGCTCGAACGCGCCGACCTGCTCTACGTGCCGAGCCGGTACGACCGCACGCTGAAGTTCGGGCGCGGGGTGTCGACCGATCGGATGATCGACGAGTTCGGCTTCACGCCGGAATTCACCACGCGCGAGGCGGCCGAGCAGTTCGCGGCGTGGGTGCGCACGCGGCGCTACCACGAAGGTGGCGGCGAGTTCCTCGATCGCGAGCTGCTCGACTACGTGCAGCGAAAGATGCATCAGATGCCAAGCATCGACGCCGGCTTGATCGGTCGAATCGCGCCACGATTCGACCCGTCGCGATTCGATCGGGCCGACCACGGCGCGGGGAAGACGAACGAGCGCTCCACGAGCGCGCCGCTCGACGACGACGGCGACGATCTCGCAGGCTTCGACGACGATTCGATGGAGTAGCACGATGACGGCGACGCGAGCTGGATCGAAACGAGCGACGACTGTCCACGCGTGCGAAGGCCACACGCGCAACGGCGCTCGCTGCAGGCGACGCGCGGTGGCGGGCGAACGCTACTGCGCGCAGCACGCCGACCAGGAACTTCCCGCGATGCCGGCGGACATCGATCGTGACGAGCTCGACGACGCGATCGCAGACTTCTCCGACCAGACCGGCAGCTTCGACGACCTCGCCGGCGACGCCTCGGGCGGCCCGATCGACGAACTTCGCCAGATCGCCGACTACGTTGGCGAGAACGCCGGCCGCATTCGCGATGCTGCGGTGTCGGCCGGGGTGGTGGACGACGGCCTGCTCGAACAGCTGCTCGCCGATTGCGCCGCGGCGATCGCCGGCATTGCGCAAGCCGTGGCTGGTCGCGCGGCTGGCGACTACGACGAGGACGATTTCGGTTTCGACGTGGCGTTCACCGAGCGGCTGCTGCCGCTTGCGACGCTGCTGTACAAGTATTGGTGGCGCGTCGACGTCGCCGGCATCGAGAACGTGCCGAGCGAGGGGCGCGGCATTCTCGTGTCCAACCACGCCGGCGGCGGCATTCCGTTCGACGGCGCCATGGTGAAGACCGCGATCTACAACCACCATCCGTCTCCGCGTCACGTGCGCCTGCTAGTGCTCGATTGGCTGATGGGCCTTCCGTGGCTGGCGGACTTGATGAAGCAGACGGGGCAGGTGCTCGCGTCCACGCCCAACGCGTACGAGCTGCTCAAGCGAGACGAGCTGATCGCCGTGTTCCCGGAAGGCGTGAAGGGGATGGCGAAGCCGTTCTCGCAGCGATACCAGCTGCAGCGCTTCGGTCGCGGCGGTTTCGTGCGCATCGCCCTGCGCACGCGCTCGCCGATCGTTCCGGTGGCGGTAGTCGGCAGCGAGGAGATCTACCCGAAGATCGCCAACATGCCGATCCTGCCGCGACTGATCGGTTCGCCGTTCGTGCCGGTCACGCCGCTGTTTCCATGGTTCGGGCTGCTCGGGTTGATGCCGCTTCCGAGCAAGTGGTTCATCGAGTTCTGCGATCCAATCGACGTGTCGCAGTACCCGCCGGAAGCGGCGGACGATCGATCGCTCGTGCTCGAATTGAGCGAGCGCGTGCGCGCGACGATCCAGGAGCGACTGCGCGAGAACTTGCTCACGCGCAAGACGCCCTTCTGGTAGTGGCTCGGCGCGCGTCTGCGATCTGATTGACTGTGGGCATGTCGAACCTCCGCCGTCGCCTCGTTCCAATCGCAATTACGATGCTCGTCATCGTGGCCATTGTCGCGGTCGCGCCCGCGGGCGCGAAGTCCGCGAAGCCGCCGGCGAAGTGCTCGAAGGGAACGATCGCGCTCACGGTGAACGGCAAGCGCACCTGCGTGAAGGCCGCGTCGGTGAAACCAACGACGTCGAAGTTCACCTCCGAGATGGGCTGGGTGCGCATGGCGCTCGGGATGGACGGCTGGGCCTCGCCGCGAGTGAAGCTGTACAAGGGCAAACCCTTCGCTGGCTTCTTCAGCACGAAGGAACAGAAGAACGTGACGGGGCTGTTCGGCGCGCTCGACTCGAGCATGCTGTCGACGGCCCACTCCGGATTCACCACCAAGTCCTCGCGCGCGTCGAAGTCGGCGCGTGGCGGCTGGAAGATGGGCAACTCCACGTGGAACCAGTCCACGAACGCCGACACGGGACAAACGAGCGGTTCCGGACACGCCGAGGGCGAGACCACGACCGACGATGGCGGAACCGTCAAGGTGGAGGTGGATGTGGACGTGAATGGCGACGCGTCGAGCGGCGCCGATCCCGACGTGGACATGGGCGTGAAGGCCACGTACGAGAGCGCGCCGGGCACCACCTCGTCGCGTGGCTTCAAGATGGGCGTCAAGCTCAAGGACGGCTCGCCGTCGTGCCCTGACTACTCGGGCCACGTCGACTTCAACGAGCCGATCCGCGTCACCACGAGCTCGAGCGACGCCGACCATCTGGGCAAGCTCGTGATCGACTCGGTGAAGTCCGCGCGAACGATCAACGGCAGTGTGAAGAGCAGCTTCACCATGCAGGACGACGCCACGCTGCCGCAGATCCCGTTCACGGCGACGATGACGATCTCGGCCACGCTCCAGGTGAAGGTGATCGGCATCCCGGTCGCCAACCAGAAAGTCACGACGAAGGTCACGGCGAGCGGCACGATCGACCCGAAGACCGGCAACGTGAACACCGGCACGCAGATGGACGTGCAGTCCACCGCCTCGGGCGTGGGCAACGCCGCGTCATACAAGGCCACGATGACCGCGGCCGCCCTCAAGACGATGCGCGACTCGCTGGGGCGCATGCACGGCAAGCTCAAGGCGCTCGAGAAGAACGCGCTGAACGGCCAGTGCACCCGCATCGACTTCTCGCCGAGCTCCGATACCGTCGAGCTCGGCAAGGACGAGACGATGCAGCTGCAGGCCGACCTGCACTCCGACACCGAGCAGGATCGCAGCGTGAGCGGCCCCGTGAAGGTCACCTTCACGCCGCAGAAGGGCAAGGTCTCGCCGGCGTCCGACACGAGCAACCCGTCGAACGTCACCGTGACCGGCGGCGAGGACATCGCCGAGCCCGCCGTGCTCGACGTGCGCATGGTCTCGCGAGCCGGGATCTCGAAGGCGCCGTGGGCTGCGAAGATGAAGAACCCGTTCCCGAAGACGTACTCAGGAACGATGTCCTACGAGAGCGTGGTGACGTCCACGACGACGAAGACCAACTCCGGCGCGAGCCCTGTCACGTGGACGCTCTCGAAGTGGAATCGCCGTTACGACGGCTCCTACATCGCGACCTACTCGCTCACGTCGTTCGCGCCCACGCACCTACAGCAGAAGGCGCAGTCAAGCGGCGGATGCATCGAGGATTCCGGCGAGGAGATCGGACGCGTCAGCTTCATGGCGCTCGGCTCCAGCTCGTTCCTGCAGGTGATCATCGGCACGGACGGGGCGTGGAAGGCATGGTCGCGAATCTACGCGCCGGTCAACGAATATACGATGACGGGGACGAGGTCCGGCACATGCTCCGGCGCGACGACGTTCTACAGCGTCCCCGGATTCGACTACGCCGACGGTGCCCGCAACAACGGATCTGCGGACTACCAGTTCCGGTCGATGCCGGTGCGTGGCGCGTACTCGGGCACGAACGTCTCCGGCCTGTGGTGGCAGGACAACTACGCTGCCGGCATCTACACCACGTCCGGCCACGCCACCTGGCATTACGATCCGAGCAGCGACTGACGTCAGTGCACGCTCACGTACGACTTCTCGAAGTCGACCGTGCCGGACGGATTCTGCACGAACGTGTGCACCCATGGCTGCACGAGCATCGCGCCAACCGGCTGGTACAGCGGCACCGCCGGGAACGCGCCGGAGGTGCCGGTGAGCAGTTGCTCGAGCGTGCGCAGCGCGGTAGGGCGCGATGACGCCGATGCGGCGGTGTTGGTCGCGGCCCACGCCTCGTCGAACTCGGGCGAACAGAAGTTCGCCGGGTTGCTGCCCGCGTCGACTGCCGCGCACGTGAACCGGCTGTAGAAGTCGGACGCGTCGGAGTAGTCGGGCGTGATCGAGTCGAGCGCGAGGTCGACGTCTTCGCCAACGGGGGAGCGGCCGGTGCCGAGCTTCGCGAACTCGGCGCTGCTCACGCCATGCAGCGTGACTCGCACGCCGATTCGAGCAAGGTCAGTCGCGATCTGGGTGGCGTCCGCGGGATCGTTGTTCGCATCCGAACGGAAGTACAGGTTGAGCGCGGTATTGCCGCTGGTCCATCCTGCCTGGGCGAGCAGCGCAGTCGCCTCGCTCGATCGCGCGGCCGCGTTGGCGGTGAGCAGCGCGTCGCTTCCGGAGACGATGCTCGAGTAGCCGCGAACGCCGGACGGCAGGATCGTCGAGAGCGGAGTGTCCGATCCTTTCGCCGTTTCCCCGATGATCGCGGCGCGATCGACGGCGAGCGCGATCGCACGGCGCACGCGAGCGTCGGTCAGGCGCGCGTCCCGTGTGTTGATGTAGAGGTAGTGGCCGCTGCTGATAGCAGACGTGCGAAGCCGTGAATCGCTTGCCCATGTGGAGAGCGAGGACTCCAAGATCGAGGTGCCGCGCAATCCGACGTCCATTCGGTTCGCGCGAAACAGCGGCGACGCGGACGCGGGCGGCACCGACAGCAGCTCGAGGTTCTGCAGGCGCGTGCGCGACGCCGCCCAGAACGTGGTGCTCGCCTTCAGCATCAGCTCGCTGCGGCCCCGCCCGGAGATTGGCGTGAACGGACCGCTCGTGACGATCTTGTCGAGATTCGTCCAGCGCGTGCCGAACATGCGAACCACGTGCGTCGGGACCGGCGTGGTCACCGTCGACGCGAGCAGCTCGCCGAACCACGGCACGCGCGCGGACAGGTCGAAACGAACGGTGCGCGCGTTCACCGCCGTGGCTCGCTTGACGGCCGTGAAATCGGCAGCGTATGCGGACAACGTGCGCGCTCGGTTGAACGCGAACACCACGTCGCTCGCGGTGATCGGCTTGCCATCCGTCCACTTCGCCGCGCGCAGCCGAACGGTGACGCGAAGCCCGTTCGCGGACACGACGGGCTGGCCACTGGCGAGCCATGGTTGCAGGGAGCCTGTGCTGCCGCCCGCGCTGCGATACAGCGGCGTGAAGATCGCATTCGCCACGATCTTGTCCTCCACGTAGCGCGCGCGACCAGGATCGAGCGAACTGGGCAGCGAACCGATGTTCACGCGAAGCTTCTGCGCGGACGCCGGCGCGGGAGTGGAAGACGCGGCAAGCGACGCGGGCACGATGGAGAGCGTGGCCATCGCCGTCGCGAGCAAGATCGACCAAGAGATTCGCGTCATCGCATCGCAGGATAGCGCGCGCCGTGGGATGGCCCGGCGCGGCTCGCGTGTTTATCCACGAGCATGCCGGACATCTTGCAAGAACCGCTTGTCGGATTCGGACAACCAACGTACGGTGATTGCATGGCTGCCTCCCCCCGCCCCTCAGCGCCCATCAAGCTTTCGACGACCACGCCGAGCGTGATCCTCGCCGATGTCATCTCCTACGGCTTCGCGGCCGCGGTGATCTGGGCGACCCTCGCCTTGGACCTGCAATTCGCGCTCTGGCAAGGCATCGCGGTGATGGTGCTGTTCGTGCTGCTGCGCGGCGTGGCGCACGAGATCCGCAAGGACGCTCGTCGAACTGCGCTTCGCGACGCGCGAAAGCGAGCGGCCCTGCGCGCTCAGTCGCCGTCGTACTGGACTGTCGAGCAACGCGACGGACTTGGTCGTCGCGTCGACATCGGCGCCTGACCGCTCGCTTGTCGCGCAATCAGCTCGGGTCGTCCGCCAGGATGGCGTAGATCTTTCGCCGCGTCTCTTCGATCACCTCGAGCGTCGCATCCGACTGAGCCGCAGAACCGGCATGCGCCACCTGCCGAACAGCGGCCGCGAGCGCCATCGTCGCGCGCCCGAGCTTGAAGTGCGGATCGTCCGCTTCGGCGCCCACAGGCTCCCACGGGGCTGGTTGCTCGGAAATGGCATCGACCGCCTCGCGTCCCGCGTCGGTCAGCTCGTACAACTTGCGACCATCGTCGTCGCTCGCGCGCACGAGGCCCTCGTCGGCGAGCTGCTCCAAGGTGGGATAGACGCTTCCCGCGCTTGGCGTCCAGCGTCCTTCGCTACGTTGCTCAATTGCCTGCATGAGCGCGTACCCGTGCTGGGGCGCTTCACCCAGCAGCATGAGCAGCGCGGTGCGCATCTCGCCGCGTCGGCGGCGTCGCTTGCCGTGTGGCGGCCCGAATCCGCCAGGGCGCATGCCGCCGAAACCGGGACCGAATCCAGGGCCGAAGCCGGGACCATGACGATGCGCATGGCCGCCGTGCGTTCCGTCCTCGTCGTGCGAATGCTGGTGAAGCGGGTGGTGGAACTTGTGTCGCATGGGGTTGCTCCTGCTGCTCAGTCCAACGTGTTCGGACCTATTACGATATATCGTAACGTGTCGCGAGCGAGATGCAAATTGAGGGTTCTTGTGGCACATGTGCGGGTCGCGTCGCGGGGCGATCGTGCTATGGCGCGGCGCTGGCGAGCGAAAACGACGGCTCATGCGACGGATTCGCTCGCCAGTTGCCTTGGAACGAGTGCATTGCGTGGGGAGCGAGAACGGAGACCGGTCAGGTCGGCGCGCGTACGCGATCAGCGGAAGTGCAGGATGACGATCGTGCCCGCGCCTGCGCGCAGCGCTCGGCGAGGGCGGACGAGGACCTGGTCTTCGCTGGCGCTGAACTCGGCGACCTCGCCGTTCACTTCGACTCGGCGCAGCGACGCGTCCGCTCGAAGCTGCAGCGGCAGCGTCGCCACGTCGTCGCTGCCCTCGTTCACCACGAACCACGTCTCGCGGCGCGCTTCGCGAACGACGCGCGTGCGCAACTGCTCGCCGACGTTCGTGCCGGCGACGGCTGCGGGTTCGGTATGTGCGGTGGTGTCGGTCATGGGCTGCAGGGCCGACGCTCCGCGCGCCGGTACCACACAGTTTGTACATGGTCGGCCAAGTCCCTGCAACGGCACCGGCCAGCAACGCGGGCATCCTCGCCCAGACGCATGGCCGCACTCGCCCGTGGCGGCTTCGATAGCGTGCACGCCATGGCGCGAGTCGCGGACCAACCCGCCACCGTCGCGACGAGCGTTCGTCGCGTGCGACGCCTGCTCGACGACTCCGACGCCTCCGTGGTGTCGCGTCGCGTGCTCGCGCTCTGCAGCGGCGGCGCGGATTCGGTCGCGATGGTCGCGCTGCTCGCGCGACTGAGCAGAGGCGCTGCGCCGGCTGCCATCGATGTGCTCTTTCTCGATCACGCCTTGCGCGACGACGTGGGAGGGGAGCATGACGCGGCGCTTGCGGTCGCTCGATCGATCGACGCGCGCGTGCATGTGCGGCGCTGCCCAATCGATCTCGCCGGCGACTCGCGCGGGGTCGAGGCGGCCGCGCGCGCGTGGCGGTACGAGACGGCGCTCGTCGTCGCCCGAGAACTCGGGTGCGACGTGGTCGCCACCGGCCATACCGCCGACGATCAGGTCGAGCAGGCGTTGCTGTCGCTGGTGGGCGTCACCGGTCGCGGTGGCGACGTGGACGCGATGCCCGTGCTGCGGCCGCTTGCCGAGGGCGTGTCGCTCGTTCGCCCGCTGCTCGCGCTCGCGCGCACGCAGGTTGAATCCGTGTGTCGCGACCTGGATCTCGTCTGGGGCGAGGACCCCACGAACAGGGATCCGGACGCGCACGTCCGCAACGCGGTGCGCGCGAACGTCGTTCCTGCGTTGCTCGCGGTGCACGTAGGCGCGGGCGCGTCGATCGCCCGCGCCGGAGCTCGTCGTCGAGCCGAGGTCGACGCGACTCGCGAACTCGCCGGCATGCTGCTGGACGCATGGGGCGGCGGAGACCGACTCGACCTGCGCGCGCTCGCGCCCATGGCCACCGAAGCTCGACAGGCGGTGATCGCCGCGTGGCTCCGACGATCGCATCCGTCTCGCGACGTCGGAGCACGAATCGTCGGAGCGGTGGACCAGCTCGCGACCGCGCCAGCCCGCGCTGCGTGCGCGCGCGTGGACTTGCCGGGCGGTGCCTGCGTTCGACGCGACGGGTACGATCTCGTCATCACCCGCTCCCCGCCCCGTGAAGGACCCCCATGGTGATCACCCCCGGCACCCCGTTCGCCCCCTTCGACGACGTGCTGATCACGCCCGACCGGCTCAAGGCCCGCATCGCCGAGCTCGGTGACGCGATCACGCGCGACTACGAGGGCAGCAATCCGCTCCTCGTGGGCGTGCTCAAGGGCAGCGTCTTCTTCATGGCGGATCTCGCGCGCGCGATCGACTTGCCGATCGAGATCGACTTCATGGCCGTGTCGTCCTACGGCAACGCCACCGAGAGCAGCGGCGTCGTGCGCATGCTCAAGGACCTCGACGCCCCGATCGCCGGACGCGACGTGATCCTCGTCGAGGACATCATCGATTCCGGCCGCACGCTGTCCTACCTCGTCGAGTTGCTGCAGCAACGCGGACCAGCGAGCATCGAGATCTGCGCGCTGCTCACCAAGCCCGAGCGCGCGGAGGTCGAAATCGACTGCCGCTACGTCGGTTTCGAGATCCCGAACCGGTTCGTGGTGGGCTACGGCCTCGACTACGCCGAGCGCTACCGCAACCTCGAGTACATCTGCTGCATGGACGAGGCCAACCTGCCGCCGATCGAACCCGCGCGCACTCGAGCACGCGTGGAAGAAGGACATCCGGCCTGAGCGACGGGCCTGGTGGCTATTGCGGCCGCACGCTGGCCGGTCTTGCCGCGGCTACCGTGAAAACCCTTTGCAATTCGAGCGATCGGGGTTATGGTCGATCCATGACTGCTTCCAAGCGACTCGCGCTCACGTTCCCCGTCCTGCTGCTCGCGCTTGCGATCTCGATGATCGCAGCGAGCACCTCGTTCGCTGCCGAGGGCAATTCGGAGCAGGCCGCCTACTGTCAGGAAACGCAGGGCGAGGGTGAGGGCTGTCCTGCCGACCAGTGTCCTGCAGTTGAGGGCTACCAGTATTCGACTGCGTCGTGCCCGACGCCCGAGCCGACGCCCACGCCGACGCCGGCTCCCACCCCGACTCCGACCGACGTGTGCGCGGACGTGGACGGCGTGCAGACGGACATTTCACAGTGCCCCATCCAGGCCGAGGCTCCGGCGGTGGAGAACGAGGTCTCCTCGCTCACGATCGAGACGGCGCAGCACGACCCTGCTGCCACGATCGGCGGCGAGCGAACGATCGCTGCGGCGGCCACCGCGGTCGGTGGCGGAACGTCCGCGGCCACAACCACGGTTTCCGGCGACCTTCCCTACACGGGTTCGCCGTCGATCCTCGTCGCCATCCTCGCGGTTTCGCTGCTGTGGATCGGCGGCGCCGCTTGGATGATCGGAAGCGCGTTGCAGCGCCGCGCCGCTCGAGCGACGATGACGTGAAACACGCGAGGCCTGTCCGTTTGATACCGAGGTGCACTGGCACGTTCTGAGCGCGTGCCGCATTCGGGGATCGGGGAGGATGACATGTCGTTGTCGTCGTTGCAGGGAGTCGCGATCGCGATCGCCGGTCTCGGCGGATCGTTCGCGATTGGCGCGTTGTCGGCGGAGATCGAACGCTCGAGAGGATCCTCCAAGCCGGATGCGGCGTGGATCGCGGCCACGGACATCGGCGCCGGCGCGACGATGGGCGCTGTGGTCGGATTCATGGCGAGCACAAATGTTTCCGGCCTGACCGGTCGCGCCGCGTTGATCGGGATCGGGGTCGGCGCCGTGATGGGCGGAGCGCTCGGCGCGGCGGCTGGCGTCGGGCACCTCGTCGCCAGCTGACGCCCGAGGCGATTCGGTCCCCCCCATATGCAGATCGACGATTCCGGGTTACGGTGGCTTGGAGGGCATCACGTGCCGGCGCCGCCAGTCGCTCGCCGTGATGATGGGGGAGTTGCTGCATGTGTGTTTCCGCCGTTTCCGGCATCGCGCCGACCAATTCGACGATCGCTGCTGCCACGAGCGGCGGCGGTCCCGCGCTCGCGGCCACGGTCAGTGACCTTGCCGCGAAGTTGACCCAGATCACCGCCGCGCTCGCGCCGCTCGCCGCGGCGAGCGCTGGCGCGCAGCAGCTCTCCGCGATCCCGACCGTTTCGACCTCGGCGCCGACGACCACGACGAGCGCCGACTCCGATGTCGCCGGCGCCAATGCCGCGCCCAGTGCGATCGCCACGGCCGCGACGCCCGTCGATCCGGGCACGGGCGCCATCCCCGGGTCGGTCCAGCTCGCCGTGCCCGCGGCGATCGGTACCGACATCGCCACCGCGCAGCGTCGCGCGCTCGCAGCCGAGAAAGCCGATGCGGCCTCGTCGAGTTCCGAGTTCGACAGCTCGATCATCGCCGACCTCGGCGCGGGCCCCTCGGCGGCCACCACCACTGCGGAGCTCGCGCAGATGCGAGCGATCGAGAAGCAGCGATCCGACGCGGACGCGAAGACCACCAAGCGCTACGCCGACGGCGATGGCTTCGACTACCTCGAGCAGCGCATGGAGGCGCTCGTGAAGTCGATGCCCAAGGCGAAGGCGGCGAAGGTGCGCAAGGCGTTCAAGGCCGCGAAGAAGCTCGCGTCGCACGCCACCAGCGCAGCGAAGAAGCATTTCGATCGAACCCGCCCCGCCAATCAAGCTGGCTCCGGGCTCGACCCGTCGATCGCCACGCCGAAGTCGAAGAGCTTTCCGTCTGGACACACCTCGCACGCGTTCGCATACGCGGAGGTGCTCGCCGAGGTGGATCCCGCGAACGCCAACACCTATCGCGACGTCGCGCAGCAGGTGGCGTACTCGCGCGTCGTCGGCGGCGTGCACTATCCGAGCGACATCGTCGCCGGCTCGTACGTCGGCACCCGCGCCGCTCGCCGCGCGCTGGAGCAGGCCGGACTCTGACCACGTCGAGCGTGAACCGGGATAGACTGGCCCACCAACGGGAAGCAATGGTCCACGCCGCGCACCCCGCGCCGCGTGATCGCCCGACGGAAGGCTCGACGACGAATGAACGCGAAGACGCTTCGCAGCTCCGCGATCCCGATCCTCGTGATCGTGCTCATCATCTTCTTGGTCGTGAGTGGTCGCGACGACGCGTCCACCAACAAGGACGCTTCGATCACCGCGCTCAAGCAGCAAGTGAGCGACAACGAGGTGAAGCGCATCGTCGTCGATCCCGGCTCGAACAAGATCACGGTCACGCCGAAGGACTCCGACGATTTCAAGGAGTACTCGATCGGCTACGCCACCGAGAAGCAGATCGACGACCTGCAGCAAGCGCTCGAGGACAAGGACAAGGAAGACCTGCTGGTCATCAAGCCAGTCGAAGGTCCTGGCGTCGTCAGCTACCTGCTGCAGATCATCCTGCCGATCGGCCTGCTCATCGTCTTCTGGCTGTTCATCATGAACCAGATGCAGGGCGGCGGCTCGCGAGTAATGAGCTTCGGCAAGAGCCGTGCGAAGCGCATGTCCGCCGACGCGCCCAAGGTCACGTTCGGGGACGTCGCTGGCGCTGACGAGGCCGTGGAGGAACTGCACGAGATCAAGGAATTCCTCGAGAGTCCGCGCAAGTTCCAAGCGCTCGGCGCGCGCATCCCCAAGGGCGTGCTGCTGTTCGGCCCTCCCGGCACAGGCAAGACGCTGCTCGCGCGCGCTGTGGCGGGCGAGGCGGGCGTGCCGTTCTTCTCGATTTCCGGTTCCGACTTCGTGGAGATGTTCGTCGGCGTCGGCGCGTCTCGCGTTCGTGACTTGTTCGAGCAGGCGAAGCTGCACGCGCCCTGCATCATTTTCGTGGACGAGATCGACGCGGTGGGTCGCCATCGCGGCGCGGGCATGGGCGGCGGCAACGACGAGCGCGAGCAAACGCTCAACCAGCTGCTCGTCGAGATGGACGGCTTCGAGATGAAGGACAACATCATCGTCATCGCGGCGACGAACCGTCCCGACATCCTCGACCCGGCGCTGTTGCGCCCCGGCCGTTTCGATCGCCAGATTCGCGTCGACGCGCCGGATCGCCCCGGCCGCGTGAAGATCCTCGAGGTGCACTCCAAGGGCAAGCCGCTGTCGAAGACGGTCGAGCTCGAGCGCATCGCCGCGCAGACGTCCGGATTCACCGGCGCCGATCTCGCGAATCTCGTGAACGAGGGCGCTCTGCTCGCCGCTCGCCGGGGCCTCAAGCGCATCGGGATGCCGGAGCTCGAAGAAGGCATCATGCGCGTGATCGTCGGGCCGGAAAAGAAGGCCCGCCTGATGAGCGACAAGGAAAAGCGCGTCACCGCCGTGCACGAGATGGGGCACGCGTTGCTCGCGCACTACTTGGAGGACGCCGATCCGCCGCACAAGATCTCGATCGTGGGTCGGGGCATGGCGCTCGGCTATGTGGTGAGCTTGCCACGCGAGGACCGGTACACCCGCCGCAAGGGCGAACTCATGGCGCAGCTCTCGCAGGCGCTTGGTGGACGCACCGCCGAGGAGATCGTCTTCGGCGAGTTCACCACGGGGGCGGAGAACGACCTGCAGAAGGTCACGCAGACCGCCAAGCGCATGGTGATGAAGTGGGGCATGAGCGAATCGCTCGGCCCGCGCTCGTTCGGCCACGACATGGACAACCCGTTCCTCGGCCGCGACTTCCAGAGCGAGCCCGACTACTCGGATGGCGTCGCCGCCGAGATCGACCGCGAGATCTTGCGCATCGTCGACGAGGCGCACGACACCGCCCGCCGCGTGCTCACCGAACATCGCGAGGAATTGGAGCGACTCGCGGACGTGCTCGTCGCGCAGGAGAACATGGATTCCGAGCAACTCGAGCGGCTCATCGCTGGCGAATCGCCAGACACGGTCTTCGAGGAGCGGGTCGAGGAGCCCGTGGACACGACCGAGGACGAGGAAGCCGTCGAGGCTGAAACGCTCGAGCCGGCGGTGGCGGTCGACACCGGCGCGAGCCAGCCACTCAAGCCCGAACCGAGCGCCGAGTGAGCGGCGTCGTGCAGGCATGCCCCGCGACGATTCGACTCGAGGGACTGAGCGTCTACGCGCATCACGGCATGGTTGCGGAGGAGCGATCGCTCGGACAGCGATTCGAGTTCGACGTCGAGGTGGACCTGCCGCACTGCGAGGCGTGCCGAAGCGACGAGGCCTCCGACGCGGTCGCGTACGAAGCGATCGCGGCTGTCGTGGTGGAGGTCGCCACGAACTTCCGGTTCAGCCTCATGGAAGCGCTCGCCGAGGCGGTTTGTGCCGAGCTGCTCGTCGAATTCCCGATCGACCGGGTTCGGCTCGCCGTGGCGAAGCCTGCGCCAAGCATTCCGCACGCGCTCGGCCGCGCGACGGTTGTGCTCGAGCGCACGCGCGATCGCGGCACGGTCGTCACACCGCCAATCTAAGCCGGCGACGATACATCGCGATCCGTCCGGAATTCCGTTTCACGAAGGGATTTGCGGTCGGCCGAGGTTCCGGAGCGCCGCGGCAGGGTACGCTGAGAACCATGGCGAACTCCGACGATCTCGACGAATACGACGCGGGCCTCGAGCTGACGCTCAAGAAGGAGTACGCGGACGTCTTCAAGATCTTCAGCTACTGCGTGGTGACGGACGAAGCGACGTACCTTTGCAACGAGCTCGAGATCGACTGCGTGCCGCACGCCGCATACCTGTTGTTCGAACTCGATCTCAAGGACGTGTGGGTCTGGGACCGCAACCGTCCCACGCGCATCATCCCGCGGGCGCACGTGTTCACCACCGGCGACGTCACCGTCGAACAGCTCAAAGGCGACGAAGGCGAGCTGGAGCGCTCCCTGCCAACGGGGGTGCTGGACCAGCTGCGCGCGCACCTCACAGCCGATCTGCCCGTGCTGGACGGGGACGAGCAGCTTGGGGAGCTGGACGATCCGTCCGGCGATGCGACTGACGGCGCTGGCGCCGCGGGTGGCGACGAGGGCGCTGGCGATCCGTCGGGCAATTGACGCGACGACGATCGTGAACTGACGGTTTCGATCGTACCGAATCCGGTGCTTCAGCCGACGACCGCTCGTGCCGATACGCGCACGGTATGACTCGACGTGTTCGCTTCGGAGGATCGGTGTTCATCGCCATGCTGCTGGCAGCAGCTGGCGCGCTCGCCGTGCCGTGCGTCGCGACGGCCGCGACCGCCCCGTCGCTGATCGCCCCCGCCGCTGGCGCCGATCCGCTCGTCGAAGGCGGTTCCGTCGAGTTCACGTGGAGCGGCGATCTGCAAGGCGACGTCGATTCGCTCGATCGATCGTTCTTTCGCGTCGAGGTGATGGCTTCGGACGCAGTGCCCGCCGGCGCGCAGACCGTCTGGCCCGAGGGCGATCTCGAAACCTACGTGCAGACGAGCCCGGGCGACTCGACGGACGCCATGTCGTTGGGCGTGCCGCGAGCCGGGGAATATCGCTGGCGCGTCTGCGCATGGGGCGTGGTCGACGACGTCGCGGCAAACGAGATCCAGCAATTGCCCGGCGGGTGTTCGGCGGCGCGAACGCTGAAGACCGTCGCTGCCGCCGACAGCGGATCGGCGATCGGCACGATCAGCCTCGAAGAGAAGACGCACGTCGACGGTCACGTGACGACGGTGTACAAGCCACGCGACATCACCCCGATGGCGGCCGATCCCGTGACGACGACGCCCGCCCCCGCCGAACCGGTCGACGAACCCGTGGCAAAGGCAGCGTTCCAATCGGTTGGCACGACGAACGCCCGCGCTGGCAAAGGGTCGTCGCTCGGACTGGATGGTGGCGGCGACGCGCTGAACGCCGACGACGCGGCTGCACGAGACCAGGATGGTGGCGTCACGGGCGCGGTGCTCGGCGGTCTGGGATCGAATCTGCCGCTGGTGCCAATCCCGTTCTGGACGCTTGCGCTGTTGCTTGCATGCGTGCCGATCCTGATCGCGTGGCGTCGCAGCGTCCTCGGCATGTTCGACTGGGCGGACGGTTCGCTCGACGGCCGTGGCGCGATGCCTGATCCGCTCGCCGAGTTGGCGTTCGTTCCGGTTGCTCGGGACATCAAGCATGGTTCGAAGACCGCCGATGCAGACGCGCCCGCACCGCGCCATTCGGCGACTGACCACGACGCACCGGGAAGGGGGCGGCACGCGGCCTGAGCACCACGATGACGCGACTTCTCGACCGATATCGAGCGATTTCCTTCCGCGGGCGGCTGCTGTTGCTGCTCGTGGCCGTGTCGTTGATTCAGGGTGGCGTCGCCGCCTACACGTTCTTCGACTTGCAGTCCAAGCCCGCCGAGCAGCGCGTGCAGGCGCAGCTCAACTCGGCGTTGCGCGCGGTCGCGCCGGTGCTGGATCAGGAGATTGCGCGCTCGTCCGACCAGTTGAAGGCGTTGTCCGCGGATCCGTCGCTCCAAGCCGCGATCGAAGGCGAGGACTGGACCACCGTGGAGTCGATCCTCGGCACGCAGACGGGTGGTTCGCTCGACTCCGCGGTGGAGGAAGCGAGCGCGAACGATGACGATGTCCCGCCCGTGGCATATGTCACCGATGCCGAAGGCAAAGTCGTCGCGGGCACGAAACCGGACGGCGCGCTCGTGTCGCAACCGGGCGTGACCAGCAGCCGCTTGCTGCGCTCGGCGAAGCTGATCGCCACGCTGAACGTGCCCGTGGCGGTCGATCACGCGTTCATCGACGAGCGACTGCAGCCGTACCTGCCCAAGGGGATCGGCGTGTTCGTCTCCGATGGTCAGGACGTGATGAGCAGCACGGCAAAGGGTGGTGACGCGCAGCCAACGCCGACGTCATTGCAGGAAGGGCTGCACGAGGTGGCGCTGCAGGAAGGCAAGCAGCTTGCGCTCACCCAGCCGCTGCTCGACGGCAGCGTGCTCGTCGGCGCGACGATGCCTGCGAAGGTCGCGGCCGATCAGCGCAGCGAAGGCGTTGCCGCGCTCTGGGGCTTCCTCGTGGTGCTCGCCGGCATCATGATCGCCGTCGCGTGGTTCGTCTCGCGCGCGGTTGGTGGCGCGCTCAGCCGCTTCGCCGAGGTCGCGCGCGAACTCGCGGGCGGCGAGCTGTCACGTCGGATCCCCGTGACGGGAACCGACGAGATCGCGGACCTGTCATCGTCCTTCAACGACATGGCGGAGAACCTCGAGGATCGCATCGACAGCCTCACCGCCGCGCGCGCGAGCATGCGTCGTCAAGTGGAGCTGTTCGGCGACGCGCTTGCGAACGCCACCGACGTGGGCGAGATGCTACAGGCCGTGTGCAGCCTCGCGATGGAGTCCACGGTGGCCACGCACGCGCGCTTCTGGACGCTCGACGACGACGGCCACTACGAGCACGCCGCGTGCATCGGGCTTCGCCCCAACGACACCGAACCGTGCGGACTGGAGAAGGCCGTGCCGGTGCGCAACGTCGCGATCCGCAGCGAGGGCGAGCCGAGCTGGCTGATCGTTCCCGCGCGCATGCGCGACGGACAGATCGTGGGATTGCTGACGCTCGTCTCCACCGAGGTCGCGTTCGGCGACGACGATCTGCGCATCGCGGAGCGCATCGCGCTGCAGGCCGCCGTCGCGATCGACAACGCGCGCATGCACGAGACGTTGCGATTGCAGGCCACGCGCGACGGCTTGACCGGCCTGCCGAACCACCGAACGTTGCAGGACGAGCTGAGCAAGCGCCTCGCCGAGGCGTACGCGTCGGGCATGCCGCTCGGCGTGTGCATGCTCGACATCGACAACTTCAAGCGCGTCAACGACACGTACGGCCACCCGATCGGCGATGAGGCGATCAAGGCGATCGGTCGCACGCTCGCGCACGGCATCGGCGGCATGGGCATGGTTGGGCGCTTCGGTGGCGAGGAATTCGTCGTGATCATGCCGGGCTGCGACGCGGACGCCGCATGGCGCATCGCCGATCGCCTGCGCGAGGACATCATGACGATCGAGGTGCCGCTCGACGACGGCGGAATCCTCAAAGTCACGTCCTCGTTCGGCGTGGCGAACGTCGACCAGCAACATCCTGGTGTGCGCGTGGACAACGCCGAGCTGCTGCACCAGGCGGACGTCGGCATGTACAACGCCAAGCGCAGCGGCAAGAACCGCGTGATGCTGGCGGGTCCGGACACGACCGTGATCGAGATGAGCGAGACGGAGAAGGCGAAGCTCGCGGCGCGCGAGCGTGGCGACGCCGCCGCCGAACAAGAAGCCGCCGCGCAGCTCGAGACAAATCCGCCCGCCGACGCGCCATACGATCCGTTCGACCTCGCGGCGTGAGCGTGGCCGGATTCAGCCGCCGCCGTACGCGCTCACGGGAAGCTCGATGACGCGATCGGTGTCGTCCGGGTAGCGCACGGTCGCTTCGAGCTGTTCGAGACGGGGGAGCGCGCCGGGCCAGCGTTCGAGCAGGTGCGCTTCCACGTCCGCAGGAGTCTCGAACTGCATGAGCTCGCGACGGGCGCTCCTGCCGAACGCTGCCCCGCGTAGGTACCAGCCATAGAACTTGCGCAGGAACCCCGTTGCGCGATGGTCGCCCATCTCGCGCACCACCTCGCGCACGAATCGGATGAGCTCGGCAACGCGCTCTTCGGGATCGGGCTCGACCGCGCGGCCGGTCGCGAGGTCGCGTACCGCCCACGGATTGCCTTGTGCCGCGCGACCGATCATCACGCCGGTGCATCCGGTGAGCGCCATCACCGCTTCTGCTCGCACGCGATCGGTGATGTCGCCGCTCGCGAACACGGGCACGTCGACGAGCTCCACCAGGCGCGCCGTGAGCGCGTGGTCGGCGAAGCCCGTGTACATCTGCGACGCGCTTCGAGGGTGCAGCGTGAGCGCCGACACGCCCGCTTCTTCGACGAGCCGCCGGCCGAGCACCTCGAAGTCCATCGAGCCATTGCGCATGCCACGGCGAATCTTCACGGTCACGGGCAGGTCGGTGGTCTCCACGCATGCGCGAGCGACCGCCACCGCGGTGTCGGGATCGTCGAGCAGCGCGCAGCCAGCGCCCGTCTTCGACACCTTCTTCACGGGGCACCCCATGTTGATGTCGATCATGTCCGCGCCCGCGTCCTTCACCTGCTGCGCGGCGTCGCGCATCAGCGCGGGATCGGTGCCGAACAGCTGCACGGCGATCGGGTGCTCGTCGGTGGCGATGCGCAAGTAGTCGCGCGTGCGCTCGTTCGCGTAGTGCAACCCGCTCACGGACACCATCTCGGTGAAGACGACGCTCGCGCCAAAACGGCGTCCCTGGCGTCGGAACGCCTGCACGCTCACCCCTGCCATCGGCGCGAGCGCGACGCGGCCTTCGATCCGCACGGGCGTGGTGCCGTCGCGGCCGATCGTGAACGGCGCGGTCAGGTCGACGGCGGGCGCGTCGTCGCCAAGCAATTCGAGGAACGAAGTTCCTGTGAGGTCAATGGGGTGTGAATCCGTCACGTTTCCTGTGTTTTTCCGGATCGCTGTGCGGGGTAGGGAGGGCAGCAACGTGCAGGGATCCGAGGCGTGCCCTAGAGTCCCATGCCGGCATGGTATCGCGCATCA
>JBDHZF010000020.1:0-28270 GCA_039811765.1 Thermoleophilia bacterium | reverse complement strand
CTCGAGCCAGCGTTCGGTGGCGTCGACGACGTCGTCCCATGGCTGGCTGCCCGGGCCGCGCCATGCGCACTCGTAGATCTCGAGCACGCGCCAGCCCATCGCTTCGAGCTCGGCGCGCACGCGGCGATCGCGGTCGCGATTGCGATCGAACTTCGCGAGCCAGTAGTCCGAGCGCGTCGCGGGACGCGTGCCGTAGCGGCAATCGTGCCCGTGCCAGAAACAACCGTGCACGAACACCGCAGCGCGATATCTCGGAAACACCAGATCCGGCGATCCCGGCAAGCGTCGATCGTTCTTGCGGAAGCGTAGTCCGCGTCGAAACAGCGCGGAGCGCAGCGCCAGCTCGGGTTTCGTGTCACGGCTTCGGATGCGAGCCATGTGGGCCGAACGCGCTGGGTCGACGGGCCCGTCGCCGGCCCCGTCACGCATCGGGCACGCGGCGAACGGCCACGGTCACGATGCCGCTCGCGCCGGTCGACTCCAGCGTCAGCAGCGACGCGTTCGCCTGCGACGTCACGCGCACCGGCCCGGTCACGCTCGCGCGGTAGCCGGTGGGGTACTGGCGCTTGGGCACCACCACCACGGTGGGCGCGCCGATCTTCGGGTTGGACGCGTACGCGAACGTGAACAGCTTCGTCGCCGTGCGCGGCTGGAAGCGCCAGCGCACCGGCACCCCCGCCACCGCCTGCGGATACGCGCGCACCAGCAGGTTCGCCTTCGCCTTCTTGAGCGTCGCCTCGGTGCGCTCGTAGTCGTTCGTGAACAGGCCCTGCATGTCAGGACCGCCCGTTGGATCGTTCCAACCGCCGTAGCCCCAGTAGAACCACGACATCATGTGCTCGTCCGCCATGCGCGTGACGCGCTCGATGTCAGTGAGGTCGTCGGACGCGGCGAACTCCGTGAGGATCGGCGGCGAGTCGTTGCGTCGACCCGCGCGCTCGGCCTCCGCGAACACCTTCTTGTCAGTCGCGTTGCAGGTGGGATCGGTGCCAGGGCGCAGCCCGAACAGATGGCTCGTGCCGAGCATGCAGTAGACGTGGAACGACAGCGCGGTGTTGCTCGCCGGATCGGCGATCGGGCGACGCACGCCCACTCGATTCGCGCCACCGAAATCGGTGAGCAGGTTGCCTTCCCACCACACAGGCGTCTGCATGTCCACTCGGCGGATCGCGGCGATCGCGAGCTCCTGCACGCGCTGCGCTTGGTAGTCGCGATCCACACACCCGCCAGGCAGCGCGCAGCGAGCCATGGCGCGACCCGGCCACGGCTCGTTGAACACGTCGTAGCCGATCAAGTTCGGCAGGTCGTGCACGGCGCGCGTCACGTAGAGCCACTGCACCGCGAAGCGTCCCCACAGGTTGGCGCGATTCGCCCAGAACGCCTCCCACTGGCTCTGCATCGCGGGGGAGACGTAGTTGGCGGGGAAGCCGCAGCAGTTCGTGAACTTCACGCCGTGATCGAGCCGCGTCCAGTCCGGGAAGCCCACGCCGCGATACGCCTCCGACCACATGTCCTGATGCGACTCCACGAGCACTCCCAAGTCGTGGCGGCCGAGCATCGACACGATCGAGCGGACCTTCGCGAGGTACGCGGTGTCCACGGTGGTGGGCGTGGGCTGCACGCCAGCCCACATCACGCCGTAGCGCACCGCGTTGAGGCCGCTGTCGGCGAGGAACTGCCCGTCGCGATCGTCGAACAGGCTCTGGTCGAGCGGCACGCCGTTCTCCGCGGACGGCGCGACGTACGGCGCGGGCTTGTACACGGCGTTCACGCCGTGGAAGAACACGACGCGTCCGAAGCGATCGCGCATCATGCGGCCCTGCGCGCGATACGGCGGCGCGAGCGCGACGGTGGGCGGGTCGGAGGCGGCACTGCTCGCGACGTCGGCCGCGATCGCGTGCGACGTGGCAAACAGCGCGAGCGCGAGCAGGCATGCGGCGGCTGCGATCAGCGTTCGCGTGATCCGTCCCTCGCTCCCGTGCAGCATCTCCCTGTTCCTCTTTTGGTGCATGCCGCTGCGCATGCGGCATGTCCGATTGTCGACCGGCGACGAGCTGTAGTTGCGGACTGGCCACAGCGCGGCCGGAAACGGCGTCTGTGCAGCTCAGTCCAGGTCGGCGGTCGTTTCCGTCCACGTCGTTTCCGGAATTTGTCCCGACTGTTTGAGGAAATTGCGGATGGGTGGGATCGGTCGGCCATGGCGAGCCGGTCGATTCCGCGATTTGTCCCGACTGTTCGAGGAAATTGCGGATGGGCCGCGGCGGCCGCGGCGGCCGCGGTACGATCGCGGGCTAGGATTGCGCCATGACGGTTCCGAACGATCCTGCAAAGCACGGCCGGCCCGGCATCGTCAATCCCGAGGCGCTCGCCGCGCACGGGCTCGAAAGCGGGGCGTACGCCGAGGTGCCGCCGCCGGACGCGGCGATCCTGTGCTACCACCGCGGGCTCGCGCAGCGACTGCTCGCTTCGCGCGCGCACGTGAAAATCAGTGGCTTCTTCGGGGACACGTACCTGCTCGACGAGACCGATCGCAGCGTGGCGCTCGTCGCCGACTTCGGGATCGGCGCGCCGGTGGCCGCGGTGATGCTCGAGGACCTGGTCGCGCTCGGCTGCCGCCGGGTCGCGTCGATCGGCACGTGCGGCGGCATGGACCCGTCGCTCGCGGTGGGTGATTTGGTGCTGTGCACGGGCGCGGTGCGCGACGAGGGAACGAGCCACCACTACCTGCCTGCGGGCGAACCGGCGGTGCCCGACGCGCAGCTCACCGAGCAGCTCGCTGCGCAGCTCGATGCGAGAGACGAGCCGTACCGGCGCGCGAGCACGTGGACCACCGACGCGCCATATCGCGAGACCGCCGAGGAAGTTCGCGCGCACGTGGCAGCGGGCGTGCCGGTGGTGGAGATGGAAGCTGCCGCGCTGTTTGCGGTGGCAACGGTGCGTGACGCGCAGGTCGCGAGCTTGCTCGTGGTCAGCGACGTGCTCAGCGCGCTCGACGGGTCGTGGGTGCCGGAATTCCACGGCGAGGTGGTGGGCGACCGGCTCGAGCTCGCGTTCGAGGTGGCGCTCGCGGCGCTGGCGAGTTAGCCCCGCTCGGCACCTGCGCGCAAACCACCCCACTTGGTTGACCACGACGCCCAAACAGGGCACTGTGGTCAACCAAGTGGGGTGGAATTGCGACTTGGTTGACGAGACCGCCCAATTCGGCTCGTCTCGTCAACCTAGTCGCTGTCGCGACCGCTTGTGCCTGCCTCGTCAACTGCGCGCGCCCCCGTGCATCGGAAAATTTCCGGCCGATTCCAGCCCGATCCGGAGGATCGCGGGCGATGGAGTCGGTTGCTAGTTGCGATCGACTCCGGAAAGGTGGTACATTTCCCCGTCGCTGCGATGCGGCGCGTGGATCACGCATCCCCGCATGCCCGCGCACGACGCCAACGAGAAGCCCCCAGGAGCAAAGGCCCGAATGCCTACCATCCAACAGCTGGTCCGCAACCCGCGCAAGAAGGTCGTCGCGTCGAGCAAGACGCCGGCCCTCAAGGGCGCGCCGCAGAAGCGCGGCGTGTGCACGCGCGTGTACACCACCACCCCGAAGAAGCCGAACTCGGCGCTTCGCAAGGTCGCTCGTGTGCGCCTGACCAACTCGATGGAGGTCACGGCCTACATCCCCGGCATCTCGCACAACCTGCAAGAGCACAGCGTGGTGCTCATCCGCGGCGGTCGCGTGAAGGACCTTCCGGGTGTGCGCTACAAGATCATCCGCTCCGCGCTCGACGCCTCCGGCGTGCAGGGTCGCAAGCAGGCTCGTTCCAAGTACGGTGCCAAGAAGGCGAACGACTGATGCCACGACGCGCAGACATCAAGCCCCGCCAGCTGCCGAAGGATCCGGTCTACGGGTCGATCCTCGTCACGCAGCTGATCAACAAGATCATGCTCGACGGCAAGAAGTCGACCGCCGAGCGCATCGTGTACCGCGCCATGGACATCGTCCAGGAGCGCAGCGGTCGCAACCCGCTCGAGGTGCTCGAGCAGGCGATCAAGACCGTCACGCCCGTTCTGGAGGTGCGCAGCCGACGCGTCGGTGGCGCCAACTACCAGATCCCGATCGAAGTGCCGGCTCGCCGCGCACGAACCCTGGCCCTTCGCTGGACCGTCTCCTACGCGCGCGATCGCCGCGAGAAGACGATGGCCGAGCGACTGGCCAACGAACTGATGGACGCGCTCTCCCAGCAGGGCGGCGCGTACAAGAAGAAGGACGACGTCTACCGCATGGCGCAGGCCAACAAGGCCTTCGCGCACTACCGCTGGTAGAACACGGCCGGATCCCCGGTGCAACTGGGCCAACGTCTTCGGGCGGCGGTTCGGGCGGGGTCCACGTCGTGAGTTCATCCTGCATACGCCGAGCGCGACGAACTCGCCGGCGGCCTTCGCGAGGCGATACGGGCGGTTTCGAGACCGCAACGTCCCCCGCGAGGGTCGCTGTTTCGTGCTCGGACCGAAAACCAAGCTTCCCCAGCCAACCAACCAACACGGTGGGACACCAAACGTGAGCACTGCAACGACAGGCAAGAAGAGCCGCCTCGCCCTGACGCGCAACATCGGCATCATGGCGCACATCGACGCGGGCAAGACCACGACGACGGAGCGCATCCTCTACTTCACGGGACGCATCCACCGCACCGGCGAGGTGCACGACGGCGGCGCCACCATGGACTGGATGGTGCAAGAGCAAGAGCGCGGCATCACGATCACGTCGGCCGCCACCACCGCCATCTGGAACGGCCACACGATCAACATCATCGACACGCCGGGCCACGTCGACTTCACCGTCGAGGTCGAGCGCTCGCTGCGCGTGCTCGACGGCTCCGTCGCGCTGTTCGACTCCGTGTCCGGCGTCGAGCCGCAGTCCGAGACCGTGTGGCGCCAGGCCGACAAGTACGGCGTGCCGCGCATCGCGTTCGTCAACAAGATGGACCGCATGGGCGCCGACTTCTACATGTCGATGCAGACCATGAAGGACCGCCTCGGCGCGAACCCGATCGCCGTGCAGATCCCGTGGGGCGCGGAGGATCACTACACCGGCGTGGTCGACTTGGTTCGCATGATCGCGATCAAGTACGACAGCGAGGACGGCTCCACGTTCGACGAGGTGGAGATCCCCGCCGAGCTCGCCGACAAGGCGGCCGAGTACCGCGAGATGCTGCTCGAAGAGGTCGCGTCGCACGACGAGGAGCTCATGGAGAAGTACCTCGGCGGCGAGGAGATCGAGGTCGACGAGCTGAAGGCCGCGATCCGCAAGGGCACGATCGCCAACCAGTTCAACCCGGTCCTGTGCGGCTCGGCGTTCAAGAACAAGGGCGTGCAGCCGCTGCTCGACGCGGTAATCGACTACATGCCGTCGCCGCTCGACGTGCCCGCGATCAAGGGCACCGACCCCAAGACGGGCGAGGACACCGAGCGTCACTCCAGCGAGGACGAGCCGTTCGCCGCGCTCGCCTTCAAGGTGATGACCGATCCGCACGTCGGCAAGCTCACCTACTTCCGCGTGTACTCGGGCAAGATCAGCGCCGGCACGCAGGTCATCAACGTGACCAAGGGCAAGCAGGAGCGCATCGGCCGCATCCTGCAGATGCACGCGAACTCGCGCGAGGAGCGCGACTCGATCGCCGCTGGCGAGATCGCGGCTGCCGTGGGTCTGAAGGACACGGGCACGGGCGACACGCTCACGCTCAAGGACGGCCAGGTGCTGCTCGAGACGATGGAGTTCCCGGATCCGGTGATCTCCGTGGCGATCGAGCCGAAGACCAAGTCCGACCAGGACAAGCTCGGCGTCGCGCTCTCCAAGCTCGCGGAGGAGGACCCCACCTTCCGCGTGCGCACCGACGAGGAGACGGGCCAGACGGTCATCGCCGGCATGGGCGAGCTGCACCTCGAGATCATCGTCGACCGCCTGCAGCGCGAGTTCCGCGTGGAAGCGAACGTCGGCAAGCCGCAGGTGGCGTATCGCGAGACGATCAAGAAGCGCGTCGAGAAGGTGGAAGGCAAATTCGTCCGCCAGACCGGCGGCTCGGGCCAGTTCGGGGTCGTGCAGCTCAACGTCGAGCCGAACGAGCCGGGCAAGGGCTTCGAGTTCGAGAACAAGATCACCGGCGGCTCTATCCCGCGCGAGTACATCCCGTCCGTGGAAACGGGCATCAAGGGCGCCATGGAAAGCGGCGTGCTCGCCGGCTACCCGATGGTCGACGTTCGCGTGGAGCTCACCGACGGCAAGTACCACGAAGTCGACTCCTCGACGATGGCGTTCGAGTTCGCCGGATCGATCGGCTTCAAGGAAGCATGCAACCGCGCCGGCGCGATTCTCTTGGAGCCGATCCAGGACGTGGAAGTCACCACGCCGGAGGAGTACATGGGCGAGGTCATGGGCGACCTCAGCTCGCGCCGCGGTCGCATCGAGGGCATGGAACCTCGAGGCAACGCGCAAATCGTTCGAGCACGCGTCCCGCTCTCCGAGCTTTTCGGATATGCTACGGCGCTGCGCTCGCTGACTCAGGGTCGCGCGAACTACTCGATGCAGTTCGGCCGGTACGAAGAAGTGCCGTCGAACATCGCCACCGAGATCATCGCGAAGGCGCGTGGCGAGGCCTGACACGGGCTTGATCCACGAGGCAGCGAACGAACGCAACTAGCTAGTCACACACGCAACACACAAACCCAGTCTCGAGACATCAGAGGGAACACGGAACAATGGCAAAGGAAAAGTTCGAGCGGACCAAGCCGCACGTCAACATCGGCACCATCGGTCACATCGACCACGGCAAGACGACGCTGACCGCGGCGATCTCGAAGGTGCTCGCCACCCGACTCGGCGGCGAAGCGACCGACTTCGAGAACATCGACAAGGCGCCGGAAGAGCGCGAGCGCGGCATCACGATCTCGACCGCTCACATCGAGTACGAGACCGAGAACCGCCACTACGCGCACGTCGACTGCCCCGGCCACGCCGACTACATCAAGAACATGATCACGGGCGCCGCGCAGATGGACGGCGCGATCCTGGTCGTGTCGGCCGCCGACGGTCCGATGCCGCAGACGCGCGAGCACATCCTGCTCGCCAACCAGGTCGGCGTGCCGTACCTGGTCGTGTTCCTCAACAAGGAGGACATGGTCGACGACGAGGAGCTCATCGAGCTCGTCGAGATGGAAGTGCGCGAGCTGCTCAGCAAGTACGACTTCCCGGGCGACGACATCCCCGTCATCCGCGGCAGCGCGCTCAAGGCCCTCGAGGATCCCACGAGCGAGTGGGGCGACAAGGTCATGGCGCTCATGGAGGCCGTCGACAACTACGTGCCCGAGCCGCAGCGTGACGTCGACAAGGACTTCCTCATGCCGGTCGAGGACGTGTTCACGATCACCGGTCGCGGCACGGTCGTGACGGGTCGCATCGAGCGCGGCGTGCTGAACGTCAACGACGAGGTCGAGATCCTCGGCATCACCGACAAGCCGATGAAGACGGTCTGCACGGGCGTCGAGATGTTCCGCAAGCTGCTCGACCGCGGCGAGGCTGGCGACAACGTCGGCGCGCTCCTGCGCGGCGTGAAGCGCGAGGAGGTCCAGCGCGGCCAGGTCCTCGCCAAGCCGGGCTCGATCAACCCGCACACGCAGTTCGAGGCCGAGGTGTACGTCCTTTCGAAGGAAGAAGGCGGCCGCCACACCCCGTTCCAGGACAACTACCGCCCGCAGTTCTACTTCCGCACCACGGACGTCACCGGCGTCGTGAAGCTGCCGGAGGGCACGGCGATGGTCATGCCTGGCGACAACATCACCATGAACGTCGAGCTGATCCAGCCGATCGCCATGGACGAGGGCCTGAAGTTCGCCATCCGCGAGGGCGGCCGAACGGTGGGCGCCGGCATCGTCACCAAGATCATCAAGTGACACTGACGGTCACTGACTGAATACCTGAAGGAATAGGGACCGGAATGGCACAGCAGAACATCCGCATCAGGCTCAAGGGCTACGAGCACACCCAGCTCGACCGAAGCGCAGCTTCGATCGTCGAGACGGCGACCCGCACGGGCGCCGAGGTGGTGGGTCCCGTGCCGCTGCCGACCGAGCGGAACATCTACTGTGTCATCCGGTCCCCCTTCGTCAACAAGGACTCGCGCGAGCACTTCGAGATTCGCACGCACAAGCGCCTCATCGACATCAAGAAGCCCACCCCGAAGACGGTCGACTCGCTCATGCGTCTCGACCTGCCGGCGGGCATCGACATCGAGATCAAGCTCTAACACTCGCTGCCGCTCTCACCAGGTCGCTGCCCGCGAAACCGGTGATCGGCTGAACCCCGGAAGGCCCCCAATGGCTACAGGCATCATCGCGAAGAAGATCGGGATGACGCGCGTCTTCAACGAGGACGGAAGCGTCACTCCGGTCACCGTGCTCCAAGCCGGTCCCTGCCCCGTGGTGGCAGTGCGCACCGAAGACAAGGACGGCTACGCCGCCGCGCAGATCGCGTGGGAGAGCGTCGCCGATCGCAAGCTTTCGAAGGCGGAACTCGGACACCTCAAGTCCGCTGGCGTGGACGGCGGCTACCGCCGTCTCGTCGAGATCCGCGACTTCACCGACGTCGCCCAGGGCGACGAGGTCACCGTCGGTCGCTTCGAGGCCGGGCAGAAGATCAAGGTCCGTGGCATCAGCCAGGGCAAGGGCTTCGCCGGCACGATCAAGCGCCACAACTTCGGGCGCGGCCCGATGAGCCACGGCTCGCACAACAAGCGCGCGCCGGGCTCGATCGGCGCGAGCGCGTGGCCGAGCCGCGTCATCAAGGGCCAGCGAATGCCTGGCCACATGGGCGCGCGCAACGTCACCCAGCTGGGCCTGAAGGTCGTCAAGGTCGACGAGGATAAGAACCTGCTCCTCGTCAAGGGCAGCGTGCCCGGCCACAAGAACGGGTTCGTCGTGGTGGTGAGCGACTGATGGCCGCTGTCAACGCACCCAAGCTCGGTGGCAGCGGAACGGTCGACCTGACCGGCGACGCGTTCTCCACCGACTGGAACGAGCATCTCGTCTGGCACGTCGTGCGCAACGAGCTTCTCTGGCGACGCCAAGGCACGCACGCGGTCAAGAGCCGCGGGCAGGTCAAGGGCGGCGCCGCCAAGCCGTGGCGCCAGAAGGGCACCGGCCGAGCGCGCCAAGGCACCACGCGTGCGCCGCAGTGGCGCACCGGCGGTGTGGTCTTCGGCCCGCAGCCACGCGAGTACGGCGGCAAGGTGAACAAGAAGGAGCGCCTCAAGGCGCTGCACGCCGCGGTCTCGCTGCACGCGCAGCGCGGTTCGCTGGCAGTGCTCGCCGACGACGCCTTCGCCGACAAGCCCAGCGCCAAGGCCGCGGCCGCGCTGCGCGCCGGCTGGAGCTTCGACGGCGCCGGAAAGAAGCTCACCGTGATCTGCTCGGCCGAGCAGGAGAACGTGTGGAAGAGCTTCCGCAACCTGGAAGACGTGATCGTCGTCGCCTCGAGCGACATCGACGTCGCCGACGTGATGTGGGGCCGCGGCCTCGTCGTCAGCGAGACGGTCCTCAAGCAGCTGGAAGGAACCGAGGACTGATGGACTTGCGCAACGTCATCCTCGCGCCCGTGCAGAGCGAGCAATCGTACGCCGGGCTCGAGCACAACCGCTACGTGTTCAAGGTGCACTCGGACGCCAACAAGGAGCAGATCCGCCAGGCGGTGGAGCTGACCAACCCCGGCGTCACCGTGCTCAGCGTCAACACGTCCACCGTCAAGGCCAAGCCGAAGCGCCGCGGCACGTTCCAGGGCATCCGCCCCGGTTACAAGCGCGCCGTCGTGAAGCTCAAGGCTGGCGACACGATCCAGATCTTCGAGGGGGTGCACTGACATGCCGACGAAGAAGTTCAGGCCCACCAGCCCGGGTCGCCGATTCATGGAGATCAGCGACTTCGCCGACGTCACCAAGGGCAACGCGCCCGAGAAGTCGCTCACGCGCGGTCTCAAGAAGACCGGCGGTCGCAACAACAACGGCCGCATCACCACGCGTCACCGCGGCGGTGGCCACAAGCGCCGCTACCGAGTGATCGACTTCAAGCGCCGCATGGACGGCGTGCCGGCGAAGGTCGCCTCGATCGAGTACGACCCCAACCGCACCGCGCGCATCGCGCTGCTGCACTACACCAACGGCGCGAAGGCGTACATCATCGCCCCGCAGAAGTTGGAAGTCGGCCAGATGGTCGTCAGCGGCCCCGAGGCTGACATCAAGCCGGGCAACGCAATGCCGCTGGCGAACATGCCGGTCGGTACCGTCGTGCACTGCGTGGAGCTGCAGCCCGGCAAGGGCGCGCAGATGGCGCGCAGCGCCGGCACGAGCATCCAGTTCGTCGGCAAGGACGGCGAGTACGCAGTGCTTCGCCTGCCGAGCGGCGAGATGCGCCGCGTGCGCTTGGAGTGCCGCGCCACGGTTGGCGCGGTGGGCAACGCCGAGCACCAGAACACCAAGGGTGGCAAGGCCGGCCGCACCCGCTGGCTCGGCCGACGCCCGAAGGTCCGCGGCGTCGTGATGAACCCGGTCGACCACCCGCATGGTGGTGGCGAGGGCAAGACGAGCGGTGGTCGCAACCCCGTCACGCCATGGGGCGTGCCGACGCGCGGTTACCGCACCCGCAACCCCAAGAAGACGTCCAACAAGCTGATCGTCCGCGGACGCAAGCGCGGCAAGCAGTCACGAGGTAAGTGAGCATGAGCCGAAGCAGCCGAAAGGGACCGTTCGTCCAGGAGCGCCTCATCGGGCGCATCCGCACGATGAACGAGGACGGAACCAAGCGCATGGTGCGCACGTGGTCGCGCTCGAGCACCGTGTTCCCCGACATGGTCGGGCACACGATCGCCGTGCACGACGGCCGCAAGCACGTCCCCGTGTTCATCACGGAGGCGATGGTTGGCCACAAGCTCGGCGAGTTCGCGCCCACGCGCTACTTCCGAGGCCACGACGCGGAGAAGGGCAAGAAGCGCTGACGCGTTTGAGGGATCGACATGACTGACGAGCAGACAACAGACGAGGGCACGGACGCGGCGGTCGCCGCGACGACGCCCGAGGAGAAGGCCAAGGCGACGAAGTCCGCCACGAAGGCCACGACCGAATCGCGCCCGGTGCGCGCCACGGCGAAGTACCTGCGCTTCAGCGCGCAGAAGGGTCGCCTGGTCGTGGACCAGATCCGCGGCAAGAGCGTGCTGCAGGCCGCCACGGCGATGGCGTTCAGCGATCGCGGCGCCGCGCGTGAAGTGATGAAGGTGCTCAAGAGCGCCGTCGCCAACGCGGAGAACAACCACGGCATGCGCGCCGAGGAGCTCTACGTGAGCGCGGCGTTCGCGGACGAGGGGCCCACGTTCAAGCGCTTCAAGCCGCGTGCTCGTGGTCGCGCCGACCGCATCAACAAGCGCACGTGCCACATCACGGTGATCGTGGACGTCGCGCCCGCCGAGCTGCTCGAAGGTCGCGCCGCCAAGAAGGCCGCCGCGTCGAAGGGCGATCGCTCCGCTCGCGTGGCCGGTTCCAAGAAGGCGACCGAGAAGAAGGCTCCGGCGAAGAAGCCGGCTGCCGCCAAGAAGCCGAAGGACGAGACGCCCGCCGCAGCTGCCCCCGAGGCCGCCGCGACCGAGGCCACCGAGAGCACCGAGGAGAAGGCCTGATGGGACAGAAGATCCACCCCGGCGGCCTTCGGGTCGGCATCATCCACGACTGGCGCTCGAACTGGTTCACCGAGAAGGAGTTCTCGGACTACCTGATCGAGGACGTCAACATCCGCCGTCACATCAACGGCAAGCTCGCCCACGCCGGCATCAGCGACATCCTGATCCGCAAGGACAAGCAGAAGGTCACGGTCGACATCTACACCGCTCGACCGGGCATCGTGATCGGCAAGTCCGGCAGCGAGGTCGACGCGCTCCGCAAGGAGATCGGCGCGATGACCCGCAAGGGCGTGCACATCAACATCAACGAGATCAAGCGACCCGAGCTCGACGCGAAGCTCGTGGCGCAAGGCATCGCCGAGCAGCTCGAGAACCGCGTGGCGTTCCGCCGCGCGATGAAGCGCTCGCTCGCCAGCGCCATGCGCTCCGGCGCGCACGGCGTGCGCGTTCGCTGCGGCGGTCGTCTCGGCGGCGCGGAAATGGCGCGCGTCGAGGGCTACAGCGAAGGCCGCGTGCCGCTGCACACGCTGCGCGCGGACATCGACTACGGCTTCGTCGAGGCGAAGACCACCTATGGCCGCATTGGGGTCAAGGTGTGGATCAACAAGGGCGAGGTGCTGCCGGAGGGCTTCGAATCCGGCCGCATGCGCATCGATGATGGCGATGATCGCCGTGGCCAGGGTCGCGGTCAGCGACGCCGTGGCGGCGGTGATCGTGGCGGCGCCGGTGGCGGTGGTCGCGGTCCGGGTGGTCCCGGTCGCGGTCCCGGCGGCGGTGGCCGACCAGACAACGCCGGTGGACAGGGGCGCGCTCCGCGCGGCTCCAAGTGAGTAGGTGAACTGAGAAATGCTGCTCCCTAAGCGAACAAAATTCCGACGACACCACCGCGGCCGACGCCGTGGCCTGTCGAAGGGCAACGTGCAGGTGAACTTCGGCCAGTACGGCCTGAAGACCCTCGAATCCGGCTGGATCACCAACCGCCAGATCGAGGCCGCTCGTATTGCCATGACGCGCAAGATCAAGCGCGGCGGCAAGGTGTGGATCAACCTGTTCCCGCACAAGCCCATCACCAAGAAGCCGCTCGAGACCCGTATGGGCAAGGGCAAGGGCTCGCCGGAGGGTTGGGTCGCCGTCGTCAAGCCGGGCATGGTCATGTTCGAGCTCGCCGGCGTCGACGAGCCGCTGGCGCGCGAGGCCATGCGTCTCGCCGCCATGAAGCTCCCGGTCAAGTGCAAGTTCGTCACCCGGGATGGTGAGCTCTGATGAAGCGACGCGAATTCGAAGACCTGAAGAAGAAGGACGCCGCCGAGCTGCAGAAGCTGGTCGACGAGAAGCGCACCGAGATCATGGGACTGCGCTTCTCGCTCGCCACCGGAGCGCTCGAGGATTCCAGCCGGCTGGGCCAAGCCAAGCGCGACGTCGCGCGGCTGCTCACGCTGCTGGGCGACAAGAAGAAGGCCGAGGCCACCGCATGAGCTCCCACACCGATCACAACCCGGAAGTCAAGGCTCCGATCCGACGCGAGTTCGTCGGCATCGTGACCAGCGACAAGGGCGACAAGTCGATCACCCTGCGCGTCGACAAGCAGAAGACGCATCCGCGCTACAAGAAGGTGATGCGCCTCAGCAAGAAGCTGCACGCGCATGACGAGCGCAACGACGCCAACGTTGGCGACAAGGTGCGCGTCGTGGCCTGCCGTCCGATGTCCAAGACCAAGACCTGGCGCCTCGTCGAGGTCCTCGAGCGCGCGAAGTGAGGTAGAGGAAGATGCTCCAGCAAGAATCACGCATGCGCGTCGCGGACAACACGGGAGCTCGTGAGCTCTTGTGCATCCGCGTGCTCGGCGGCTCCAAGCGCCGCTATGCGCACGTGGGCGACACGATCGTCGGCACCGTCAAGACGGCGCAGCCGGGCGGCGCGGTGAAGAAGGGCGAGGTCGTGAAGGCGGTCATCGTCCGCACGAAGAAGTCGCTCAAGCGCCCCGACGGCACGTCCATCCAGTTCGACGAGAACGCGTGCGTCATCATCGACAACCAGCGCAATCCCCGCGGGACGCGCATCTTCGGCCCGGTTGCTCGCGAGCTTCGCGACCGCAACTTCATGAAGATCGTCTCGCTCGCACCGGAGGTGCTCTGAGCCATGGCGCGAGCAACGAAGCAGATGAAGGTCCGCAAGGGCGACACCGTCGAAGTGATCTCCGGCAAGGACCGCGGCAAGCGCGGCATCGTCGAGCGCGTCGATCGTGAGCGTCAGCGCGTGGTCGTCGAGGGCGTGGCGATCGTCAAGCGCCACACGCGACCGCGACCGGCGCAGAACGCCGCTGACGCGGCTCGACAGCAAAACCAGGGCGGCGTGATCGAGAAGCCAGCCGCCATCCACGTGTCGAACGTCGCGGTCGTCAGCCCGGCATCCGGCAAGCCCACCCGCGTGGGCTGGCGGGTCGCCGACGACGGCCGCAAGGTGCGCGTCAGCCGACGCGACGACGTCGACCTCGACGAGACGAAGGGCAAGTGAGTCGAATGGCCCGCCTCAAGGACAAATACAACGACGAGATCCGACCGCAGCTCAAGGAAGAGCTGGGCCTGAGCTCGATCATGCAGGTGCCGCGCATCGAGAAGATCACGCTGAACATGGGCGTGGGCGACGCGAAGGTGAACTCGAAGCTGCTCGACGCGGCGGTGGAGCAGATGGGCGTGATCGCCGGCCAAAAGCCGGTCGTCACTCGCGCCAAGAAGTCCGTCGCCACGTTCAAGCTGCGCGAGGAGATGCCCATCGGCTGCAAGGTGACGCTGCGCGGGGACCGCATGTACGAGTTCCTCGACCGACTGCTCGTCACGGCGCTGCCGCGAATCCGCGACTTCCGCGGCATCAAGGCCACGGCCTTCGATCGCCAAGGCAACTTCGCGCTCGGCATCACCGACCAGACGATCTTCCCGGAGATCGACTACGACACCATCGACACGACCCGCGGCATGGACATCGTCTTCACGATCTCCGGCGGCTCGAAGGAGGGCTCCAAGCTGCTCCTCGAAAAGTACGGGTTCCCGTTCCGCAAGCCGGGCCAGCAGGCGTAAGGAGTACAGGTTCAATGGCGAAGACGTCACTCAAGGTCAAGGCCGCTCGGTCCCCCAAGTACGCGGTGCGCGGCTACACGCGCTGCCGCATGTGCGGGCGCAGCAAGGCCGTGTTCCGCAAGTTCGGACTGTGCCGCATCTGCTTGCGCGAGATGGCGCACAAGGGGCAGATCCCCGGCATGACGAAGGCGAGTTGGTGATCCACACATGAAGCAGACCATCGACATCAGCGAGATCCGCTACCGCGGTCAGGTCAACGACCCGGTGGGCGACATGCTCACGCGCATTCGCAACGCGAGCCGCGCGCTCAAGGACGAGGTGGCCATGCCGTCGAGCAAACTGCTCGAGGCGATCTCGCGCATCCTCAAGCGCGAGGGCTACATCGAGGACTACTCGGTCGAGCAGGGCCAGTACGCCAAAGTGCTCGTCGTGAAGCTCAAGTACACGCACGACCGCAAGCAGGTCATCACCGGCATTCGCCGCATGAGCAAGCCGGGTCGGCGCGAGTACGCCCCCAGCTCGCGACTGCCGAAGGTGCTCGGCGGCCTCGGCGTGGCGATCATGTCCACGTCGAAGGGCGTGATGACCAGCAAGGAAGCGTCCGGCCACAACGTCGGCGGCGAAGTTATCTGCTACGTCTGGTAGCAGGAACGGAGAACGTAGGAAATGTCACGCATCGGAAAACTCCCCATCACGCTCCCCGCGGGCGTCGAGGTGTCGGTCGATTCCGGCAACGTCGTCACCGTGAAGGGTGCGAAGGGCGAGCTGAGCCAGAAGCTCGACGCCGACATGAAGGTCGTCGTCGAGGACGGTTCGCTCGAGATCACGCGCCCCAGCGACCGCCCGCGCCACAAGGCGCTGCACGGTCTGTCGCGATCGCTCGTGCAGAACATGGTGACGGGCGTCACCGACGGCTACGAGAAGCGCCTCGAGATCGTCGGCGTCGGTTACCGCTTCGTCGCGAAGGGCGCCGACATCGACCTGTCGGCTGGTTTCTCGCACCCGGTGGTGCTGACCGCGCCCGACGGGATCGCGTTCGAGGTCGCCAGCCAGACCGAGCTGGTGATCCGCGGCATCGACAAGCAGCTCGTCGGCCAGACGGCCGCGAAGATCCGCGAGCTGCGACCGCCGGAGCCGTACAAGGGCAAGGGCATCAAGTACAAGGGCGAGCACATCCGCCGCAAGGTCGGCAAGCGAGCGCAGTGACGCGCGGCCGAGCAGGAAGAGACAAGGCACCATCATGAGCAAGCGAACCACCGAGCAGCTGCGAAAGCGCCGCCACATGAGCCTCCGCAACAAGGTTGCGGGCACGGCCGAGCGTCCGCGCCTGGTCGTCCACCGCTCCAACCAGGGCATCGAGGCGCAGGTCGTCGACGATCGCGCGGGCACGACGCTCGCCGCGGCATCGTGGCAGGACGCGTCGATCAAGACCCTGGCACGCGCCGAGCGACCGGCGAAGGTCGGCGCGCTCGTCGCCGAGCGAGCGAAGGCCGCCGGCGTGGAGACGGTCGTGTTCGATCGTGGCGGCTACCTGTACCACGGGCGCGTGAAGGCGCTCGCCGAGGCGGCCCGCGAGAGCGGCCTGAAGTTCTGACGCGAGAGACGAGGAAACCATGCCAGAGAGCCGAGCAGGAACGTACAACGGGCGCGAGCTGCAAGAGCGCGTCGTCCAGATCAACCGCGTCGCGAAGGTCGTCAAGGGCGGCCGCCGCTTCAGCTTCACCGCGCTCGTCGTCGTCGGCGACGAGATCGAGAACGTGGGCGTGGGCTACGGCAAGGCCAACGAGGTCCCCGTCGCGATCAGCAAGGGCCTCGAGGAGGCTCGCAAGAACATCATGCGCATCCCCCGCGTGGGCGGCACGATCCCGCACGAGGTGGAAGGCCACTTCGGCGCAGGTCGCGTGTTCCTGAAGCCGGCCAGCGCCGGTACCGGCGTCATCGCCGGAGCGGGCGTGCGCGCGGTGCTCGAGCTGGGCGGCGTGAAGGACATCCTCAGCAAGTGCATCGGCACGCGCACCCCGATCAACATGGTGCGCGCCACGGTGGACGCGATCCAGCAGCTGCGCATGCCCGAAGAAGTCGCGGCGCTGCGCGGCAAGGACGTCAGCGAAGTGCTTGGCCCGCGCCTCACGTGGAGCGCGGAGACCGGCCATGTCGGCGTGAGCGCCGTGCAGTGGGCCGAGGGCAAGGGCGGCGCGCTCGCCGAGGCGAGCACTGCCGAGGTGCAGGCCGCGCAGAAGGCGCACGAGGCCGAGCTCGCGTCGCACGACGATGCACCGGCCGAGACCGCTGTCGCGGTCGCCGAGCCCGAGGCTGCTGCGGACGCTGCTGCCGAAGAGACCACCGAGACCACCGAGGACGCGTGATCGAGATGACGACGAAGGTCAAGATCACCCAAACCCGCAGCAAGATCGGCACCAAGCCGCGCCACCGCGCGACGCTGGAGACGCTCGGACTGCGCAAGATCAACGACACGACGACGCGCGAGATGAGCGACGTGCTGGCGGGCCAGCTGCGGCTGGTCAACCACCTCGTGAGCGTCGAGGAAGCGAAGGACTGACATGACGGCCAACCTTGAAGAGAAGGGCCTGCACAACCTCGCTCCGTCCGCGGGTGCGACGAAGGCGCGCAAGCGCATCGGTCGCGGTCCGGGCAGCGGCACCGGCGGTCACACCGTCGGTCGCGGCCAGAAGGGCCAGAAGTCGCGCTCGGGCGGCAAGGTTCGCCCCGGGTTCGAGGGCGGGCAGATGCCGGTGTACATGCGCGTCGGCAAGCTGCGCGGCTCGAACAAGAAGATGTCCATGCCGATGGGCCCGTTCCGCACGCACACGCTGCCGGTGAACGTGGAGCAGCTGGCGAAGTTCGACGCGGGCACCGAAGTCACTCCGGAGCTGCTCGTGCAGGCCGGCATCCTGCGGCACCTCAAGCACCCGGTGAAGGTGCTCGGGCGCGGCGAGCTGAGCACGAAGCTCACCGTGCGCGTGCACCAGGTCAGCGAGAGCGCGAAGGCGAAGATCGAGGCCGCCGGCGGCACCGTGGAGCTCATCGAGGGCCCCAAGCCGCACGGCCGTCACGCCGAGAAGCTCGCCAAGCAGGCGGCGTACGAGGCCGGCAAGAAGGCATAGTCGCGCCCCACGAGCTCGCGCTCGAGACCGACACGCAATTCCGACGAGGCCCGCTCCGGTGGGCCTCGTCCCCATTTCCGCTGCCACTTTCCGTCACCTGGCGGCGGAAACTGGCAGCGGACGGAGAGCCGTTGTGCCGGGATCCTCCCGATTTCCGGTAACAACCCGGCAATTCGGGCTCGTGGGTTCGCCCCGCTCGATGCGTTGGTTGACCCGAGGACCCGATGCGGACGTCCCCGGCCGTGTCCGATACTGATCAAGCCGGGTTCTTCTGCTCGATGTGTGGATGCCGGGCGAGCGTCGGGCGTGTGCGTACGCCTGCCCCCGTCGCTTTGCGTCACCAGGTGACGGCAAGCGCCAGCAGCCAGCGGTGAGTGGCGGGTTCGGCGGGCGGGTAGGCACGCCACGTGAATCATCGCGTCGACATGCGGATGCCTGAGGAGTTCCGGTTCAATCCGCTCGGGCAGCTGTCATGGCGGGTGTTCATCGGTTTCTTGATGCTGGCGATCATCACGCTTGGCACCTATCTCGAACGCGACGGTTACAACGACACGGCCGACGGCGTCGTCGGGTTCCTCGACTCGCTCTACTACGCGACCGTCACCGTCACCACTACAGGGTACGGCGACGTGGTGCCGGTCTCGCAGTCCGCCCGCCTCTTCACCACGCTCATCGTCACTCCCGCCCGCATCGTGTTCCTCGTGCTGCTCGTGGGTACGTCCGTGGAGCTGATCGCAACTGCAACGCGCAGCGTCCTGCGCGAAGGTCGATGGAGGAGAAGCGTGCACGATCACGTCGTCATCTGCGGGTTCGGCGTCAAGGGACGAACCGCCTTCGAATCGCTGATCGAACAGGGCGAGCCGATGGATCGTGTGGTCGTGATCGATCCCAACGACGAATCGCTCGCGGTTGCGGCAAGGCTCGGCTGCGTCGGCATTCACGGCGACGCGACCAGCAACGAACTGCTCAGCGCCGCCCGCGTCGAGCGTGCTCGCGTGGTGATCGTCACCCCGAATCGCGACGACGCCGCGGTGCTTGTCACGCTCTCGGTGCGCACGCTCAATCCCACGGTTCGCATCGTGGCCGCGGCACGCGAGCTCGAGAACGCCCCGCTCCTTCGCAACTCGGGCGCGGACGTGGTCCTCACCACGTCGGGCGCCACCGGCCGCATGATGGGCCTCGCCGCGAACGCGCCGCACTATGTCCAGGTCGTCGAGGAGCTGCTCGAGCGCGGCACCGGGTTGGATCTCGTGGAACGCACGGTGGACGATTCCAGCGCAGGACCGCTGCACGCGCATCGCCGCGATGGTGAACTGGTGGTGGCCGTGTTCCGCAACGACGACCTCGTCGCGCGCAATCCAACTGGCGAGTTCGAGCTGCAGCCGGGAGACGAGATCGTGAGCGTGGCCGCGCCTGTGGCCGCCACGCGCGCGTGATGCTCAGGTAGGCTGCCCCGCTATGGGAACCATCTCCTTCGCATCGCTCGGGAACGTCTTTCGCATCGCCGAGTTGCGCACGAAGCTCATGTTCACGCTCGCGATGCTCGCGATCTATCGTCTCGGCTCGTTCATCACGGTGCCGGGCATTCCGCACGACTCGCTCGAGGACGCGCTCAAAGGCGGCATCTTCGACTTCCTGAACCTGTGGACCGGCGGCGGCCTGGGCAACGCGGCCATCTTCGGCCTCGGCATCATGCCGTACATCACCGCGAGCATCATCTTCCAGCTGATGAGCTCCGTCGTGCCGTCGCTCGCCGCGCTGCAGAAGGAAGGCGAGACCGGCTACAACAAGATCAACCGCATGACGCGCTATCTCGCGGTGGGTCTCGGCGCGATGCAGGCGTTCGGCTTCTACATGGTGCTGCGCACCCAGAGCGCGGGCAGCACGCCGCTGCTCACCGCCGAGCAGGCCGACCTTTCCACCGTGCACGGCATCGCGCGCATGCTGCTGTTCATCGTCTCGATGACCGCGGGCACCGCGCTGCTCATGTGGCTCGGCGAGCTGATCACCCAGCGCGGCATCGGAAACGGCATGTCGCTGCTGATCTTCGCGTCGATCATCAGCGGCATCGTGCCGGGCATCCAGACCTGGCTGCAGCTGCCGGTCGGCACGCGCCTCGCAGTGCCGGTGCTGCTCGTCGCGATCACCGCGGCAGTCGTCTTCATCCAAGAGGGCCAGCGTCGCATTCCCGTGCAGTACGCCAAGCGCATGGTCGGCCGCAAGATGACCACCGGCGGATCCACCTACCTGCCGATGCGCGTGAACATGGCGGGCGTGATCCCGATCATCTTCGCGTCGGCGCTGATGGCGTTCCCCACGATCATCGCCTCGTCGATCCCCAACCAGGACGTGCAGGACTTCATCAACACGTACCTCGGGCCGTACAGCTTCGTGGGCGTCACCGTCACTGCCGTGTTCGTGATCCTGTTCACGTTCTTCTACACGCTCGTGCAGTTCAACCCGGTCGACCAGGCCGACAACCTGCAGAAGTACGGCGGCTTCATCCCTGGCGTGCGTCCGGGCGCCCCCACTGCGCAGTACCTCAACCGCGTGCTCGTGCGCCTCACCTTCTTCGGCGCGCTGTTCCTCGCTGGCCTGATCATCCTCCCGGCGATCTTCGTGAACGTGTTCGGCATCAACCAGCGCGTGTCCGGCGCATTCGGCGGCACCACCATCCTCATCGTCGTCGGCGTCGCGCTCGACACGATGCGGCAGATGGAATCGCAGCTGGTCATGCGCAACTACGAGGGCTTCCTCAAGTAGGGGACCGAAGATGGCTTCGTCGCATTCGCCGACCGTACTCATCATGGGCCCGCCGGGCGCCGGCAAGGGCACCCAAGCGGGACACCTCGTCTTCGCCTACTCGCTCACGCACGTGGCGACGGGCGATCTGCTGCGCAACGCGGTTGCCGCGGGCACCGAGCTCGGGCTTGAGGCGAAGGGCTACATGGACGCCGGCAACCTGGTGCCGGACGCGCTGATGATCGGTCTGATCCGCGAGCTCGCCGCCGAGCTTCCCGAGGACGCCGGGCTGCTGCTCGACGGGTTCCCGCGCACGAGCGCGCAAGCGCAGGCGCTCGACGAGATGCTCGCCGAGCTCGGCCGGGGGATCGACGTCGCGCTGGACATTCGCGTGCCCGACGACGTGCTCGTGGAGCGGCTGTCCGGCCGCTGGATCTGCCGAACGTGCCAGACGCCGTACAACGTGAACTCGGCGCCCCCGAAGGTTGCGGGCGTGTGCGATCTCGACGGCGGCGAGCTGTACCAGCGCGACGACGACACCGCCGACGCGGTTCGCAACCGGCTCGGCGTGTACGCCGCGCAGACCGCGCCCGTGTCCGAGCACTACGCGGCGAGCGGCGTGCTCGCGACGATCGACGGCAACCAGTCGGCTGATCAGGTTCGCGACGACCTCGACGCCGCGATGGCGTCCGTCGCGTCACGCGCGTGACCGCGCTCTGGCGGCCGATCGCGCCGTGGCGCGATCGATCGACCGCGTGGGCCTGGTTCGCCAGCATCGTCGTGTTCTTCGGCGCGGGCCACGCGCATGGGTGGCTGCATGGCGCGCGCGGCGGCATCGCGGCATTGCTCGCGTGGTCGATCGCGCGGGAGTTGGCGCCGCGTCGAACAGTCGCTGCGGCGATCGCCCCGCTGCTGGCGATCCCGTACGCGATTCCCGCGCTCACCGATCTCGTCGCGTGCCTAGGGGCGCTGCTTGTCGCTCGCGTCACGCTGCGGGGCGCGAGTCGTCGACTGACGATCGTCGATCACGGCGTGCTCGTGGCGCTGACGGGCTGGCTCGCGACCCGACCCGAAGGACTGCCCGTTGCGCTCGTGCTCGCGGCGGTGGCGTTCGCCGACGACCGCCGCCTGCGCAGTCGCGTTGCAGGCGTCTCGATGCTCGCCGTCGCGATCGCGGTCGGCGCGCTCGAAGGCACGCTCACGGCTCGCCCGGGGTGGGGCGATCACGCCGTCGCCGCCCAAGTCGTGCTCGCGATCGCGCTCGTGGCTGCTGCGCTGCTCCTCGCTTGGCCGTCGCCGCCGCGCCTGCGCACCGCGCGTTTCGCGGTCGTCGCCTGCGTCCTCGCGGCCGTTGCATGGACGGGAACCGACGGCGCCTTCGCGTTATCGTCCGCATGCGCCGCCATCGTCGCATCCGCAATCGGCGGGTTCGGCGCATCCGCTATCCTTGAAGCACCTGGCGAACACCGGTCGACGAGGAAGGACGCGACGTGATCATTCGCAAGTCGCGCAAGGACATCGAGCTCATGCAGCGCTCCGGCGCGGTGCTCGCGCAGGTGCATGACCTGCTCGCGCCGCTCGTGCAACCAGGCGTCACCACCGCGGAGCTGGATCGCGTCGCCGAGGAGTTCATCCGCGAGCACGGCGGCCAGCCCACGTTCAAGGGTTACCAAGGATTTCCCGCCACGCTGTGCACGTCCGTCAACGAGAAAGTGGTGCACGGCATCCCTGACGACGTGCCGCTCGCCGAAGGCGATCTGCTCAGCGTGGATTGCGGCGTCACGCTGCGCGGCTGGGTGTCCGATTCCGCGCGTTCGTACGTGGTCGGCGGCACCGGCGGTGGCGAAGCGCAGCGCCTGATCGACGTGAGCTACGACGCGCTTGAAGCCGGCATCGAACAATGTCGACCCGGGCGCACGATCGGGGACATCGGCCACGCCGTGCAGCATGTCGCCGAGAGCGCGGGCTTTCACGTGATCCGCGCGCTCGTGGGTCACGGCGTGGGCCGAAACATGCACGAGGATCCGCAGGTGCCGAACTACGGAACAGCCGGGTCCGGTCCGGTGCTCGAGCCCGGATACGTGTTCGCGATCGAGCCGATGTTCGCAATCGGTACGGCCGACATCGTCGAGGACGAGCACGACGGCTGGTCGATCTACACGGCCGACGGTTCGCTCGCCGCGCATGTGGAGCACACGATCGCCGTCACCGAGGACGGCCCGCTCGTGCTCACGCGCTCGGCGTGAGCACGGCCGCGCGACGTTCGGAGGATGTCCGGCGCGTCCCCCGCGCGACCGAAGGATCGTTGCTCGACGCACCCGCTCGCCGATTCTGATACAGTCTCGTTTCGCGGCCGAGGGTGGCTTGCCCGTGCGTGCGTTCGCGCGCGGGGCGAATGGCATTGGTGTGCCCACATCGATGCGGTTCGACTGCTCTCGCGCGCGACGAATATTCCAGTTCAAGCCCAACCCCCACGGAGGGTCCAGATGAAGGTCCGACCTTCGGTCAAGCCGATGTGCGACAAGTGCCGCATCATCCGACGTCACGGTCGCGTGCTCGTCATCTGCAAGGACCCCAACCACAAGCAGCGCCAGGGCTGACCGCCCCAGCCCGCCCTGAACCGCTGACGAAAAGGCACCACGCATGGCACGAATCGCAGGCATCAACCTTCCGCCCAACAAGCGCGCGGAAATCGCCCTCACCTACATCTACGGCATCGGCTTGACCACCGCGCAGCAGACGCTCGACGACTGCCAGATCAGTCGCGACGCGAAGATCCGTGACCTCACCGAGGACGAGGTCACGAAGCTGCGCGGCTACATCGACAACAACCTGACGGTTGAGGGCGACCTGCGCCGCGAGCGCGCGCAGAACATCAAGCGCCTCATGGAGATCGCCTGCTACCGAGGCATCCGCCATCGCCGCGGCCTGCCCGTGCGCGGGCAGAAGACCAAGACCAACGCGCGAACGCGCAAGGGCCCCAAGAAGACCGTTGCCGGCAAGAAGAAGGCAACCAAGTAGTTCATCGGCGTGATCCAGGGCCCGACGATACGGACCCGCCACGAGACCACGTCACGAAAGCAAGGAAACGCACCACCACATGGCACCGCCCCGAAGGAACCAACAGGCCCGCTCGCGCGCCGGCCGCAAGGCAAAGAAGAACATCCCCGTTGGCCGCGCGTACGTGAAGACGTCGTTCAACAACACGTTCGTCACGCTCACCGATCGCCAGGGCGACGTGATCGTCTGGGAGAGCGCGGGCACCGCGGGCTTCAAGGGCTCGCGCAAGTCCACGCCGCACGCTGCTCAGGTCACCGCTGACGCCGCCGCTCGCAAGGGCATGGAGAACGGCCTGCAGAAGGTGGAAGTCTTCGTGCGCGGTCCGGGTTCCGGTCGCGAGACCGCCGTTCGCGCGCTCCAGGCCGCTGGCCTCGAAGTGACGAGCGTCAAGGACATCAGCCCCCAGGCCCACAACGGCTGCCGCCCCAAGAAGCGCCGCCGCGTCTGACCTCGAAGGACTACTGACTCACCATGGCTCGATACACCGGCCCCGCATGCAAGCTCTGCCGACGAGAGGGACTCAAGCTGTTCCTCAAGGGCGAGCGCTGCCTCACCGAGAAGTGCGCGATCGAACGTCGCGCGTACCCGCCCGGCCAGCACGGCCGCGGACGCATCAAGCAGAGCGAGTACCTCACGCAGCTGCGTGAGAAGCAGAAGGCTCGCCGCTACTACGGCCTGCTCGAGAAGCAGTTCCGCGGCTACTACGAGAAGGCGTCGCGCAAGGACGGCATCACGGGCGAGAACCTGCTGCGCCTGCTCGAGCAGCGCCTCGACAACGTGGTCTACCGCCTCGGCTTCGGCGCCAGCCGCGCTCAGGCGCGCCAGCTGATCCGCCACGGCCACTTCGCCGTGAACGGTCGCCGCGTCACGATCCCGTCGTTCCAGGTCAAGCAGGGCGACGAGGTCACGCTCAAGCACGAGCGCGCGAAGGACACGATCCTCTCCGCGACCGATCTCGTCGCCAGCGTTCCCGCGTGGCTGCAGGCCGATCACGAGAACCTGTCCGGCAAGGTCGTGCGCGTGGCCGAGCGCGACGAGATCGACGTGCCCGTGCAGGAGCAGCTGATCGTCGAGCTCTACAGCAAGTAAGAAGGCATCCGGGCGGAACCGTCGAAGTTCCGACCGGATACGGCAGCAATACCTACAACCCAGCAGGGAAGGTCACCCCAGGTGCTCGAATTCCAGATCCCCAAGATCAGCCACGAAGAGCTCGATGACACGCGCGGTCGCTTCGTGGTCGAGCCGCTCGACCGCGGCTTCGGCTACACGTTCGGCAACTCGCTTCGTCGTGTGCTGCTCTCCTCGCTCGAGGGCGCCGCGATCGCCAGCGTGAAGATCGAGGGCGTCGCGCATGAGTTCTCGACGATCAAGGGCGTCCGCGAGGACGTCACCGACATCGTGCTCAACATGAAGCGCGTCGTCTGCAAGCTCCACGGCGAGGACGAGGAGATCCGCGTCCAACTCGTGAAGGAAGGCCCCGCGGTCGTCACCGCGGCGGACATCGACGCTCCGGCGGAGCTCGAAGTGTTGAACCCCGAGCAGGAGATCGCCAACCTCGAGGACGGCGCGCTGCTCGAGCTCACGCTCGTCGTGCGTCGTGGTCGCGGCTATGCCAGCGCCGACGACAACCGCGGCACCGACACCACGATCGGCGTGATCCCGATCGACTCGATCTTCTCGCCGGTCAAGCGCGTGAGCTACGACGTCGAGGCTGCTCGCGTCGGTCAGCGCACCGACTACGACAAGCTCGTGTTCGACATCACCACGAACGGTTCGGTCGCTCCGAAGGACGCGCTCACCGAAGCCGCGAACATCCTCACCCGCTCGCTCTCGATCTTCGCAACGATCGATGCCGCCAGCGCCCTGCCCGACCTGCTGCCGACCGCTCCGGTCGAGGAGGAGAACACCGCGGCCAAGGGCATGGAGAACATCCTCATCGAGGAGCTCGATCTCGGCGTGCGCAGCTACAACTGCCTCAAGCGCGTGGGCGTGGAAACCATCGGCGACCTGATCGGCAAGAGCGAGGCCGAGCTGGCCGCGATCCCGAACTTCGGCAAGAAGTCGATCGAGGAAGTCATCGAGGCGCTCGAGCGCAACGGCTTGGCCCTGCGCGGCAGCGAGCTGCTCTAGGTAAACGACGCAAGACCGGGTCCGCCCCGACCCGCCCCCACGGAAGGTAACGACATGCGACATCGCCGAACCGGACGCAAGCTCGGACGCAACAGCGCCCATCGCGACGCGCTCATGATGAACCTCGCTGGCGCGTTGATCCAGCACGGCCGGATCCGCACGACCGAGGCGAAGGCCAAGGAACTGCGCCCGTACGTTGAGCGACTCGTCACCAAGGCTCGCGTCGACACGCTGCACAACCGTCGCGTCGTGCGCCAGACGCTGCGCATGCACGACACCGCGTCCGCCCGCAAGGCCGGCGAGCGCACGATCGTGCAGACGCTGTTCGACGAGATCGCGCCGCGCTTCGTCGATCGTCCCGGTGGTTACACGCGCATTGTGAAGATGGGCACCCGCCCCGGCGATGCAGCGCCGATGGCGTTCATCGAGTGGGTCGACTTCGTCCCCGAGGCCCGTGGCGACCACGGCGCGCATGGCCACTCGCACGACTTCGCCACCGAGGCGGAAGCGCAGGCACACGCGCACACGCACGCCTGATCGCGCGAGCTCGGTACAAGCACACTACGAAGACGAGGCCCGTGGCGCATGATCGCGCCGCGGGCCTCGTCTCGTTCAGGGCTGGTTGGTCGATTGACTGATTGGTTGGTCAGCGCGAGATGCCGCGCGTGTCGGCCGTTCCGGCAATCATGCGGTAGATCGCGAGGACGATCACCGAACCAACGATCGCGGCGACCCACGACGACAGCTCGAAGAATCCGTCCATGACGTCGACGTCGAAGATCATGCTGCCGAGCCAGCCTCCGAGCAGCGCGCCGACCACGCCCAAGACGAGCGTGAGCAGAACACCGCCGCGGTCTGCGCCCGGCATGATCGCTCTCGCGATGACGCCTGCGATGAGGCCGAGGAGAAGGAACGCAATGATGCCCATGAGGGATGCCTTTCGGTCGCGATGAAGGATTGCAGTTGGAGTACGAGGTGGTTGTCACCACGCTGCGATCCGTCAATCATGCGACAAGGCTGGAACGTGCGCGAACTTCTGCAAGCCGCGCTAAACGTGGTTAGGCCGCGTCGCCAGCACGACCACCTGCCGAAGCGATCCCGATGAACACTGCCGAGATCAGCACCGCCACGATGAATTGCGTGAAGCCGCCAAGATCGAGCCAGTACGCCACCCAGCCGCCGAGGATTGATCCCGCGATGCCTGCGAGCACCGTCGCGCCGGCGCCCAATCCGCCGGTGTTGCGCACGAGGATCCGCCCGAGCATGCCCACGACGAGGCCGATCAGGATCGTCCACAGCAGCCACCATCCCACGGTGAAGACCGCGCCCCCGAAGACAGCGACGAGGACGACGACCAGCAAGATCCAGAAGAGTGCGCTCATGCCGTGAACCTACCCGCTCGACCGGATCGCAGTCCGCTGCGCCCGAGTCACGACGGCAACCGGATGCTGCCGTCCGCCGCGAGGTCCCAGAACGGGTTGTGCGCGATCTCCCACGGGTGGCCGTCGGGATCGTGGAACACGCCAGAGTAGCCGCCCCACTCGGTCGGCGCGCCGGCGCGGACGATCGTCGCGCCCGCCTCGGCGGCTTGGTCGAGCAGCTCGTCGACGTCGTCCGGGGTGGGCAGGTTGTGAGCGAGCGTGACGGCGCCGGGCGGGTGCGGAATCGTGCCGCTGTCCGCGGCGAGCTCCTCACGCGACCAGAGCGCGAACACCTGGCATCCGGACTGGAAGAACGCGACGTCTTGGGCTCGCCAGTCGTTGCCGGGCGCCCATCCGAGCGCGCCGTAGAACGCGACCGACCGCTCCAGGTTGGCGATCCCCAGCGTGATCAGGCTGATTCGCTGCTCCATCACGTGCCCTCGTCGTAGCGAACCGCAGCCGCGAGGTCGTCGACCTCGGGTTCGAGCAGGTCGGGCGCGCGTGCGAGCGAGAATTCCACGGACGCCAGTGCCCCGTCGACCGCCTCGGCGAGCTCGCCCACCTGCGCCGCGAGCTGGCTGCACCAGCGCTCGATCCCCACCAGCTCGCCGCGCAGTCGCACGAGCCGCCGGTCGCGATCGAGCAGCGCCGCACGCAGCTGCACCGGATCGTCGAGATCGTCCACGACCGGCATCCGGCCCGCATCCACGCGTCGTTCATCCATGCCGTTCACCATATCGCGCGCTGTGCATCGTCATGGGCCAGCGCGGCCAAGGCCGCGGCCGAAGGCGGTCCGGGCGGCCACGCAATGGCCGACTTTCGAGCGTTGGAACGCGAGGAGCAGATGACACTGCTCGCTTTCGCGGCGCCGCTTCGCATTCGGCGCCGTGGATTTTCGTCGGGCAGTGGAACGAACATCGTTGGAGGTCCAGTGAGCGCAGCATCGCTGCATAGCACCGTCACGTTGCCCGTCGTCGCCGCACAGCCGGTGGTCGTCTCGGGCGGCGGTGGCATCGCTGCCGC
>JBDHZF010000019.1:0-28401 GCA_039811765.1 Thermoleophilia bacterium | reverse complement strand
TGCGCTTCGCGCTCGAGCACGCACGCCACGTCCACGCTCGTCAGCGCCTCGAGCGCGTCGGCGGCTTCGATTGGCGCGATGCCTTCGTCCGCCATCGCGCGCAGGGCGGCCTGCTCCACGCGCAGCCAACGATCCATCCGGGCTTGGTCGGTGAACAGGGCTGCCATCTCCGGCCTGCTGTAGCGCTCGATCATGCGTCGAGCCTATCGCCAAGCCCACCCGTCGGCAGGCCGGGAGTGGTGGGATCCAGCGGGATGGAATCCCGCTGGATCCCACCACTCCACTTGTCTTGCGGGAACTGGTGGGATTGGGTGGGATTGGTTCCCACCCAATCCCACCAGTTCCCGCTCAGGGATGCTCACGCGAAGCAACCCACACGTGGGGGCCCGAGGAAGCCCACACGTGGGCCCCAGGCCAGGGAGAACGCGCCCGACACCTGATCAGCCCTGAGGCGGCAGCGGCGCTGCTCCCAAGATGCGCGCCGCGAAGATCGCCGCATTGCGCACGTTGCCGATGCCCATGCACGCCACCGGCATGCCCGACGGCGCCTGCGCGGTGGCCAGCAACGTGTCGAGTCCGCCCACCGCGTTGGATCCCATCGGCACCCCGATCACCGGCAGGTCGGTGCGCGTGGCGACCATCGACGGCAACCACGGCACCTGACCGGCCGTGGCGATGATCACGCGGATGCCGCGAAGCCCGGCCGTCTCGAGAAATCGATCCAATACCTGCGGGCTGCGCGTGGGGGACAGCTCGTGGATGCGATGGTCGATCCCGCGGGTGGTGAGCTCTCCCGCGGCGTTCTCCGCGGCGATCCATTCGTCGCGGGACGCAACGATGATCGCGACCGGCGGATGCGATTCGCCGAACTGCTCGAACACCGCTTCGACCTGCTCGCGCGTGCCCGCGCCGACGCCAGGCTCGTCGCCGCCCATCGCGTGACCACGATGCAGCTCATGGGGATCGTCTTCCATCACGACGGGAGTGTTCCCCTGTGCGAGCAGTTTCGTATCAGCAGGTGCTCACGAACGGCGAGAACGCCGCGCACGCATACCGCGATTGCCGAGCAAGCGAACGATACTTCGACAGCGTCTGCGGCTTGCGCGAGAGCGTGAACGTGTTGCCGCTCGTGCCGTTGAAGTAGGTGAGCGCGACGGTTCGCGGGTGCGACGACACCCACGAGAACATGCGTTGCACGAAACCGGGATCGTCGTATCCCCACGGCGCGTACTCGGCGACCATGAACGGATGGAACTTCGCGTAGCGCTTGTACAGCGCCTCGTGCGCGTCCCACGCGACGCGGCCGGACTGCGCATAGAGGTCGTTGGCGACGTAGTCCACCCACGTGCGCCCCGGGTAGTAATCCCACGGCTGATTGCCACGAACGTCCGGTTTGCCGCGCGCTTGCGGGTTGAAGACCATCGCGATGCGGCCCGAACTCGGCAGATCGGTGGCACTGGCCCGAAGCGCGGGCATGCCGTTTGCGCGGAGCCGAGCGTTGATCGTGTCGACGCTGCCGCCGCGCGCAATGAGCGCGATGCGAATGAACGCTTTGCGATACGAAGCCGTGGAATGATCGGCGTTGCGACGCGACCCGTTCTCGTCGAATGCGCTCCACAGGCTCCAGTGCGCGTTCATCTCGGCCGGCGGGCGCAGGTAGATCCACTGGTTCGATTCGTTGAGCTCGCGCGACATGTCGACGAAGTACGCGTCGGCCGCGCCGCGCGCGACCGCCCCTGGCGATCGTCCTTCGCGGCCGTTGTCCACCCGCTGTGGTCCGATGTGCACCATCAATCGGTAGTGGCCGCTGGCCGCCCAGTCGAGTTGGTTGCCGAGCGCCATGTGCCATGGGCGCGACTCGTTCCACGGAACCGTGATCAGGAACAGGTCATGGCGCGTGCCGGTCAGCGACGAGAACGCGCCTGGCGTGGTCGCGTGCCCGCCCAACCCGAGCATCACCTTGCCAGCTGGCGGCATCCCGGGCACGACTGCAGGCGCGGCCGTTGCCGTCGAGCCAACTGCGACGCTGCCGAGGCATGCGAGCAGGACGATGCGCGAGACGATGCGATGCATGCAGGACATGACACCGGGAGTCGGCCGGATCGTCCAGCGGCTTGAATGCTCAGGCGAAGATGCCGGCGTCCGCTGCGATGTCCTCGCGGCGGTGATGGCCGTCGAAGGAGATCAGCGCGGCGGCTTCCTGCGCCTTCGCAGCGGCGGCTTCGACCGTGTCGGCCGTGGCCGTGACCGAGAGCACGCGCCCGCCCGTTGCGGCGACGCCCTTCGCTTTGCCCTTGCCGGTGGCGGCAACCGATCCGAGGAACACCTCGATCTCGTCGCCGACCGCGATCGCATCGGCCAAGCCGGCGATCGGAAGCATGTCCTCGCGCGAGTCCTCGCGCGGATAGAGCCCGTCGACGATCGCGACTGCTGCCGCGGCGCAAGTGGGTTCGGACAACTCGATGCCTTCGAGGCCGCCGGTCGCGGCGCGATGCAGCAGGTCGAGCAGGTCCTCGTCCATCGTGCGAACCATCGACTGCACTTCGATCTCGCCGAAGCGGCAGTTGTACTCGAGCACCTTCGGACCGGTCTTGGTGAACATCACGTCCGCGTACAGCACGCCAATGTAGTTCATGCCGCGATCGGCGTAGTCGGCGAGCGCGGGCTTGATGCCGGCGTCGATCGCTTCCTCGATCTGCTGCTCGTAGAGCTCCTCGACCGGAAGCCACGCGCCCATGCCGTCGGTGTTCGGGCCGGCGTTGTTCTCGTCGCGCCGCTTCTCCGAGCGCACGACGTGCAGCGGCACGACGTTCTCGCCATCGGTGAGCACCGTGATCGACGCTTCGATGCCCTGCAGGAACTCTTCGACCACGATGCGTCGTCCGGCCACGCCGAACTGCGAATCGACGAGCAGCGCTTGGAGCGCGCGCTCGGCTTGTGTCTTGGTCATGCACACGAACGTGCCACGACCGCCGGTGATGCCGTCGGCCTTGATCACGACCGGACCGCGCCAGCGGTTGATCGCGGCAAGCGCGGCTTGAACGTCGCTGAACGCTTCCCAGCGCGCAGTCGGAACCTGCGCGCGATCCATCAGCTCCTTGGCGTACACCTTGCTGCCTTCGATGCGCGCGCCGGACGCCGACGGGCCGCAGCAGGCGATGCCGTGCTTCTTCAAGCGGTTGGACAGACCCTCGACGAGCGGCGTCTCCTCACCGACGACGACGAGGTCCACGCCGAGCTTCTCCGCGAGCTTCGTGACGCCCTCGATATCCCGAGCGGTGAGCTTGGAATGGCACTTCGCGTGCTCGGCGATGCCCGGGTTGCCGGGCACTGCATGCAATTCGGTCAGGGTTGGACTTTGCGCGAGCTTCCAACAGATCGCGTGTTCACGAGCACCTGAGCCGACCACGAGTACCTTCATGCCATGGAATCTATCAGGATCGTACGAAGACGTGCTGCAGTTTCGGCGGGCAGCGCCGTGGTGCGACACCGGCGGGTTCAGAACCTGTACGAGATTCCAAGTCCGTCGACCATGCCCTCGATGCGACCATCGACCGCGGCGTCGGGCACGAGCTGGTGGCTGAGATACGGTCCGTTGAAATCGCTGTCGTTCGTGGCGCCGACGTGCTCTGCAACGTACGTGTCGAGCGATGCTCCAAGCGTGTCGCCCCACAGGGGCGAGTCCACTCGCACAGCGTAGTGCTTGTGATCGCTCCCCTCGATAACGATCGCGCCCGCAGCGAAGGTGGTGTGATCGTTCGTGTCCTGTCGATCGCGCGAAACCGCGCTTGAAGCCGCCCGAGCGGCATCCTCGAGCGAGTCGAACCCGTGCCCGCCGAGCAATTGCGTTCCATGCACCGTTTCGAGGTGTTGTCCGAGCACGACAACTTCGGCGATCGGACCTCGAAAGCCGTTCGTCGTCGGCGTGGCGCCAGACGCGCTGTGATGACTGAAAATGGTCTTCACAGCGGCAACCACGCCCGCAGCAACGCCCACGACGCCAACCGCAATGCCGATTCCAGCGCCAACGCCCAAAGGCTTCATGTCCCACTCCCCGTCGATCGAAATGCGTCCTACCTAGGTTTTGCCGCACGCGTGTTCATCGTTGCAATGCGGCAGTTGCCCGACGGTTTCGGGCTGTCTCACGAGGAGGCCGAATCGCGACCGAGCAGCACTCGACGCGCGGTCTCGTACGCGTCCGGATCGCGCGTGACGATCGTGTGGTGATTCGTGCGCCACGACACCCCAAACCGGGTTCGAGCACGCAGCACGACGTTGGTCGCACCGGGGAGCTCGGGACTGCTCCACGGCGCCACGAACCCGTCGAATGCCGGCGCGAAAATCGAGGTCGTGCGCGACGCGTCGGTCGGACTCCACCGTGATGCCAATTCGTTGATGAGCGGCGAGTCCGTGGCGAGCTGACGCGCTGCTTCGCCGAGGAATCGCGGGACACGGATTCGACCTCGTCGCGTCGTGCTCGGAGCGATGCGCGATCCGTGATGGGGCGATGCCACCGTGAGCAGTTGTTCGACGTGCGTCCATCCGTGCGTGAGCTGCAGCATTGTTCGGCTCACCACACCGCCGAAGCTGAATCCCACGACTTGCACGAGGTCGCACCCGTGCTCAGTTCGCACCGACGCAATCTGCTCGGCAAGCGATGCCGCGGCTTCGCGCGCGCAGCGCATGCCATTTCCCGGCAAGTCGACGACGTGCACGCGAAACCCGTCTTCGTCGAGCGATCGTCGCCACGTGTCCCATGTGACATGCGAGCAGCCCAAGCCATAGACCAACACCACTGGTGGACGCTGCGACGCGGCGGTCCGTTCGCTCTGGTCCAAGGCGTCGGCGAGTCGCTGGTGGCCTGGAAACAGGGCGTGCACGAGCTGGACGACACCTGCGTAGATTCGCTCGAACGCACGCGGCCTGCTCGCCGCGTGGACGACACTCGAGACACTTGCGCGAGCACCTGCCGACATCGTGCCCAATTGTCGGCTTCGCGCGCCCACGACGTTTCGATCGCTCACGGCCAGCGCTGGGACAACATGCCGGGCACGTGGCCACGGCCTTGTCCGCCCCTCGATGTCAGCACGCGACTCTCGCGGCGTGTTCGATCACGCTCGCGCGATCCTGTCCGGTTCCGACGAACGTGATCGGGATGCCGACGCCGTGCTCGATGCGGTCGAGCAGAGCGCGCGCCTGCTGTGGCAGGTCGTCGATGCTGCGCACGGCGTCGATCGGATCGCTCCAGCCGGGGAGCAACTCCACGTTCGCGCGTGCGCGATAGACGTCGCGTGACAAGACCGGCCAGTCGTGGATGATCTCGCCATCGAGATCGTAGGTGTCGCACACGCCGACGTGTTCGAAGCCGCTGAGCACATCGAGCTTCGTGATCGCAAGCTCGGTGAGCCCGTTCACTTGCGCGGCTCGCCGCAGCGCGACGAGGTCGATCCAGCCACATCGGCGACGGCGCCCCGTGGTGGTGCCGAACTCGCCGCCTCGATCGACGAGCTGGTCGCCAGTCGCGTCGAACAGCTCGGTGGGGAACGGTCCCGCGCCCACGCGCGTGCAGTACGCCTTGGCCACGCCGATCACCCGATCGATGCGGGTGGGTCCGATGCCGCTGCCGGTCGCGGCGCCACCCGCCACCGGCGAACTAGAAGTGACGAATGGATAGGTGCCGTGGTCCACATCCAGCAGCGTGCCCTGCGCGCCCTCGAGCAGCACGCTGCCCCCGCGCTCGCGCACGCGCTCGACGAGCGCGCCGACGTCGGCCACGTACCGCTCGAAGAACGACGCATGAGCGCGCGCCTGATCGAGCACCGCGTCCACGCTGAACCCCTCATGGCCGTAGTGCGCGAGCAGCACGTTCGTCTCGCTGAGCGCAGCCGTGATGCGCGCGCGTAGCAGCTCCTCATCGAACAGGTCCTCGATCCGCACGCCGCGGCGCGCGGTCTTGTCGGCGTAGCACGGGCCGATGCCGCGGCGCGTGGTGCCGATCGCCGCGGAGTCCTTGGCCTGCACGCCCTGCGGCGCACCTGCGCTGCCTGCGCGCTCGGCGGCGATCGCCGCGGTCTCGCGCGCGTCGTCGAGCGCCACGTGGTACGGCATGATCACGTGCGCGTGCGGGCTCACGCGCAGCCGATCGCCGATGTCGATGCCGCGCTCGGCGAGGCCCTCCACTTCGCGCCGCAGCACGAGCGGGTCCACCACCACGCCATTGCCGAGCGCGCAGATCGTGCCCTCGTGCAGCACGCCGCTCGGGATCAGGTGAAACGCGAACGTCTCGCCCGCGTGCACGATCGTGTGGCCGGCGTTGTTGCCGCCTTGGTAGCGCACGACGAGATCGGCGCGCTCGGCGAGCAAGTCGACGAGCTTGCCCTTGCCTTCGTCGCCCCATTGCGCGCCAACGAGAACGGTGGTGCTGTCGGTATCCATCAGGTCACGTCTCCGTACGCGTCGGGAGGCGGAGCAGGCAAACCGCCAAGATCGTCTGCTCCGAATTGCGGTGTCTGCGCCGGCCCAAACGTGCCCTGGTCGGCGGGATTCGTCGTCGGCGATGGCGGCGGCGCTGCCCCACCCGCGGCGGCGGCGATCGCTCCCGCGGCGCCTTTCGCGCCGGGTCGGTTGTCTCGCGCCTCGCGAATGTCCTCGTGCGCGAGATTGACGAACTTCGTGTACGGGCCGAGGAACCCGAGGATCGCGCTGCCGGGTTGGCCGTTGCGGTGCTTGGCGACGATCAGCTCGGCCTTGCCCTGCCACTCCACCGGCGTCTCGTCCTTTTGGTAGTAGTCGGGGCGGTACAGGAACAGCACCATGTCGGCGTCCTGCTCGATGGCGCCGGAATCGCGCAAGTCGCTCAGGTTCGGACGCGGCGGCTGACGATTCTCCACCGATCGGTTGAGCTGGCTGAGCGCGATGATCGGCACTTCCAGCTCGAGCGCGAGGCCCTTCAGCTGACGCGAGATGTACGTGATCTCCGCCGTGCGGTTGGAGCCGTCGTCGCCACGTCTGCCACCGTCCATCAGACCGATGTAGTCGATGACGATCAGTTGCAGGCCGCCCTTGTCCTTGAGCTGGCGATCCAAGCGACGACACTGCGCGCGCAGCGTCATCGGGGTGAGTTCGCGCGATTCGCTGATGAAGAGTCGATCCTTCTTCATCAACTTGCCGACGGCGTCGACGAGGTGCGGCCAGTCCTGCTCCTCGGGAATGCCATTGCGGATGCGTTGCTGGTTGACCTTCGCGACCGAGCACATCATGCGCGTCATCAGGTCCTGTGGCGTCATCTCGAGGCTGAAGATCGCCACGCCGCCTTCGCCGTTGGGATCAATCACGACGTTCTCGGCGACGTTCATCGCCCAGCTGGTCTTGCCCATGCCCGGGCGGCCGGCGACGATCACGAGGTTGCCGGCGCGCAGACCACCGGTGCGCTGGTCGAAATCATGGAAGCCGGTCATCAGGCCGGTCGCGACTTCGCCCTTCTCCGCGCGTTCGGCGAGTTCGTCGTAGATCGGTCCGAGCAGTTCGGACGCGTCGATGAAGTCGCCGCCGCTGCGGTTGTGCGACAAGTCGCCGACCAATCCACCGGCGATATCGATGAGCTTCGTTGGCTCGTCGGGGTGCTCGTAGCCGAGGCGGGCGATCTCGTGTCCGGTCTCCACGAGCGCACGGAGCGTGGCTTGGGAGATCACCTCCTCGGCGTACGCACGCGCGTTGGCCACGGCGGGCACGCGATCGACGAGCGTCATCACCGCGGCCGAGCCACCCACGTCGCTCAGCACGTTCTGGTGCTTGAGCTCGTGGATGACGGTGACCTCGTCGACCGCGTCGCGATCAGCGAGTTCCATGATCACGCGGAAGATCGTGCGATGGCTCGGCCGATAGAAGTCACGCTCGTGCAGGCGCAGCTCGTGCACGACTTCGATGGCGCGTTCGCTCATCATCATCGCGCCGAGGATCGCTTCTTCGGCCTCGGTGCTCTGCGGGGGCAGGTGCGACGGGATGTCGCGCGCAGGGATCGACGCGCCGCTCACGGAAGCGGATCCCGTGGCGGCGTGCGTGTCGTCCATGCTCAGGCCTCGACGGGCGCGTCAGCCTCGGCGGCGACTTCGGCGGAAGCGTCGTCCGCAGCTTCCGCCTCGTCGCCCTCGGCCGGCTCGGCCGGAGCGTCGGCAGCGGCGGCCTTGGCCTCCGCCTTGAGGCGCGCGGCTTCGGCGGCGTTCTCCTCGGCGCGCTTCTCAGCTTCGACGCGCGCGAGCTCCTGCGCGGAGAGCTTGCTCTCCTCCACCTCGACGGTGAGCTCGGCCTTCACGCCGTGGCCCAGGTCGACGGGAACCTTGTAGGTGCCGATCGCCTTGATGTGATCGTCGAGCGCGACCTTCTTCGGATCGAGTCGCAGCTTGCGCGTCGATTCCAGCGCGCGGCTGATCTCCGCGCCGCCGACCGAACCGAACAACGTGCCTTGCGGCGTGGCGAGCGCGGACACAGTCACCGACGTGCGGTCCAGCAGCTCCTTGAGCGCCTCGGCCTCGTTGGCGTTGGACGCGTCCATCGCGCGACGTCGCTCCATCGCGTCGGCGAGCACGCGCACCTTTTCGGGCGTGGCGGTCTCGGCGAGACCACGCGGACGAAGGAAGTTGCGCCAGTAGCCGCGCTTGACGTCGACGACGTCGTTCTTGTAACCGAGATGGTCGACGTCTGCCTTGAGGAGAACCTGCATTGGGGGCCGTGCCTTTCGTGTGTGTGGACGCACGACGCCCCGCCCGTGACAGGCATGGCCGCAGTGCGCGAATCTGCTATCCCGGGCAGTCTCGAGCGGGGTTCCCGCCCGGCCTCCGGAGCCGCGATACGGGATCGTAGCAGCATCCGACCCCCTCCGCGCCACCCCGCCCGACGACATTTCATGGCACAGAGCGACATTTCGTCGTCTGACGCGGGCTGGAGGCGTCCCCACCATTCACGAAATGTGGCGTGGCGCCACAAAACGTCGTCCCGAAGCACTGCACACGATACGAAATCACTGTCCAGTGAATCCGCGCCGTGAGGCGTCGTATTCGCTCGACAGTGCCTTGCGGTTGGGGCACTGGACAGTGAATCGGACCCCTATGCCGACGGATTCACAGGACAGTGAAACCGTCGAGGGCCATCGATGGGCCATCGATGCTCTAGCACGCTAAGGGGACGGGGGCGTCGGCGGCGTGGATCGCGTCGTGAGGGCGCGCCGGCGCGGGTGCGTGGACATGTCGAGCATGCCGAGCGTAACGCAGATCGCGGTCGCGACGGGCGAGGCGCCGATGATCAGGATCACGACCAGCACCCACATCGTCGTGGGACGTGGCGCTCGCTGGATCAGCCACGTCGCGAAGCCGAAGCCTTGCGCGGAGACGGCGAGCAACCCGAGCGTGACCGCGCCGTACGCGACCGCCTCGACAACCTCGCCTCCATCCGACGTCTGTTTGACGACGAGCAGCGTGACGAAGCCAGCCGCGGCGACGTACGCCGCCGACCAGTGCACTTCGAGCTGCGCCAGCCGCCACCGCGGCCGCACGCGCTCGCCCCGTCGTCGCGATCGCCCGAGCACGATCAGGTGCGTGGTTGCCGCGGCGCCGAGCGCGACGATCGCCGCGAGCACGGCAAGCAGGCTCGCCGCGTGATCGTCGATCACATCGAGCACGTCATCGCGTTGGGCGAGGAACTCCTTGCACAGGTCGTCCTGCTTCGCGAGCGCGCCGTCGTCGCCACACGCCGACACATACGGCCGATATGCGTCACGCACCATGTCGTCCGCGGCGCCGGTCACGTCCGTCGATCCGATCGCGGCGAAAGCCGTGACGATGATCACGATGGACGCCGCGAGCCAGGCCCCGACCGTGGGCGTGAACCCACTCGTCAAACGAGGTTCGGGCCACTCGGGCTGCTGTGGATCGTCCACAGGATCCAACCGGGCAGCCCTCGTATGCACGACGCCCAAGCCAATCGTGAGCACGATCGCCGCGAGCACGGCGACGATGACAGCGTCGTCGCGCACGGTGGCCAGCACCGCGGCCACGACCGCCGCGGCCACGCAGGTGGACAAGAATCGACCCGCTGGTTCGCGCCGCACCAGCCGCAGCGCGACGAGCGCCGGAACGAACGGCGCGATCATGATCGACGCGCCGGGCGACGCGACGCACGCAGCGACCAGCAGGGCGCACACGATCGCCCGCGTTAGATCGCGCCCCGGGGACGTTGCCGAATGCGCCGAGCCCGCCTCCACCGTGTTCATGGTGGCGACGGGCTCGTTCGAATCGGATCGATTCGTGCTGGACGGATCGTCGCTCACGCGCCCGCGATCGGAAGCAGCGCCACCTCGCGTGCGCGCTTGATCGCCGCCGACGCCTGGTTCTGGTGGCGTCGGCACAGGCCCGTGGTGCGTCGAGCGCGGATCTTGCCCTTCTCGGAGATCAGCACGCGCAGGTTCTGGAACTGCTTGTAGTCGATGTCGTCGATCTTGTGGCGGCAGTACATGCAGCCCTTGCGCTTGGCGCGCGCTTCTTCGCGCGCGTTGCGCTTGCTGTTGGCTCGGGGGGCCGGCTTGCTGGATCGTGCCATGGTTCTCTCAACTCCTGTGTGTACGAATGCGGGTCGTCGATGGACCCGCGGTGCTAGAACGGAATGTCGTCGTCGTCCGCGACTGCGCCGCCGACCGGAACGAAGTCGGACGTGTCAGGGGCGATGTCGCCGCCCTGCGCCCGGAATTCCTGTCGCGCGCCTGCGCCGTGGCCGCCGTCGCCGCGCGAATCCAAGAACTGGATCGTGTCGGCGATGATCTCGACTTTCGAGCGCTTTTGACCGTCGGTCTCCCAGCTGCTGTAGCGCAGGCTGCCGTCGATGCCGATGCGACGCCCCTTCTCGAGGTTCGCGGCGAGCTTCTCGAAACGATCGCCGAATCCAACGACGTCGAAGAAGTTCGGCTTCTCGACCCACTGGCCGGACGCCGAATCCTTCTGTCGGTAGTTGGAAGCAAGGCCGATGTTCACGATCGGCATGCCGCCGCTCGTGTAGCGGACCTCGGGGTCGCGAGTGAGGCGACCGACGAGCGTGACGCGATTGAGATCGGACATTCGATGCTCCTGTCGATTCGATGTGTCAGTCGCGACCGCGACCGCGACCGCCGCCACCGCGCGAGCCTCCGCGACCACGGTCCTTCGGACCGGCCGCGAGCTCCTCGTCGGTGACCTTCTCGAGCTCGGCGTCCTTCGGGTACGCGGCAACTCGGTTCGTCGCCATCACACGAAGCACGCCCTCGGTGATGCGCAGCACGCGCACGGCCTCGTCGACCGTTTCGCCAGTGCCGTCGAACACGAGGACTTGGTACCACGCGTCGGAGAGCTTCTGGATCGGGTAGCTGGTGGCGCGGCGTCCCCATTCGGCGACCTCGCCCCACGAGCCTCCCTTGCTGGAGACTGCATCCTTCGCGCGATCGACGATCGCCGTGCGAGCGGCGTCGTCGAGATCCGCACGCGTGAGCAGCATGATCTCGTACTCGTTCATAGCCTGACTGCCTCCTTCGGTCTGAGCGGCCCGACGCTTGGATCCGCACCGCCAGGTGGTGCGGAAGTGCCGGGCAGGTCGGCGCTTGAACCTGAGCAGCATACGCGAACGCGCCACCTGGTGCGGCAAACCGGCGCGCGATCCGACCAGCATCCGTCGACGATCCGTTCCGTGCCATGCATCAAGACGCGTCGCGCGGGGAATAGCATCTTCGATGAGCGATCCCAAGGACACGACTTCGGCGTCGATCGAGCGCCCCACCTGGCGCTTCAGCGGTCGACGTGGCACGCCGGTGCACATGCGCGACCAACCGTCCGAGGCGTTGCCTCGCGAGATCCGGAAGGCGATCGTCGAACTCACGAAGGAACGCAGCGAAGGGCGCGCGGCACCGCCCGTTGCCGCGGCGCCGCCTCCGGTCGAACGACGCGCTGGGCGATTCTCGGAAACGGCCGCGGCCGTTGGCACGCCGCACGTGCCGGCTGCCACGCCAACGGCTGCATCCACGCCGACTATGCCGACCGAGGCCCCGGAATCGAATCCCGAACCAGCCACGCCGCAACCCGCGCAGTCGTCGAATGCAGCATCGCGTAGCCGATCCGCGCGTCGCAAGAAGGCAAAGGCGCGCGCGAAGGCCAAGGCGAAAGCTGCGCGCGGGGCCCAGGAACGCGTGCTCGCGGGCGACGCCGAAGTGGAGATCGAAGTCGAGACGCCTGCCGTGGTGGCTACTGCGGAACCGATCGCCGAACCAGTCGCCGAGCCCGTCGAAACCGAGCCGATCGAAACAGCCGAGCCTGTCGCGTCGTCGATCGAGTGGCCACCTGCAATTGCCGGCGCGGAAGCGTCGCGTCAAGCAGCGTGGGAACTCGGCAGATTGCCGATCCTGCTCGACGGTTCGCTGCCTGCGCGCATTGTCGAGGAGCCAGAAGCAGAACCCTCGTACCTGCTCGACACGATCGACACGGACGTGGAACTCGTCCAACTCGACGCTACCGAAGATTCGCGCGATATCGTGGAGCTGCAACCGATCGCATGGCGTCCAATCGGGCCCAACCCCGTTCCTGCGCCGATCAGCGGCACGGAGCTGCCGCCCGCGACGATGCCAGCAGCAATCGCCGAACTCGCCACGGAACGCGACATCGAAACGAGCTTGGCTCGCCTCGACGCAACACGCGATCGTAATCGTTCCGACGAAAATCGCCTCATGCGAGCACCCTCGGTGCGTGCGGCTGACGCTCGACACCGCGTGCAGCGTCGACGTGCCGACCTGCTCGACGTCGTCGGGTCCCTCGAAGACCTCGCCGCACGACGCCCCTGAATCCACGCCGGCATGCTGGTAACGGAGACCGATGCGAACGCGCCGAATTGCTTTGCGGGGACGCGGTAATCGTCGGTGGTCCGCACCGTGAATTGACATCGGCCCCGGGTCGCGCAGGCGATCCCGGGGCCGATTGGAAATCAGACACTCACGACTTGGGCGCGAGCAGCTTCTTGAGGTCGTAGTCGACGATCAGTGAATCGTGGTCGCTGTAACCGGCGATCACCTTGGGATCCCACTGCGACTTGCGCGCGTCCTTCGCTGTGTTCAAGTGAAGGATCTTCACGCCCGTGATCGCGTCCGCGCGATCCGGATCAACCAGCATGTGGTCCAGCAGGTCGTACTGACCACGGTAGATGTAGGTGTAGCGATCCGCGTCGGCGAGCTTCAGCGGGGCGTCGTACAGCCGCGTGCTGCCGTCGGCGCGCGTGGTGAGCTTCTGGAACGCGCCGTCCTCGTAGCTGGCGTTGAGGTCGCCGACCACGATCGTCGGCACGTTCGGGCGCGTGGCCTTGCGAGCATCGAGCCACTCGCCGAGGTACTGACCCTGCATCTGCCGACGCTGCTCGGGAGCGTCGCCGCCGAGCTTGGACTTGAAGTGGTTGATCGCGATGGTCACCATCGCCGCGCCCTCGCTGGATTGCGCGGCGCCGCGAACCTTGAAGTCGACGACCAGCGGCGGACGCGAGTACAGCAGAGTCCGATCGATCTGGCCACGGCCCCCATCCGGGAACGAGAACTTGGGGTTGGGCGACTGCACGTCGGCAACTTCGAGCGCGTCGCCCTTGTAGAGCACGCCGACGCGAATCCCACGCCCGTCGTTGTTGTGCGGCTGCGACAACACCTTGTACCCAGCCGCCTTCAGCTCGGGCCGCGCGGCGAGATCGGCGAGCACGGTGTCGTTCTCGATCTCGTTGGCGCTGATCACGTCCGGCGTGCCCAACTCGACGATCGCCTTCGAGATCTTCTCGAGCTTGATCTGGTACTGCTCGGGCGTTGGCGTGTAGTCGTCATCGCCCGTGTTCGGGTCGTTGACGGTATCGAACAGGTTCCACATGTTCATCTGCGCAACACGCAGATTTCCTGCGCTTGCAGGACTGAACCCAGCAGAGGCGGTCGCTGCCGCCGTAGCACCCATCAGACGCATCCCACTTGCTCCTTCGATTATGGGTCGAGGCCCGTCGAACCTCGAGTTTCCCAGTGTCACGGAGTCCCTATTGCCCGGTTGGGCAACCTGTCCCGGGAACTGTACACGATACACCGGATACACCACCACTGACCCGTCAGTTCCAGGTCGGATTGTCCCTACCCAACCGGACGGATCACGAACGCGCATATGCACGATCGGCCGTATACGGCCAGCGCGCTGGCCATGTCATGTCGGCACGCGCTCCACGATTCGCCCCAGCGTTGGCTCGCTCACACGTATCCGGCTCGATGGCCACGATCCACCGATCCGTTCGATCGACACTCGCTCGTCGCGCACCTCGATGCGCTGCAAGCAATACGCTCCTTGCTCGTGCATCCGGGTGACCCCGTCGTCCAGATACAGGGTCGCCAAGGCGGTCTCGCCGGGCGCAGCCCACGACCACGCTTCCAATTCGGCGGGTGGCCAGGCATGGCCGCGCCCGCTCAGCGGCGCGCTGTCGACCACCAACGCGGTGGATCGCGGCACGAACAGCGGCAACGTGCCGAGCGGGGCAGATACCTCGATGGCGCCGCCACCGACGTGCACGGTCCCGGTCCACGGATCCACCCACTCGCCCTCGGGCAACAGCACCGAACGCGTGACGACGCCCTCCTCCAGCACGGGCGCGGCCAACAATCGTCCGAAGAAGAACTGGTCGTCGAGATCGTGGAAGCGATCGTCTCGTGCGTATGCCGCAGCTTCGTTGGATCCTGGCTCCGTTCCCAAGGGCCCGAGCAACATCGGCCGAACGAGCGGCTGACCGCTGCGAAGTGCCTCATGCGCCCACGTGACGATCGTGGGCAGCAGCTGCGCGCGCAATGTCAGCGACGGTCGAATCGCGTCCAGAGCGTCGCTGCCCTGCGACCACGGCTCACGATCGTGCATGTACCCGTGCGCGCGGAAGATCGGCGAGACGGCTCCCAGCTGCATCCAGCGAGCAAACAATTCCGGCCCGGGATCGCCGTTGAACCCGCCGACGTCGGAACCGGTCAACGGAACGCCGCACATCGACGCAAGCAACATCAAGCGCGGTTGCACGCGCAGGTCCTGCCACGTCGCGCCCACGTCACCGGTCCACGGCGCCGCGCCATAGCGTTGACTGCCCGTGCTACCCGATCGCGTCAACACGAACGGTCGACGATCGCTGTGCGCGCGATCACGCCGTGCAAACAAGCGATGTTGGGCGATCGCGAAGATGTTGCGCACGTCCGTTCCCGCGAGCACGTCGCTGCGCACCGGCCAGTCGGCATGCTCGAACTGCACGTCGACCGTGACGTCCTCCGGCTCGTTGAGATCGAGCCACCACGCGTCCACGCCTTGCTCGAGCAACGGCAGGTGCTGGTCGTACCACCAATCGGCGGCGTCCTCGCGAAACACGTTGAGCAGCGCGCCGGTCGACGGGGTGATCTCACGATACCCCTCGATCCCGCGCTTGGCGTACCACTGGCGTGAGTCGAACTCCTCGCCGCCCGGCCCGGTCGCGAACGCGTCGCGCGCGACGCCAGAAGCATGGTTCGAGGCGCCCGCGCGCGTGCCTGGCTCGGTGATCACGATCGATCGCACGCCGCGCTCGGCGATGCGCCGAAGGTTCGCCGCGGGCTCTGGAAAGTGCGTGGGATCCCACCGCAGGTTCACATGATCCTCGAGCCATTGCACGTCGAAGATCACGCCATGCACGGGCAGCTGCACTTCCTCGAAGCGGTCGAGCACGCGATGCACGTGATCGAAGCTCTCGTAGCCGAAGCGACTCTGCAGGAATCCGAGAGTCCATGCAGGCGGGAGCGGTTGCTGCCCCGTCAGGCGCGCGAGCTCGGCGATCAACGTGGCCGGGTCGCCGGGTCCGAGCACGAACACCTCCGCGTCGCCGCCGGGCGCGTCAAATGCGAGCACGTCCGGATCGCGTTGGCCCAAATCGAGCACCGCGCCATGCGCGAAATTGGACACGTACAGACCCCACCCGTTGCTGGACAACACAACTGGCAGGTGCAGCTCGGCGTAGTTGGAGAATTCGCCGATCGCGAGCGCCGGATCGCCGTGCGCGTCGTGCGATTCGCACAAGTCGCAGTCGCCGGCCATCAGGTGCTCGTTACGAGGATGGATCTCGGTGACGAGATGCACGTGCTCGCCTCGTCGATCGAAGCGGGCCGAATCGGCGTCGTAGGCGCCCCACAAGCGCTCGCCCGGCTGCAGCCGCACGCGAAGCCGCACCGCACCGGTGGCGTCGTCGCGCGACAGCGCTTCGACATCCATGCCCGCGCCCGCGAACGCCTCATCGAGCGCATCCTGCTGGGAGACTGGTTCCGCGGCGACGCGCGCGCGTCCCCATTCGCCGAGCGCCGGATCGGGGATGCGTCGTTGGCCGTCGGCGAGTCGAACGCGGCGAACGAGTGGGGCGAGCTGTTGTGTTTCGTAGGACATCGCGCAATTGTAGTTGGCGCGCACGTCGCGTCCGAGTCACGGCAACACGATCGGCGTGCCGGCTCGATGCAGATCGACACATCGCCACAGGTACCACGACGCGACGCTGCGATAGGGCCGCCACGGCCGCGCCAGATCGCGTAGCGCCGAGGGCGTCAGCTGCGCGTCGTCACCGCGAAGCAGGCGCAGCCCCTCGCGCACGCCGAAGTCGCCAGTGGCGAGCACGTCCGGGCGACCGAGCCGAAACAGCAAGAGCATGTGCACGGTCCAGGGCCCGATTCCGCGCACCGCAGTGAGCCGGTCGACGATCTCCAAATCCGTCATACGCGGCAGCTCGTCGTGCGACGGCAACGTCCCGTCGCGCGCATGCGTCGCAAGATCGCGGATGCTCGCCAATTTGTTCGCTGACAAGCCCGCGCCGCGCAGGGTCGATTCGTCTGTCGCGAGCAACTCATCCGGCGCGGGCACACATCCGGCGAACAGGTCGAGCACGCGCCCGTGGATCGTTCCCGCGGCGGTTCCATTCAGCTGCTGGAACACGATCGAGCGCAGCAAGTAGGCGAATGGATCGATGTCCTGGTCGGGACGCACGTCGAACGGCGGGGCAGCGTCGATCAGCGCGGCGAGCATCGGATCCGCGTCGCGCAGGTGCGCGATCGCCGCGTCACGGTCGTAGGTCAGGCCGTCGCTTCGGATCGAGCCAGGCTTGCCCGTTCCCAGATCGGCGTCGGCGGTCTTCGAGCGGCGGGTCACGATCGGTCCCGACGCGACGCCGCTTCGGGATCGCCGGCCGAGGGGTCGATCGCGCGCACCGCGTTGATCGCGATCTGGCCGTCGGCGGGCGCATCGAACAGCTTGCCTGGATTGCACGCGCCGCTCGGGTCGAGGCGTATACGCACGCTTAGCAACGCGTCAATTCCAAGGCGCGGCATTCGAGCGGCGTACAAGTCCGCATGCATCGTGCCGACGCCGTGTTGATGGCTTGTCGCGCCACCGCATCGCGCGATCGTCTCGTGCGCCGCGCGTTTCGCCGCGCGCCAACGCTGCAACTCCTGGCCCGGTCCCGGCGCCGCAAGGAAGGTGAAGTACGCGCTGGCGCCGTCCCGATACAGATGGGACAGGTGCGCGCCGACTCGACATCGATCCGACCCGATCGCATGCGTGATCGCCGAGCGCACTTCGGCAATGAGACGTGGCAGGCGAGCCCACGAAGCGCTGGTCTCAAGCGTGTCGATGAGCATCCCGCGATCGAGCATTCCATCGCGCGCGTACGGTTGGACGAAGCGTCCATGGTGCCACGCGCGCGCCGGCGTCGGGCCGAGTCCTCGTCCTCCGGATCGACGCATGTGCCGGTCGACGCGACGCTCGATGTCGCGCGCCTCGCTTGCTGTGCCCGTGCACACCACGATCGTCATCGCTCCCCCGGCCGCGCCGAACAATCGCGCGGCGCCGCGTCCAACTGCCCCACCGAGCCAGAAAGGGACGCTCGCGCCGACGCTCAACGCAGTCTCCGCGGCGTCGCTCACGCGCACCGTCGCGGGTCGAATCGTCGTCTCCTGCACGAGCACCCGAGCGGCCTCGCTGGCAGTTTCGAAGTCGCGGAACAAATACGCGGCGAAGCGAGCGGCGTCGGGTCGACGATGCAGACGCATCGTGGCGCGCGTGACGACGCCGAACGTTCCCTCGCTGCCAAGCAGGAGCTCGCGCAAGTCGCTGCCGGCGCCATGGGCCGGCACGTGATCGACGTCGAGCGTGCCGGCGGGCGAGACGATTCGCAGCGCCGCGGTCATCGATTCGATCTTGCCGTATCGAAGCGATTGCTGGCCCGCCGATCGAGTCGCGACCCAACCGCCGAGCGTGGAGTATTCGAACGACTGTGGCACGTGCCCGAGCGTGAAGCCGAACGGTGCGAGCGCGCGTTCGAGCTCCGGGCCGCGCACCCCGGCTTGGAACGTGGCGACGTTGCTGACGTGATCGATGTCGAGACACGCCGCGAGGGCGGTCACGTCGAGCGCGACCACGGGCTGCCCCGCGGACGCGCCGATCGGTTCGATGCCGCCGACAACGTTCGTGCCGCCACCCACGGGAACGATCGCGTGGCCGGCGTCGACGCAGTGGTCGAACGCGTGCTCGAGCTCGTCCTCCGTGCGTGGACGAACCACTGCGTCGCATGCAGCGGCAAGCGCGTCGCCGCGCGCGGCGATCATGTCCGGCAGGGACTTGCCAAGCGAGTAGGCACGGCGTGACGCGTCGTCAGTGTGGACGGGCGCGATTCGCGCGAGCGCGTCGATTGCCGACGGGTCCATTCGGCTCGCGGGAATCCGAGGTGGCGTGCGCCGCGCATCCGCCGCGGATCGCCAGTCGCAGTCGGGAGTTGCGCCCGTCACGGTCGCGAACCGGCGCACCAGCCGGGCGGCGAAGTCATCGGCGGCCGCTGGAGCGACGCCCCACGACGCGGTTCTCGACGCGCGCGCGCCGGGCGCGAGCGGATCGACGTCGCTGCCACCGGATTCGCCCATCGCTCAGGAGAAACTCACGTTCGGAACCGCGCGCTCTTCCGCATTCTCGATCTCGAAGAACTCGCGCGTCGTGAAGTGGCCGATGCCGGCGATGACGTTGGCGGGCACCTGCTGGATCTTCGTGTTGTAGTCACGCACGTTGCCGTTGTAGATGCGACGCGCCGCGCTGATCTTGTCCTCTGTATCGCCAAGCTGCTGCTGCAGGTCGAGGAAATTCGTGTTCGCCTTCAAGTCAGGATACGCCTCGCCGAGCGCGAACACCTGCCGAAGCGCGCCGGTCAGCACTCCTTCCGCCTGTCCGAGCGCCGCGGGGTCGCCGGCGTCCTGCGCGGACATAGCCGAGTTGCGCGCGGTAATCACGTTTTCGAGCGTGGACTTCTCGTGCGCCGCGTACCCCTTCACCGTTTCGATCAGGTTCGGGATCAGATCGTGGCGACGCTTGAGCTGCACGTCGATGCCGCTCCACGATTCGTCCACCCGCTGACGTCGCGAGATGAATCCGTTGTACGTCGCGAACGCCCATATGACGATGAGCACGACAACGACGATGACGATGATCAAGCTGGTGGGCATGGCAACTCCTTGGATGGCGCTCGACGCGTACGAGTTGTGTTCCCGCTCGACGACTGCCCCACACCCTCGGGCCGACTAACGCCACTCCTCCAGGTATCGCCGCAGCACGTGCGACGACTCGAAGCAGAAGCGATCCAGCGAGGCCGTATCAGTGTCGTGACGCTTGCGCCAGAACAGCAGATCGCTGCCGCGCTGCTCCCAGCAGCACTTCATCTGCGTGGCGAGCAGTTCGATGAACGGCGGCGAAAACAGCTGCCACAGCGCAACCTCGTCCTGCGTGTCGAGTGCCCGCAGGGAATAGCGACGATGAAACTCGACGCTTTCGAGCTCCACTTTGTGATCCTTCGCGAGTTTGTCCTGCAACGCTCCGAAGCTCAAGCTCTTCGGCGCGAGCGACAACCCGGTATAGCGCGCCGCCACTTGCGGTGGCAGCGTGAACGCGAGGACGGTGAAGTCGTATTCGGTGGGGGTCGTGCTGCCGTCGCTGCCCTGCTTCGTCTGGGTGTAGGTGTAGTGCGCGAGATGCGCCAGTTGCCCCGCGATGCGGCCCGTCATGACGTTTGCAAACCTGCGTTTGTCGCCGCGCGAGAGCAGCGGCACCGAACCAGGCACGAATCCGTCCTTCTCGATGGAGAGGCCGCGCGCCGCGGCGTACCCTCGATAGAACTCGGTAGTGGCTTTGTGGAACTGCCACAGGGCGATCGCGAGGGTCGCCAGCGCCATCACGACCAGCAGGACAATTCCAGGCCCAGCTTGCCCTGTCGCCACGAGCACGATTCCTGCTGCCGTCAGCACGCCAAATGCCGCAATGCCGACCGTTCGTCGTCGTCCACCGACGTGACGCATTCTCGCTGCGAACATCGACCGTGTTCCTCTGGGCGCGGCGATCGATCGTGGCGCGTCAGGGAACAGGTTGCGGATCGCGACCTCGTCGAGCGTGTCGGCGATCTCGACGCTCGATGCGTCAGTCGATTCGGTCACGGTGTCCTCTTCACCTGCGTGTCGAGCGTCTGCGCCACGGAGTCGTCGATGCGAGCCGCGACGCCGTCGGACGTGGCGTGCAGCACGCGACGCACGACCTGTTCTGCGGGCAGCCTTGCCGCGCGAGCGTCGATCATCGATCCCACGGCCGCAAGCCCATGTTGCTCGAGCAGCCACGTTCCGAACACGTGCGCTCGCGCAAGTTCCGCGTCGCCGGCGAGTTCGTCGTTCGGTTTTGCCAGCAGCAGCTCGCCCACCGATCGACCAGTCGTGCTCGCGACGAGTTGCAGTTCTTCGCGCGTGAGCGCGCCCGCGAGCGCGCGCGCGACGCCGTCCCGCACGATCGCGGGCAGTTCACCGGCTGTGTCCGCGGTCGCGGTTCGAAACAGCGCGGCCCGCAGGACTCCGGAGCGCTGCGCAGGGGTCGACGATTTCCAGGTGGGCGCGTGCACGAGCACGTCGCCGTCCGCATCCACCGCGACGAGCGGTGTCGATCGGTCGTCGATCCCGACCGCGCGTCTCGCGCCGACGAGCGCGCGCAGCTGTGCGACGTTGTCCCAGCCGCGAATCGCGAGCGTGTCGATCGATGCATGGTCGCCCAGGTCGCGTCGCAGCGACGCGAGGGAGCGATTCGCCATGTGAGCAATCGTCGACGCGTCGCTGGCAAGCGAGGCGGGAACGATGACGTCGATCGCTTCGCCATGCACCGTCGTCGGATCGACGAACGCGCGCAGCCCCGTGGCTGGACCATCGACGTGGACGTCGCGAATGCGCCACGTTCGTCCGCCCTCGACTGGCGCGGCGAGTTCGAGCGAGACGGGGACACGGGCGCGTGCCACGCGCTGCTTCGCGCTGGCGACCCGCACCGACATCACGCCGTCCACGACCCATGCGCTGTCATCTTCGGCGAGCGCGTGCGAGGGATTCACGATCGTCACGTTCCACATGGCCGCGTCGATCCCGTTGGCCCACTGGCGAAGCGCTGCGATCCGCCGTCGCGCCGCGTCGTCGGTCGGGGCGATTGCGGTGCGCGTGGTCGCCGAGCGCGTCGGCGTCGCGTTCGTCGGCAACGCGGCGAGCCAACGACGCGCGACTTTCGCGCTTGCCGCAGTCTGCGCCTGGCGAGTGGCAGCAGCACGATGCGTGCGCGCGACGTTGGCGAATCGATCCGCGATCCACGCTCGATCGAGCGAGCGGAAACCCAGTTGACCGGACTCCACGCGTGTGGAGCTTCCAGGCTGTGAAACGAGGAACGCCACCATGCCGCCGGCCAACGCCACCGCAACGAGCAGCGTCAAGGCGATCGCATGATTGAAGGTGGCGTGTGGGCGCACTGCAGTCGACCTATCGGCAGGGCGTGACGAATCCGAAAGCGCCTGCACGCGGTAGGCTCCGCGGCATGGCTTCGTCCTCATCATCCACTGCTGATCGCAGCTCCGAATCTGGGATTCCCATCGCGCCTGTTTACGACCGCGAGGACCTGCCGTCGGACCTCGACGAGCGCCTTCGCCCGCCCGGCGAGTTCCCCTATGTTCGCGGCCCGTACAAGGGCATGTATCGCGTGCGCCCCTGGACGATTCGCCAGTACGCCGGGTTCGCCACGGCCGAGGCGACGAACGAGCGCTTCCGTTACTTGCTCGAGCGTGGACAGACGGGGTTGTCGACCGCGTTCGACTTGCCCACGCAAATGGGGTTGGACAGCGACGATCCGCGCGCGCTCGGCGAGGTGGGCCGAACGGGCGTGGCGATCGACACGATCGACGACATGCGCCGCCTGTTCGACGGCATCCCGTTGGCGGACGTGTCCACGTCGATGACGATCAACGCGCCAGCCTCGATGCTGCTCTTGCTGTACGACCTCGTGGCCGAGGAACAGGGCGCGGCTCCCGGCTCGATCCGTGGCACGATCCAGAACGACATCCTCAAAGAGTACGTGGCGCGCGGCAACTACATTTTCCCGCCGCGCCCCTCGATGCGTCTCACCGTGGACACGTTCGCGTGGTGCGCCGAGCACGCCCCGCACTTCAACACGATCTCGATCAGCGGCTACCACATCCGCGAGGCTGGATCGACGGCCGTGCAGGAGATCGCGTTCACGATCGCGCACGGGATCGCGTACGTGGAAGCGGCGATCGCCGCGGGTCTGCAGGTGGACGAGTTCGCGCCGCGATTGTCGTTCTTCTTCAACGCGCACAACGACGTGTTCCAAGAGGTTGCAAAGTTCCGCGCGGCGCGCGAGCTGTGGGCGCGGACGATGCGCGACAGGTTCGGCGCGACGAACCCGAAGTCGATGACGCTCCGATTCCATGCGCAGACGGGGGGTTCGACGCTCACCGCGCAGCAGCCGGAGAACAACGTGGTGCGCGTGGCGCTGCAGGCGTTCAGCGCGGCGGGTGGCGGCGCGCAATCGATCCACACGAACGGGTACGACGAGGCGCTCGCGCTGCCCACCGAGCGCGCGGCGCAGATCGCGGTGCGCACGCAGCAGATCCTGCAATCCGAGAGCGGCGTCACCGCGACCGCGGACCCGTTCGCGGGCTCCTACTACGTGGAATCGCTCACTGCGGAACTGCTCGATCGCGCGACGCGACTGCTCGACGAGGTGGCCGAGCAGGGCGGCGCGGTCGCGTGCGTGGAGAGCGGGTGGACGAAGTCGCAGATCGAGGACGCCGCGTACGATTTCCAGCAGCGCGTCGAAAGCGGCGAGACGATCATCGTCGGGCAGAACGCGTTCGTGGACGAGCATGACGTGGAACCCGAGCTGCAGCGCATCGACTTGACGATCGAGCGCGAGCAAGTCGAGCGGCTCGCCGCTTGGCGGGCGGCACGCGACCAGCCCGCATGCGACGCGGCGCTCGCGCGCGTGCTCGATGCCGCCCGCTCCACCGACAACATGCTCCCCGCCGTGCGCGACGCGCTCAGCTCCGGATGCAGCGTCGGCGAGGTCTGCGAGCTCCTGCGCGGCGAGTGGGGCACGTTCGACTGACGGGCGCCGATCGCCGCGCACGTCGTTGGAATGCAACGGCGTGTCCGGAAACCGGACACCGCGTTACCTTGCGAGTGCCGTCACCCGGCGCGGCGGATCACGTCGACGATGCCGTCGCGGCCGACTTCCACGTCCCAGCGAGCGCCGAGCGCGTGCACGCCGAGCCATTGGAAGCCATGCAGCCACGCGGGCGCGGGCGACGAGTGGGCGACGAGCTCGTTGCCGTTCGCGTCCGGTTCGAGGCCGAGCACGGCGCGCAGCACGAGCAGCGGCGCGGCCGCGGCCCATGCTTGCGGGCTGCAGGCGGATTCGAGGATCCGCGGCGCCTCGCCGGGAACGCGCGCGCTGCCATCGATGACTTCGGGCAAGCGGCCGCCCATCGCGACCGCCGCGTCGAGCAGCGAACGTGCGACGCGCGCAGCGACCTCGCGATCGTAGTGCGCGATTCCGGTCACGCAGATCGCCGTGTCGTGCGGCCACACGCTGCCGCAGTGGTAGCTGTCGGCGGCGTAGCCGGCGTCGTTCGTGGACATCGTGCGGATGCCCCAACCGGAATCGAGCGAGTCGCCGGCGAGCTGTTCGACCGATCGCGCGCGCAAGCCGGGATCCGTGATCGCCTCGCACCACAAGACATGCCCGATGTTCGAGCACAACGAATCGACCGGGTTGCCGGCCGAGTCGAGCGCCTGCGCCAAGTAGCCGCCGCTGCGGGGATCTTCTGGCCCGGCGAGACGCGCAGGCGGCAGTTCCACGCGCATGTGGTCGAGCAGTCGACGTTCGAGCACGCGAGCGGCCGCCGACCACTCCGACCCGATCACATCGTCGTCCCACGCGTGCGACGCCAATCGCGCCGCGCCGCGCAGCGCCGCGACGGCGTACGCCTGGGCTTCCAGCGGACGAATCAGACCAGTCGCAACCTTGCCCGTGTTGTCGCGTTGGGAGTCGGCGGAGTCTTTCCACGACTGCACGTCGAGTCCGCGCTCGGAGCGTCGCCAGTACGACAGCAATCCGAACTCGTCCTCCTCGATGCGGGAGAGAATCCAGCCGATCGCCGCGCGCGCCGGCTGCTCGAGCTCGCGCGCGAGATCGACGCTGCCGCTCCACCGAGCGTGCTCGGCGAGCAACATCACGAAGAGCGGCGTGGAATCGACGCTGCCGAAGTAGCGTTCGTGCCACCGACGGGCCGCCACGCCGGTTCGTTCCTCATGCTGGATCTTGCCTGGTTCGGCGTCGGTCGCGAGGTCGTACTCGGTCGCTTGGTGGCGAGCCAGATGGCGCAGCGTCGCGACCGCGAGCTCCGGGTCGACCGGCAGCGCCATCCATGCCGAAAGCAACGAATCGCGTCCGAAAACAGTGAGAAACCACGGGACGCCGCCCGCGAGCACGATGCCGTCGTCCACCCGCAGGCGCAGCGACGCGAGATCCTCGAGCGATCGCTCGTGCACGCGGGCCAGTTCGTCGGAACCCGCGATGGTTGGTCGTCCGCCGGCGAGCCAATCCTCGCGCAGGCCGCGCCCGGTCTCGCGGATCGCGTCGAACTCGCGAGGCGCGGCCGGCTGCTCGTCGCTCGACAACGCCCACTCCGCGCGCAGCTCGACGAACACGTCGACGGGCGCCGCCTCGTCCGGATCAACCGTCCATCGCCAGGACGCCGTGCGTGGCGTTCCGTCCACCTTGATCGGCACTTCCGAACGCGCCACCCCGTCGCGATCCACGAGTTCGGCGCCGTCGCAGTCGACTGACAGGCGCACGCGCGCGTCCGGTCGCACGTCACCCAATCCCAGACCGTTGCCAGGGCCGTCCAATCCTTCGGGCGGGTCGAGGAGCACATCGCGCACCACGAACAGGTCCGTGCCGTCGAGTTCCACGACGAGCAGCACGCCAGTGCCTGGTTCGACGCGTTCCAGACGGAAGCGAACCGCGCAGCCGTGCTCGTCGACTGCGATCTCGCCGGGCACCGCGAGTTCGCGCTCGGCGCGATACATCTCGACCCGCTTCAGGACTCGCAGGTCGTGCGCGTAGATGCCGCGTTCGAGCCCACCGTCGACTCGACCTTCCGGCGACACGCGTGCAAAACCGTAGCCGGCGACGATGCTCTTGTCGGCCGGTCGTTGCGCGGTCCTCGTCATCACACTACCTCCGGGGCGGAAATTCCGAGCGCACGGGCGACATCGTGGAAGTCGTCCCACCCATCGTGCGTCACGGATCGTTCGTCGAGGTATCGTGCCAGCGAATCCCGAGCGAAGATCCTATCCGCCGCCTCCGCTCCGCAACGATCGCTCAATCCATCGCCCACGAACACCACGGCCTGCGCGCCAGTCCGATCGCGAAGCTCGGTGACGTCGAAACGCTTGCATGGCTCGCCGCACAAGTCACACTCGGGTAGTTCGCGCCATTCGATCGCGCCGCCCGATTCGTCGAGCGCGATCGAGTTCGCGACGAGCGGCACACGCCCAGCCAGATCGTTTGCCGCGAGGATCGGCTCGATGATCTCCCGAAAACCACTGGACAGCAGCACCAGCTCGTGCCCGTCGCGCTCGGCGGCCTCCACGAACTCCCCGAAGCCGGCGCGCAGCGGTATCCGCGTGGCCTGCGCGAGCAGCGCGTCGATCCCGGCAGTGATCCCCTCGAACTCCGCGGTCAGCACCTCGCGAAGCGTCAGCTCGCGCGCGGCGAGCTTGCCTTCGAGCCCAGCGTAGGCGTCGGGCGCGAACCGTCGCGCGAGCGCCGAGTTGGTGTCGCGCGAGGTCACGGTTCCATCGAAGTCGCAGATGATGAGCATGTCTGCTGGAATCTACCGCGTCGAGCGAATTTCCATGCTGTGGGCACCGAATCTGGTAGTTCGCATGGGAAGAGGATTCGACAAATCTACTCCACGGGAGACGGGCCATCGCGGACCAGCACCGTCTTCGCATGTTCCGCACGCTATGCCGGCACGATTTTGCTGCCGTCTTGGCATGCATCCTCGACGGCCCAGTGGGGTAAAATCAGGGCATGAGCAGCAGCGTGAATCATGCATATCCGGTCGTGTTCGAACGGGACGAAGACGGCGGTTACGCTGTGATGTGCCCGTCGATTCCCGGCTGTGTTTCGCAGGGCGACACGGTCGAGCAAGCCACCGCGAACATCCGCGATGCGATCCTGCTGTGTCTCGAGGACATGCAGGCGCGTGGAGAGCAGCTTCCGCTCCCGACCGAGGTGACCACGGGAATCGTGGACATTGCGGTGTAGCTCATGCCGCCCGTGCCGATTCTGACTGCCAAGCAAGTCGTGTCGATCCTCAAGAAGCACGGCTTCGACGAGTCGCGCCAGAGCGGCAGTCATCTACGGCTCGTGCACGAGGACGGTCGAGCCGTGACCGTGCCGATGCACACAGGCGACATTCGACGTTCAACGCTTCGAATGATCATCACCCAGTCAGAAATGGGCATCGCGGCATTCACACGTAGTGAACGCAAGAAGTGAAACGGCTAGCAGCGTGTCCGAGTAATCGAAGAGGCATCCGGGCGGGCGCGTTGAATTCACGGGTATGAGCTCGAAGACGTTCCGCGCGTACGATCAGGACCAGATGCTGCTGATGCCACCGTCGGTGGCCGACTGGGTGCCCGAAGGGCATCCAGCTCGAATGGTGTCGGACCTCGTCGATCACGAGCTGGATATGTCGAGCGTGCTCGCGTCGTACGCGAGCACGCGGGGGTATCCGCCGTACGATCCTCGGCTGCTGGTGAAGGTGCTGCTGTACGGCTACACGAAGGGCGTGATGAGCAGCCGCCGGCTCGCCGACGCATGCGTGGACAGCGTCGCGTTCAAGTTCCTCGCCGCGTGCCAGGAACCCGACTTTCGCACGATCGCCGCGTTCCGCAAGCGACACCTCCACGCGGTCGATGATCTGTTCGACCAGGTGCTCGACATCTGCACCCGCGCGGGCCTGGTGAAGCTCGGGCACGTGTCACTCGACGGCACGAAGATCAAGGCGAACGCGTCGATGAAGAAGGCGATGAGCTACAAGCGCCTCTCGCGCGCGCTGCTCGAAGAAGCCGAACGCATCGACGCCGAAGAAGACGAGCTGTACGGCGACTCCACGCCGTACGAGCTGCCCGAGCACCTGCGTACCACCAAGGGTCGGCTCGAGGCGATCCGCAAGGCGAAGGAAGAACTCGAGCGGCGCGCGTCGGAGCGGGCCTCGCACCGCAAGGTGCGAGACAAGGACCAGTACAACTTCACCGATCCGGACTCGCGCGTGATGCAGGACGCGCCCAGCCGCGGCTGGGTGCAGGGCTACAACGCGCAGATCGCCGTGGACGACACGCCACACAAGATCATCGTGGCCACCGATGTCAGCAGCCAGGCGAGTGACAATCCGCAGCTGAAGCCGATGGTGCGCCAGATCCGCGAGCGCATCGGATTCGTGCCCAAGCTCACCGCCGACGCCGGCTACAACGCCGAATCTAATCTCGAATGGCTCATCGAAGAAGGCATCGACGCATACATCGCCACCAGCAAGCGCGAAGAAGACTTCGATGAACCCGCTCCCCGCGGGCGGCCGCCCGCGGGCCTGACTGCGAAAGAGCGCATGACGCGGAAGCTGCGGACGAAAAAGGGCAAGGCGCTCTACAAACGCCGCAAGCACACCCCGGAACCCGTGTTCGGCCACACCAAGCACAGCCGCGGCGTGCGCCAATTCCTCACCCGCGGCGTCGAAAACGTACGACGAGAGTGGACGCTCATCTGCATCGGCCACAACCTCGGCCGACTCGCCGCATCCGGATACCGACCCGGCCCCGCGACCTCCTGAACCTCGGCCGACGACGACTTCGCCGCCACCGGCCCGCGCCGACCGCGCACCGCTCGACTACGTCACGCCGAGATACTCGGACACGCTGCTAGC
>JBDHZF010000018.1:0-28829 GCA_039811765.1 Thermoleophilia bacterium | reverse complement strand
CCCCATCGCCGCGGTCAGCCGCGCGCTGCGCTCATCGAGCCGCGCGCGCACCGTGCGCCGCAGGTCGCGCCCATCGCGCTCGACGCTTGCGCGCGCGCTCGACACCCGTTGCGCCATCGCCGCGCGCGCCCGATCGCGCACCGCGCCGATCCAGCGGCCGCGTTCCTGCACGAATCGTTCGGGCGAGCGATCCGCGAGCCGTGCCGCGAGCATCGCAACCCGCTCGGCGCGAAGCGTCACGTGCTCGCCGCCGCGCCGCCGCATCGACTGCTGCGCGCGATCGAGGCCGCTCGTGATCTCCGCGAAGTCGGGCACCACCGTGCGCGCCGCGGCGGTGGGCGTGGACACGCGAAGGTCCGCCACCCAGTCGCTGATCGGCGAGTCCTTCTCGTGCCCGATCGCGCTCACCACGGGCTTCGGGCACGCGGCGATCGCGCGGCACAGGCGCTCGTCGCTGAACGGCAGAAAGTCCTCGAACGCGCCGCCGCCGCGGGTGACGACGATCACGTCCACGTCCTCGATCTGCTGCATCTTGCGCAGCGCGGCCACGAGCATCGGCGCGGCGCGCTCGCCCTGCACGAGCGTTTCGCACATCACGATCTTCACGGGCGGGAACCGCTCCAGCACGTTGCGCATGAAATCGCCCTGCGCCGCGGCGCCCGCGCCCGTGATCACGCCCACGCGGCGCGGCAACGCGGGAAGCGGCTGCTTGCGCGATTCGTCGAACAATCCCTCCGCTTCGAGCTTGGCTTTGAGCGCCTCGAGCTGCTGCAGGATCAAGCCGCGCCCGGCGTGCTCCATGCCCTGCACCTGCAGCTGGAACGTGCCGCGTCGCGTGTAGATGTCGGGGCGCCCGAAGCACTGCACGAGGTCGCCGTCGCGCAGGTCGAGCCTGAGCGCCTCGAAGCGCGCCTTCGGCATCGTGGCGCTGACCATCCAGCCGTTGTTGGGATCCTTGAGCGTGAAGAACACCGTGGCGAGCTTCTGGCCGGGACGCGGCACCTTCAGCTCGCTGATCTCCCCCTCCACCCACAGGCTGGGAATGTCGACGATTCTGCTGCGGCACCCGAGCGTGAAGCCGGTGACCGACCACACCTTGCGCTCGCCGTACCAGAGCGGTTCGGTGGCGCCGTCGTAGATGTCGGAGTCGGTCCAGGCCATGGAACCGACAGCGTACACCGCCATGCGCCACCGTCCGAGCTTCGTCATCCAGCGTTGCGAAAAACGACACGCTGGGGGACGAAGCCGGGGGAGGGTGGAACGAAAACGCCAAGCGCGTCGATGAACGGACGAAGCGTCGTGCGCAGGGGGTGCGCGCGTCGCGATCCGGAGGGGGATCACACGATGAACATCGGTTGGGCATCGCAGGCCTTCAGGCCGCTCGCGAATCGCTTCGGCGAGGGCAGCATGCTGAACACGGCGCGTTCCGTGGTGGCGGGCGCGCAGCGCGAGTTCGCCGGCGCGACGTCGTTCTTCCAGCGCGCGGGCCTGGCGCAGGAAACCAAAGACTTGGCAAGGGTCGGTGCCGCGCTCACGCATTTCGACGGCACGATCGCGTTCGGCGCGAACGGCGCGAGCGATGCATTCATGGCGGCGCGATTCCTCGAGCTCGCGAACAACCTCAAGGGAGTGAAGTCGACGGTGTTCGGCGATGGCGTGCGCAATGTGCAAGCTGCCGCACAGACCGTTGCGACGCACCTCAATGCTGACCACGGGCGGCTGGCGGACGGTTCGTTGCCGGACGTGACGTTCGCTGCCGTGGGCCGCGTTCGCGAGGAACTGATCAACACGATGACGACGATCGGCACCCCACGATGAATCCGATCAACGCAAGCGCTTGGCGCAACGCCGCGTTCGACATTCCGTCGGGCGTGATGCGCGGCGTGCAGAATCGGTGGTCACTTGTCGATTGGGCGTCGCACGCGTTCGGGCATGTCGCGCGGAAGTCCGTTCAGGCGCCACACCAGATGCGGGATGCCGAGCGCTCGACGCACATGCTCGGTCGTGCGCTCGGCGAGCACGCCAGCGTGCTCGAAGCCGCACGGTCCGGGGCGTCAGCGGCGCAGAACAGTGACGCGTTCCGCGAGCTGTCGCACACGCTTCGCTTGGCTGCGCGGGACCCGGGCTCGTCCTTCCCGGCACAGGCGGAAGCCGCGGCGCGTCGCGTCGCGCAGGGGCTCGACAACGGCGTTGCGCCCGAAGATCTGCACACCGACCTCGAGGCGCTCGCCCATCACATGGCCGCGGCTCGCAGCATCGTCGGGGAGGACTCCCGAACCATGGCCGAGCGCTTCTTCTGACGCTGCTCGACCACAATTCGTGAAACGGATCCCAGTCGGATTCCGAAGTACCGGCGAGGCACTGCGCACGGGGGTGCGCGGCCCACGGTACCTGGGGGGTCACCATGAATATCGGCAGCATCGCACGCACCTGGGAAACGGCATTGACCGCGGTTGCGCACAGCGGAGATGACGCGCTCATGCGCGGCGTGGGCATCGCCGAAATCGAGCAGGCGACGAATCTCGTCGCCAAGCAGGGGCCGTTGTCGCGAATCTTCCGGCCGCTTCCGCCGACCACGACCGATGCCGCCGCGATCGGTGCGGCCCTGCGCAAGCTCGAGGGAGCAGCGGGCGACGCCGTGAAGGGCGCGACCGACGCGCACATGGCGAACACGTTCGCGGACATCGGCGCGAGGCTTGAGACGGTAAAGGAGCCCATCAAGAGCGTCGCGACCGCGGCCAGTCATGCCCGCACGGCCGCATCGCTGCTGCGAGACGGCGGCGGCAGGATGGCGGACGGTTCCCTGCATCCGGATGCGCACGCTGCAGTACGAGGCGTGGTTGAAGGCTTGGACAACGCGGTCAATTACCTTGGTCTCACGGCGCGCGACGGACTGCTCTGAATCTTCATGGTCGTTCGAGGCGTGAATCGTCTCGCGCGCGGGTAGCTGCCGTGCATGGATCCGGCACCGGCAGATCCGCGCGATGACGCGCCACACGTGCTCGTCGAACCCTTGGTTGGGCTCGACGCTGGCGCGTTGCTGCATCGCAGCCGGCACGCCGACACCATGCGCGCTCGCTGGCATGGCCTCGACGTGGTCGCCAAGTGCGTGCGCACCGACCTCGCCAGCGAAGACGAGCGAGACGCCGCTGCCAACGCGATCCTGCACGAGGGCCTGTTGCTGCGCCGCTTCGAGCACCCCTCCATAGTGCGCGTGGTGGAGCTCGTGCGACGGCCCGCCACGCTCGTACTCGAACTGGTGCCCGGCCGCACGATCCGCGAGGAACTACGCCTGCGCCGACGCATGCCCGCGGCCGAAGCGGCGACAGTCGGCGCGCAGCTCGCCGACGCGCTCGACCATCTGCATCGACGCTGGATGATGCATCGCGACGTGAAGCCGGCGAACGTGATCTACGACGGGCACCGCGCCGTGCTCATCGACTTCCACCTCGCCAAGGAACCGGGTCCGATGCGCGGGGGCGCCGGCACGCGCCTGTTCACCGCGCCCGAGCAAGTGCGAGGCGGACACGTCACGCCGGCCGCCGACATCTGGGGGCTCGGCACGGTGCTCTTTCGCGCCGTCACCGGGCGTCTGCCCTTCCACGCCGACACTGGACATCCGCAGCTCACCGAGCGACCGCAACCCGCGCTCGATCGGCTCGCAATCTCGCGATTCGGCGGCGATCTGCGCCGCGCCGCGCAGGATCTGCCCCCCGATCTCGCCCACCTCGTCGATCGAATGCTCGCCGCCGATCCCGACGCGCGCCCCACCGCAGACGAAGTCGCGTTCCTGCTCGGCGGCATGGTCGACGACGACTTGCTCGCGTGAATCACGCCGGACGCGAAACAACGAACTCCGAACGGTCGATAGATCGGTGGGGAATCGCGAATCGCACCGGGGGGAATTCGACAATGGCATCGTCAGCGGGAATCGTTGCTGGCGCGGCGGGCGGCATCGCCCTCGGCGCGCTCGCAGGTGGCATCTACGCGTCGATGCTGCCGCTCGACGGCACCGATCACGTGCGGCGCAGCCGGTACAGCAGCATATCTGGATACACGCTGTATCCACAGAGTCAGGACGCGGCACGATCGACGTTGCGGTGGAACCAAGCGGCCGCAATCGGCGCCGTCGGCGCCGGCGTGGCGGCCCTTGCCGCCGCCGTGACGTGGCGAGGGCGGGGCGCAATCTCGACGGCGACGGACGCGCTGGTGACAAGCGGCATCGGCGCGGCCTTCATCACTGGCGGCGTGGTCAGCGCAATCAGGATCGGGAACGTTGAGGATCGCATCGACAAGCGACTGCCCAAGCACACCCCGAACGGTTCGCCGGACATGTCGCGCAAACCGCGCGTCCAATCCAAGCTGATGCCGTCGCTGCCCGTCGCCTTCCCCTCCAGCTATGCCGCGGCGGCGCGCACGCGCTGAACGCACCACGGGGCCCGACCCGAAGGTCGGACCCCGCAAGGTGTGCGGCACAGCTCGCGCCCAGCTCGCTTGCCTGCCGCAACTCGCATGTCGCGCTCGACTGCTCCTAGAAGGCGCTGCCTCCTGGCGAGAGCGGTGTGCTCGGTCGCGTGAGACCGTCCGTGAAGGATCCCGTCGCGCCGTTGCCGGTGCCAGATCCAGCGCCCAAGTCGATCGAAGTGGACAGACCGCCCACGAGGCTGCGAACCTGCTGCTCGAGCGCGCCCTGGTGCTGGCGAACCAGCTCGTTGCGGGCCGAGGCGAGCTTGCGATCCTCGTCGCGGATGATGTCCTGCTCGGCGCCCCGCAGCTTGCTGATCACGGCGTCGACGCGTCGCTGGCCCTCGTCGTGGAAACGAACGAGCTCTTCGCGCATGTGCGCTCCCATGCTCGCCATCGCCTCCTCGAGCTGACGGCGGTTGTCGCGCAACCCGTCGTCGAGGATTCGTCGCGCGTCGTCACCGGCAAGCCGTGCTTGATCGGCCAGTTCGCCCTGTTGGCGAGCGAGGTCGTTCATGACCGCGCGGAACGCCTGCTCCTGCTGCTCGACCGCGTGCTGCCGACTCGTCGCGATCAGCTGGTCCAGCTCGCCGGTGACCGCTGCGCGAGCGTGCTCGGCAAGTCCCGCGAGATCGCCCTGCACCTGCTGCATCAGCCGCTGCGCGACCTCGCTCATGTGCGAATCGAATGCTCGCTGCTGCGCGTCGATCGACGCGGTCACGGTGGCGGTGAACTCGTGGTTGATGCGCTGCTGCAGATCGCTCGTGGCCTGCTCGGCGACGTTCGACAACTCGCGGCTGGTGGCGTCCACCAAATCGCGTGCGTACTGCTCGAGCTGCGCCGCGCCGTCGTGGCTGGCCGCGGTGATCGCGGTCATGCGATCGTTCATCTCGTCCGCCACCGTGCTGCCGTGCTCGCGCAGTTGCTCGAGATGCGCGCCCAGGCTCTCCTGCAGCTGCATCACGTAGTCGCGGCTCTGCACCAGCGAGTCCTCGGCCTCGCGGCGGATCCGCTCGACGCGCTCGGCGCCGATGCGCTCGAGGTCGGCGAACACCGTGTCGGCGTCCTTGATCGCGTCCTGTGCTCGCGACTGCAGCACGTCGAGCGTCTCGCGCACCGAGCGCTCCACCTGGTTGCGCTGCCACGCGGCCTCGCGTCCCAGGCCTTCCACCTGGCGCGTGATCTCCTCGCTCGCGTCGGAGCTGATCTTCGCGAGCTGCGTGTGCAGCGCCGCACGCTCCTCCTCCGCGATGGCATGCGCCGCGGCGATCGCCTGCTCGCGGGTCTCCGCGAAGCGCTGCTCGAGCTCGTCGGTGAAGCCGTTCCACGCGGACTGCGTGGCCTCGACCGTCTCCCTCGCTCGCGTCTCCGCGGCCGCAAGTTCGCCGGCAACCGACTCCTGGATCTTCACGCCGTGGTCGGTGAGCTCGGCGATCAAGCGGTCGCGCTCGGCGCTGAAGTGCGTGCCGATCGCTCCCGACTGGTCGGCGAGTGCCTGCTGCAGCTGCACGTCGTGGTCGGCGAGCACCTGCTCCACCGCCGCCACGTGCTGCGCGAGGCGCTCCTCGAGCGCGGTCTCCAGCTGGCCGACGCGCGCCTCAAGCGCCTGCTCCTGCTCGGCGACGCGGCGGTTGAGGATCTGCTCGGTCTCCGCGAAGCGCCCGTCGAGCACGCCCATCCACGAGGCGAGCTGCTGCTCCACCGCGCCCTGCGTCTCCGCCATCTTGGCCACCAGCGGATTGCCGGCGTTTGCCACCTTCTCGTCGAGCAACGAGTCAATGTCCGCGAGACGGGTCTCGAGCACGGCGGTGCGCTCCGCGAGCTTGCCTTCGAGCTGCTGGTCGACGGCTACGAGCTTCGCTTCGACCTGCGCGTCCACCGTGGCGAGGCGAGCCGCGGCGCGCTCTTCCACGTCGAGGTCGGGGTTCTCCGCACGCAGCTTCTCGATGCGAGCGGAGGCCGCGTCCAGTTCCGTCACGAGCTTGGCGTGCTCGGCGCGGATCTGCGCGACCGCGTCGCCGGCGGCGTTCGCGTCGAGCTGCGCGAGCTGCTTCTCGATCGCTGCCGTCTGCACCTGGATCTTCTCGTCGACGATCGGCTCGAGCTTCTCCGCGGCGAGCTGGTCGACCAGCTGGCGCAGGATCGTGGACGCCTCGTGCTGGTACTCGTCCGCCAGCCCCTTGATCTGTCGGGCGTGCTGATCCTCCAGCGCATAGAGGAACTGCTCGCGCTCCTGCTCGGCGCGGGCCAAGCGCTCGTCGAGCTGAATTCCTTCGGTGCGCAGCACTTCGCGCAGCTCGTGGGCGAGGGCCTCGCGCGTCTCCGGCTTGGCGTAATAGCGCTCCTGAGCAGCGCGCAGCCGAACGTTCACGACGGCCACCACGGCCCAGCTGATCGCGGCGGCAATGAACGCGGTGACGCCGTAGACGACGAAGCTGCTGGTCTTGGCCGACGCGCCGAGCGCGCCAGCGGCGGCTGCCACGGCCAGCGCGATCGCGGCGAACGCGAGCACGGTGGAGATCCACGCGAAGATCACGGCCACGCGGCGGTTCTTCGCCACCAAGCCGATCACGAGGGCGAGCACGATCAGTGCCACCTGCATGCCGACGATGCCGGTAGAGACGTCTGGGGTCATCTCGGAAACGCTCCTATCGGGGACGGCCGCTGTCTGGCCGCTGGGATCCCGTCGAGGTACTGGGTGTCTCCACGGTGCGCCCGATTTGCGAATCCGTCAACAGTCGATGACCAAGGATCCGGCCAATCCGTGGCCGATGTCAGCGAACCGACGCGAAACCGTCAGTCCACCAGCAGCGTGCCGGTTCGCACGCCGCGAAGCACCGCCGGTTCGAGCGCTTCGCCCTCCGCCAAGCCTTGCAACAAGCCGGCCGCGAAGGCGTCGACGGCGTCTTCCGTGTCGAGCCGGCCCGGCGACGCCACGTCGCGCACGTCGCTGGCCGTGGCGAGGATCGCGCGCGTGGCGGTGAGCAGCACCACGGCCGGCGCGCCGCGCTGCACGAGCGCGCGCATCGCCGCTTCCGGATGCTCGCGCGCCACGCCCGGATCGAGCAACCCCGCGCACGTCGTGTCCGATGCCACCACCACGCTCGCGCCGGCGAGCAGTCGATCGGAAACGGGTCGCGCGCTGGCCGCGTGCGTGAGCACCGTCGGCACGCTCCCCTGCGCGGCGATCTCCAGCGCGCGCAGCGCGATCGCGCCGGCGGGCTCGGTGGTGACGCCCACCGCGTCGACGCTGCGAATCGCGTCGGCGCGTCGGTTGAGATCGTCCACGCTCAAATAGTCGTTCGCGCCTCGGTGAACCGTGACGAGCCTGGTGCCGTCTCCCTGCTCTGCGATCAGGCGAATGCCGGTCTGCGCCGGCGCTTGCTGCACGAACTCGGTGCCCACTCCGATCTCGAGCAGCTCTTCGGTGAGCAGCGACGCGTGCTCGTCGGATCCCACTCGCGCGAGCAGTTGCACGTCGGTCTCGATCGCGGTGAGCGCCATCGCTTGGTTGGCGGCCCGCCCGCCGCACGCCACGTCGAGCTCGGTCGCCTGCGCCGGGATCGCGGGCGCGGCGAATCCCTCGACATGCGCGATGAAATCGATCGTGATGAATCCGGTGACGAGGACTCGCTTCATTGCCGTGTGATGTATCCGATCGGCGGACATCTGCAACCCGTCTGCTACGGTCGCATGATGTCCGATGACGTGAACACGCGCTTGGAGCGGCTCGCGACGCTCGTCGAGGTTCCGCACGAGGACGACGGCTCCGCTGCCGAACTCATCGCGCTCATGCCTTGCGAACCGGCGATCGGCGAGGTCGTAGTGGCGTGCTGGCGCGATTCGAGCGGCGGCGAGCTGGTGGAACTGGTGCGGCTCGACGACGGCGCGCGCGTGGACGACCCCGTGGCGCTGCGCGAGGCGCTCGCGCTGCTCGCGATGGTGGAGACGCTCGAGGAGCTCGCGTCGTTCGGGACGCTGGACGAAGTCGTGCGCGACCTGTCGACGTGGAGCAGCGGCCTGCTCGCGCCGTCGGAGCGTTTCGACGCAGCGCGCACGGGGGCGCTCGAGGCGTTGGAGCGGTTGTATGCGCTGGCTCCGACGGACGTGCGAGTGGCGCGCACGCAGCTGTTGGACGCGATCGGCGCCGCGCTGCGCGTGCTCGATACCCGCTGGAGCGCGCTCGAGCAAGCGGTCGAAGCATGGAGCGACGCGCTCCTCGCGCGCGAGGGAAGCGATTCGCCCGTCGCGGTCGAACAGGTGCGCGGACTCTGGGAGCTCCTGGCACGGGTTCGACGCGGGCCGCTATCGCGCTCGGTGGCAACGGCGTTGCACGAGGCGCGCGAGGCGGGAATCGCGATGGCGGCTTCGATTTCGCACAGGTCGTGAAACCGGTTCGACGGTGATCTCCGACAAACGGGTGTCGACACCACGATCGTCCATGGGGGGCGAGCGCGCGATGTGGTCGGCATCTGGGGGAATCGTCATGAACTTGAGCGTTGGCAAGATCGCCGCGATCGTCGGCGGCGTTGCAGCCGTCGGCATCGGCGGATACATGCTGACGAGGCCGAAGGGCGACCCGCAGGCAACGCCCACGGGCGGCGAGGGGAATACGACTGGCGGCACGACCCCGACCGCTGGCACGCCGACAACGAGCACTGGCACCGATGCCACGACCACGAGCGGACTGCCTGCTGGCGCGTACCAGAAGGGCCAATACACGATCGTGCCGGCTGGCGATTCCGGACTGAGCATCGTCTACGAGACGACAACGAAGCAGCCCAAAGGCGTGCTGGATCAACAGGGCACGTTCATCGAGGGCACGTTCGGCGACGACGGCTCGTTCACGCCCACTGCCCAGCAATCGACGGTCGACGCGACCAATACTGCTCCTTCAACGGGCGGCACGAGTTCTACCGGCGGCACAAGTTCCACGGGCGGCACCACCGCGACACCCAACAGCACGACGGACGCCACCAACGGCGCCGCGCTGACCTACCACGATCTCGCAGTGCAGCTGTTCGCAAACGCTATGAATCCGGACGTGGGTTCGGCGACGAGCGACGCCACGTCCGGCGCGGGCGCGATCACGAACGCACCTGCCACAACCAGCGCGCCTGTGACCACGAACGCGCCCGCCACAAGGAACGCTCCAGCGACCACGACGACGCCAGCTGCCGCGACCTCGTCGAACGTTCAAGTGGCAAACGGCACGACTTCCACGCGCGTGGAAGGCAACTACACGTACGTCACCGACAGCACCGGCCTACAGCTGGTGCTCGACACCGCCACGCAGCAGCCGGTCGGAATGATCGACGCGAACGGCAACGCGTACACGGTCAGCGTGGGATCGGACGGGCAACTTCAGGTGACAGGCACGGTTCCGGGTTCGGCCACGACCGACGTTCCGACGGTGATGACCGCGAGCGGCTCGAACGCGACGGCAGCCACGACGACTCCGGCTGCGACGACGACCGCGACCGCGCCCGCGACCACGACTCCGGTCGGTCCGACCAGCTGACCCGCCGTCAGAAGACGATCGGGTCGTCTGCCGCCATCGCGGGATCGTCGAATCCGGCGTCCATCACGCCCGCGTCGTCGATGCCTGCGTCGTCGATCCCAGCGTCCATCACGCCCGGATCCTCGAAGCTTGGATCGATCATCGCGCCCGCGCTGACGCTCGCCATCGATGTGATGCCGCTGCCAACGCCCCATCCGTCGTCGTAGCTGGAGCCGTAGTTGCCCACGGGCGTGAAGTCGTCGTCGAACGCCACGTCGTCGAGCGCGTCGTTCGAGAAACTCGCGGCGACCGATCCTTCGTGCTCGTCCCAATCGGACGACGCCGCCGCCCATGGATCGTCCGCCGCGTCGAGCGTGTCGAGCGAGGCGTCCTGCAACACCGGATCTTCGAGGTTGGACGTGAGCGTCGTGTCGAGCTGCCCGGGATCGTTGTCGAGGATCGAATCGCTGCCAGCAGTCGTGACGAGCGCGGCGCTCGATCCGGTCATCCCGGCGGGCAAGTGCGCGCCTTCGTCGCCGCAACCGGCGAACATGACGCTCGCACCAACGAGCAGTGCGAGCATGGCAATCGGGCGGCGAGACTTGGGGCGCATCAGCGAGGCTCCTGGGGACGAGGTTCGATGCGTGACGCCCGGCTGTCGGGTCACGCCTCGCTCCCGGCAAGTGCGATTCGGCGCGTGCGTCCTCGTGCGGCCACGCCCGATGCCCCCTTGGCCCGTCCGCCCATCCGCAATTTGTCCCGACTGTTCACGGAAATTGCGGATCCGAGTCGTCGGGCCGGGCACGTTTCCGCAATTTGTCCCGACTGTTCACGGAAATTGCGGATGGGTGGCCCACCGCCTCGCGGTCAGCTTGCGCGGCGCAGCTGCGACCAGAACGCATCCGGCGCGAAGATCGACGGTTGGTGCTCGTCGACGGAGGTCTCGCCCATCGGCCGCTCGATGGGCGTGCGCTCGCCGAACACGGGGCGTCGCGCGACGCGCTCGAAGCGTTCGCGCTGGCGTTCGCGCTGGCGGTAGTACGCCTCGAACTCGGTGATCAACTGCAAGTCGCGATCGAGGCAGTCGAGCTCGATGCGCTCGATCAACGCTTCGGCGTCGAACGCGCAACGGGGGCACAGCGCGTCCTCGCGGCGGCGAAACGTCATGCCGCCGCAGCCAACGCATTCCTGGCTGCCTGGCAGCAGCTCTCCTCGGCGATCGTCCATCGTGTCGTCCCCTCCCCCCAGAGGTTGCCGATCCGCGGGCCACGGACCAGTCACGTAGTTGTGGACCGTGCGCCCACGAACGAAACGACGCGTGCGAACGATCGTGCAAGCGAGGACGAGCAGGCCGGTAGGATCGCGTGCGATGACTCCGCCGCCCGCCACCACCGAACCGCGCCTGATCGACAAGGCGATCGTGCGCACGATGCCGATCATGCCCAAGCGACTCGTGCAGCGACTCTCCGCGCCGTACATCGCCGGCGCGACGCTCGACGAGGCGCTGGGGGTCGTGCGCGCGATCAGCGAACGCGGCATGGGCACGACGATGGACGTGCTCGGCGAAGCGATCAGCGCACGCGAGGACGCCGAAGCCACGCGCGACGCGTACCTCACGGCGATCGAGCGGCTCGGCGCGATCGACGAGACGAGCGCCGGGATCCGCAACGTCTCCGTGAAGCTCACCGCGCTCGGGCTCGGGATCGACGATCGGCTCGTGCACGACAGTGTGGACGCCATCGCCGCCGCGATGCAGCGGATCGGCGGATTCGTGCGCATCGACATGGAGGACTCCCCGTACACGGACGCCACGCTCGAGCTGTTCCGATCGCTGCGCGCGGCGGGACGCGACAACGTGGGAATCGTGATCCAGGCGTACCTCAAACGTAGTCGCGCAGACGTGGAAGCGCTCGCCGCCGACGGCGCGCGCGTGCGCGTGGTGAAGGGCATCTACCAGGAGCCCGAATCGATCGCGTGGCGCGACATGGAGACGATCAATCGCAGCTATCTGGACCTGTGCCGGATCCTCGCCGAAGCAGGGTGCCACGCCGCGTACGCAACGCACGACGATCGTCTGATCTCCGGATGCCTGGACCTCGTCGAGCGGCTCGACGTGCCGAAGGATCGCTACGAGTTCCAGATGCTGCTCGGCGTGCGCGAGGAGCGACGCGACGACCTCGTCGACCAAGGCCATCCGATGCGTGTGTACGTGCCGTTCGGCGCGCAGTGGTACGAGTACTCGGTGCGCCGCCTGCGCGAGAATCCGCGCGTGGCGGGGCAGGTCGCGGAGGCGACGCTGCGCAGCTGGCGCCGGAAGCTCGTGCGTCGATGACCGACCCGAGGGACGAATCGTCGGAGTTTCCCGGATTCGCGATATCGGACGCGCCGGTGTTCTCGGGCGCGCTCGGCACGTCGATGTTCCACGGCCCGCTTCCCGCCCCCACCCCCGTGCTCGACTTGGCGATGGTGTTCGGCTCGCGATTGTGGGGGCACGACCAGCTGCCCGTGGACGCGGACGCGCTCGGCGCCGCGCCCGGCTGCGGCGATTTGTACGCCAGCACGATTCGACGCCAGGCCGAGCGCGCGCTGTGCGAGCGCGTGACGGCGGAAATCGGCGAGGGCGAACGAGCCGACGCGTGGCGCGCGCTCGTGCTGCACACCGGCAGCGAAGCGGTGGAGACGGCGCTCAAAACGGCGCTGCGCGCGACCGGGCGCACGCGAATGGTGGCATGGAAGGGCGGCTATCACGGCACGTTCGGGTTGGCGCTCGCGGTGACGCACGATGGGCGCTTCCGCGATTCGTGGGCGGCGCAGCTTCCCGACACCGTCTCGTGGGCGAGCTGGGGATTCGTGCCGGCGCTCGACGCCGACACCGCGTGCGTGATCGTCGAGCCGTGGCAGGGTCGCGCGGGCGTGATTCCACCCAAGCCCGGGTTCTTGACGCTGCTGCGCGAGGAGTGCGATCGCGTGGGGGCGTTGTTGATCCTCGATGCGGTGCTGTGCGGCGCAGGGCGCACCGGCGTCACGATCGCGCAAGAGATCGCGCAGGCGCGGCCGGACATCGTCTGCCTCGGCAAGGCGATCGGGTGCGGGGTGACGGCGAGCGCGGTCGTGGCGCGCGCGGGAGTCGCGATCGACGCATGGGAGCGCGGGCCGGTCGAACCGGCGCACACCTCCACCTCGCTTGGCGATCCGTTCGCAAGCGCGGGCATCGCCGAAGCGCTGCGGCGACTGGACGAGCGAAGCGACGAGATCGTCGCCGCGTCGCGCGCGTGGCATGCGATGCTCGAACCGCTCGCGCGGGACGCGAAGCTGCAGCTGCGCGGCATCGGCCTGCTGTGGGCGTTCGACACGCAGACCGACGGCGGCGGCGTTCGGCTCGCTCAGCAGCTGCTCGACGAGCACCGCATCCTGGTCGTGCCGTCCGGCCCGGCCGGCAGCGCGATCACGCTGTACCCGGCGGTGACCTGCAGCGACCTCGAGCTCGAGCGCGTGGATGCCGCGATTCGCGCGCTGCGAAGCTGAGATCGCGGTTCGCGTTTGGTCATCGTTTCGTGAAGGACGGTTGCCGGTCGACGAAGCCCGGCCGATGTGTCGTGCATGGGGTTGGGTGTGCGCACAGGGGTGGCCGCATGTGCCGCGTCATTCGTCGGCATGTTCGCGCCCGGAGCGGCGCAGGCGCAGGCCTCACTGAATTGCGACGCGGAGATCGCTCCCAATGCGAACGTTCGCCTCGATGCGCCCGGGTTGTGGAGCGACGGCGAGAAGTGGTCGCTCGGACACATGCCCACAGCAAACGAAGACGCGTGCGTCGATGGGACGGGCGTGGTGCTGGATGTGGACGTGACGACGCGGAGCTTGCGCCTGACGGCGGGAACAAAACTCGTGCTCACCGCTTCGTCGCCGACCATCACGGTCACGGGCACGCTCGCTGGCGGCGATGATTCCTCGCTTGCCGCGCAGCCAGAGGAGGCGATGGAAATTCACCTTCGCGATGGTGCGCGCATCGAGGGCGTCACGCTCGCATCGGCGTTCCTGACGTTGAACGTCGAAGGCGACGATGTCCGAATCGGCGATGTGCGCGCGACCGCCGACATGCTCAGGATCGAGCCGCGCCTCGGCACGGACGCGGCGACGCTGCGCGCAGCTGGGCGCTTCGACGCGTCGACCGTGCTCGTGGAACATGGGGTCACGCTTCGCATCGATTCGTGCGAGTCGAACGGGCATGGCACCTCGTGGCTTGCGAACCACGATTCCATGGTCACGTTCGGCGACGTCGACTGCGTGGACGTGCCCGCTGGCTTCGAGCGCACGATCGCGGCCGAAACCTACGACGATCGGCTGCGCGACGCGTCGATCGTGTTCGACTTCGACGACACGCTCGACGCGGGCGGCATGCTCGCGTTGCGTGGCTGGCTCGGGATTCCGGCCGGCCGCCGGATCGTGGACGGTCCGACGCGACTGATCGGCGAGGAATCCGAGTTCGGGATTCGCGCAGCGGGAGTCGGCACGGCGACCCTCGTTGACCTCTTCGTCGGCGATCCGCCCCCAAGCGACGGGGCGACGCTTCGCAGCCTCGGCGCGGGAGCCGGCGAATCGCTCGCGCTGGAGAACCCGAACGTGTCCGGCGTGCGGTACGCGTTCGTGCAGGCCGGCGGGCGAGTCGCGACGACCACACCGATCGCGTTCGACTTGGTGCACGGCGCTGGAACGGTTGCCGGCAGCGGATCGATCCTGACGGCCATGGCGTGCGGCGGCACGCTCGCGATCACCGGCACGTTCACGATCGCTCAGACGATGACGTGCGGCGGGCCGAGCGATCTCGTGACGGCAACCACGCCGCACGTTCCAACCACGTCGACGCCCACGCCTCCGAAAACACCGGATCCTCCATCGGATCAGGAACGGGTGATCCGAACCGGCACCGCGCGCGCCGACCGGATTGTGGGCGGTCCGCTCGCCGACGTGCTGCGTGGCGGCGCCGGCAACGACGTGCTGATCGGTGGCGCTGGCAACGACCGCATCGACTGTGGTCGCGGCCCACGCGATCGAGTGCAGGCAGGCACCGGAAACGACACGATCACGTGTCGTGATGGGCGCCGCGGCTCGGTGGTGGACTGCGGACCGGGCCGCGACCGCGTGGTCGCGGATCGCAGCGACGTCGTTCGCCGCTGCGAGGTCGTGCTGCGGCGATGATAGCCATGCGTGGCACGAATTCACTATCGTGGCACACGCTTGCGAACGTGGTACGATAAGACCATGGCTGCCACATCAGCATCGAAAGCATCCGTTCGCATGGGTCGTCAGGGTCGAATCGTGGTTCCCGTGGAGCTTCGAGAACTGCTCGGGTTCAAGGAAGGCGACCGCCTAGTGGCACGCGTCGTCGACGGCGAACTGCGAATCCTCACCTTCCGAGCGAACCTTCGACGAATCCAACGCGAGATCCAGTCGGAGAAACCAGCCGACCGCGATCTCATGGCGGAGTTCTATGCCGAGCGTCGACGCGACGCCGCGATGGAGAACGACGCCCCATGATCGTCCTCGACGCCTCAACTGCGCTGATGTCGCTCCTGCGCGAGCCGGGATGCGACGCAAGCGACCTCTTGCTCGAGACTCAGCCGTGCGCAATGTCGATCATCAACGTATGCGAGACCCACGAACGTCTCCTGCAGCTTGGTCGATCGAACGAGACGACGCGCTCTCGGATCGATGAACTCGAGATGCGCGTCTTGCCCGTCGACCGCCGAACGGCGGAGCTCGCCGCGATTCTCAAGCAGCACACCAGCGAGCACGGATTGGGCATCGCGGATCGCATCTGCATCGCCACGGGGATGCTGCACGACGCGCGCGTGTTCACCGCCGATCGCGCGTGGGAACGCCTCGACATCCCCGAGGCGGACATCACCGTCGTGCGCTGATCACACGCCGCGCGCGGCTGGACCCCACGCCACGCGATGCACCTGCGCGTGCACGCGCACCAGCGAGCGGCGGGGAACGCCGTGCCACTCGCCCTCGTCCTCCATGATTCGCTGCGCCAACTCGCGCAGCGCGGCGTCATAGTCGCGGCGCGTGCCGTCTGGTTGCACGAGCACGCCGCTCGGCGGCAGGTCCTCGTCGACGCGTTCGAGCAGCGACCACATCGCGGCGAGATCGCCGTCTTCCACGAGCACGAACTTCAGCTGCGTGCGTTCGCGCACGGCGCGCAGGTACTGCGCGATCACGCCCCCGTCGGCCACCTCACCGCTGCCGGGCAGCTTCGGGCTGAGCGACCACAGATCCACGTCGCCCAGCAGCGACTCGTCCCACAGCGTGGCGTTCGTCTCCACCGTCACATGCTCGACGCCACGCACGCGGAGCGCGCTGATCAGCTCGGGCAGGCGCTTGTGGTGCAGCATCGGTTCTCCGCCGGTGAGCACCACCGCGCGCTCGGTCACGCGATCGGCGAGTTGTTCCATGCCCACTCGCTCGGCGGCCTTCACGCCCTCGCTCGACCACGAGTACGGCGTGTCGCACCAACTGCAGCGCAGGTTGCAGCCCGCAAGGCGTATGAAGGTGGACGGCTCGCCGGTGCGCGTGCCCTCGCCCTGGATCGAGTGGAACAGCTCCACCACGGGGAGCTCGGCGCTGAGGACGGCGTCGCTCACCGAGCGCTCGCGACCAGCTGCTCGGCAACGGGTTCGGAGATTGCGTCGCGCGGCGCGCTGGGATCGCGCGTGAGCCAGCCCACCTGCGCATAGCCGGAGGGCGTCTCCCACAATCGCACGAGCACGCCGATGTCGTCGGCGAGCGGTGGTCCCACTCGGGCGAGCGTGGCGGCGATGATCCGCCGGCGCATCTCCTGCGCGAGCAGCTCGGCCGTGGGCACGAAGTCGACCTCGTCGTTGAGGTGACGATGGTCCCACGCGTCGATCAGCTGCTTGAGCTCGTAGAAGTCCACGAGCATGCCCGTTGCCGGGTCCACCGGGCCGCTCACCCACACCTGGAATCGATATGTGTGGCCGTGCAGGCGCGCGCACTTGCCGGGGTGCCCGGGGATCTGGTGCGAGGAGTCGATCGTGCGCTCGAAGTGCAGGACGGCGTGGCTCATGCACGGCATGGTACTAAAGGAGGTGGCGAGCACGACTCGCACGCTGTCACCTTCCTCTCGGGGCTCGTGCGCGGCGAGTGCCAGGAGCGCGAGCGAAGGTGTGGTGTGCCAACTCGGCACATACGTAGCGGCGGGTTCAACCGGTCGTTGCAACACGGCGCTGGTTGAGCACGTGTGCTGGATTCCGCACGTTCGAATCGTTCGTCGCCGCCGCGCCCGATTCGAATTGCCGGATGAGTTCCGGATACCGATAACAACCCGGCAAATCGCCGGACTGGTCCGATTCGAATTGCCGGGCTAGTTCCGGATTCCGGCAACAACCCGGCACATCGGCCACCGACTCCGGCCGGCCAACCACTCCGGTACATGCGTATCGGAAACTGATACGCATGTGCCGAGTTGCACGACCGATCCGTGTTGAACCCGGCGCGAGGATGTCGACTCGGCGATCGCCGCGCATTCGCCCGAGACTCGAAGCGCCCCGAGACTCGAAGCGGCCCCGGTTTCGAGAGATGAAACCGGGGCCTAACTTCGTGTGCCGGTGCGCGCCGCAAGGGGGGACGGGAGGCGCGCGATGGCCATGCGCGTGACGATTCGAGGGGGACGATTCGCCGCTGGAGCTGATCGCCGGTTTCGAGGGGGGACGGGAAAACCGGCGACCTGAGGGGGGACGGGTAGCTCCGGTGGCGAGCGCCACACGCTATGTTCGCCAGTACATCGGGACCAACCCGCCCCCTTGTTTCACGAAAACGGCCAACGTGCGGCCGCCCCACGAAACACCCCTGCAAAACCAGCACAAACACGGTCGATCGAAAGCGGCCACTGCGTTTCGTGCGACGATGCACCGATGACCGATCCCTTCGACACCGCCGCGCTCGACCTGTACGAGCTACAGCGCGCGACGATTCCCGTGTACGACGCATGGTGCATCCACGAGCTGGCGCAGCGCGAGGATGCGACGGTGCCCAGCTGGCGCGATGTTCCGGCACTGCCGATCGCGGCGTTCAAGCAGCTCGACGTGTTCGATCCGGACGCGCCCGCGGCGGCGGAGTGGCGCTCGTCGGGCACCACCGATGCGGATGGTCGACGCAGCACGCATCGGCTCGCGTCGCTCGATGCGTACGAGGCGGCGATCGACGAGGGCGCGTCGCGCGCGCTGCTGCCGGACGTGGCGCGCGGCGAGCGCGATCCGATCGCGTGCGTGCAGCTTCAGCCCGCATGTGTGGACGCGCCGAACTCGTCGCTCACGTACATGTTCGATCGCATTCGCACGGGGTCGCTGTGCCGCGACGCGGGCGTGTTCGTGAGCGGGGACTACGTCGTGGACGTGCGCGGCGCATGGGAGCGTCTTCGCGAGCTCGCCAATGCTGGCGATCCAGTGCTCGTGCTGGCGACGAGCTTCGCGCTGGCGATGCTGCTCGAAGGCTGGGCGCAGCTTGGCTTGGACGCTATCGAGCTGCCGCCGGCGAGCCGCGTGGTGGACACGGGCGGCTACAAGGGGCGCACGCGCGAGCTCACGCGCGACGAGCTGCTGGAGCTGGTGGACGCGCAGCTCGGCGTGCCCGCGCACTGGTGCGAGAACGAGTACGGGATGAGCGAGCTGTCGAGCATGACGTGGCTGGGATCGGTGGCGGACTCGTGCGGGCATCCGCTGCCCGGCGTCGACGGAACGGACGCGGTTCGCTGGCTGCCGTCCACCCTTCGCGTGCGCGTGGTGGACCCGACCACGCTCGAGGAAGTCGCCGATGGCGCGCAGGGACTGCTCGTGCTGCACGACGTGGCCAATGTGCACTCGTGCGCGGCGATCCGCAGCGAGGATCTCGCGGTGCGTCGCGGCGATTCCTTCGAGCTGCTGGGGCGTGCGCCGGGCGCCGCGCTCAAGGGATGCTCGCTGCGGCTCGAAGACGTGTCGTGATGGGCGTCGAATCCGCACTGGACGAGCTGGACCGGTTCTTCGACACATGGCCGGGAACGCAATCGTTCGCGAACGCCGTGTCGGAAACGGTGTCGCGACGCAACTATGCGCCCGAGGACGTGGAGCAGCAGCTGTGGCACGTCGCCGAGCGCAGTAGCGGCCGAACGATGCGTCGAGTGCTGGAGCTGGAGACGGGATCGCAATCGCCGCCCGCCGACGCGCCGCGATCGGTGGCGGTGCTTGCCGCCGGGCGCGTGCCCGGGCTTGCGCTCGAAGGGATCGCGGCGGCGATCGCGATCGGCGCGAAGGCGCTGGTGCGCCCATCGCGCGACGAGACCGTGCTGCAGCATGTCGTTGCGCGGCTTCGCGACGGCGAGTTCCCGCGGCTGGCGGAGCGGATCGAAGTCGCGCCGGAGATTCCTTGGGAGCGCGCGGACGCGGCGATCGTGTTCGGAGCGGACGAGACGATCGCGATGGTTCGCGACCGCATGCCCGAGCATGCTCGCCAACGCGTGGCTGGATACGGCTCGCGACAGGGAATTGCCGTGGTCATGGCCAGCGCCGCATCGGATCCAGAATGGGCGCGCCTGCTCGCGGACGACGTGCTCACGTTTCGCCAAGCGGGCTGCATGAGTCCATCGTGGCTGTTCGTGGTCGGAACGCGAGACGAAGCCGCTGCGCTGCAGGACACGTTCGGGCGCGCGCTTGCGGTCGCGCGCGATCGACACGTCGCGTCGCTCGACATCGCGCAGGACGTGGAGCAGCGTCGCGCGTCCGACGCCGACGTGCTCGGCGCGATCGCCGCCGGCCTCGCGCCGACCAGCGCGGAGCTTTATGCAGGCGACGCGCGCCTCACCATCGTGCGCGCGAGCGACGAGCACGATCTCGTCGAGCACGTGGGCATGCTCAGGTCGCTGCTGCAGACCGCTGTGATCGCCGCGGGCGACAGCGACGAGCACGAACGAATCGTGGAAACGCTGCTGGCTCGCACTGGGATCACACGTGCATGCGCGCCGGGGCAGGCGCATCTGCCGGACCCGCTCTGGCCGCAAGACGGCATCGGTCGAATCGCGCCACTGCTCGGGCGCTGATCTCGCCTCGTCAGTGCGAAGAATCGACGACCCCCGGCGCGATGCCGCCGTGCGGGTGCGACGGCAGCGTTGCCCAGCCTTCGTCGTCTGCGTTGGGAACGCCCAATGCGCGAATGCCGCGCGTGGTCGCGGTGGCCATGCGATCGAGCACCTCGAGCTGCTGCTCGCCGTACGCGCGAACGGCATCGTCCTGTGCGAGTGGCGCGATCAGCGCCTTCACGCGCTCGAGGATCTGGAGCGAGAACTGCGGTGTCGCGCCGGAGACGAGCGCGTCGATGTCGTGCACGGTGACGTCGGCCATGCGCGCACCCTACCGGACCGGATCGCGGGCGCGACCACCGGCGTGGTCGGTCGTGGCCACGAAGGGGGCCGCTCCGGACCGGCGAGTTATTGTCCGCACGTCGGTACCATCCTCTCCGTGACCGATTCCGCCACAGTGGACGCGCCAGCGGCGCAACCCGGGTTCGCGTCGACCGTCACGGTCGACGGCCGCATCACCGCGCCGGTGCTCGTGGACGCGACGTGGTTGATGCGTCATCGCGACACGGTGATCGTGCTGGACACACGCGCCCGCGAGGAGTTCGACGAGGGCCACGTTTCCGGCGCACGCTCGCTGTCGCTCGACGCGCTCCTGATCGACGACACGTCCGCCGAGCAGCTCCAGCGACTTGCCCTGCTGACGCGATCGGCGCTGGCGGCACGCGGCGTCTCGCCGAACAACCACGTGGTGTTGATCGACGGTTGCGACGGCACGGCCTCGCTCGGCGCGATCCTGTGCGAGCTGGCGGGCGTTCGGCGAGTGAGCGTCGTAAGCGGAAATGGCGTGGACGATTGGCGCTCGCTCGGCGGCGCGCTCGTCACGCAGGACACGTCGATCGATGCAGTGGACGAGGATTCATGGCGCGATGTCGCGACTCGAGCGGCCGGCGTCGCGACGTTCGACGAGCTCGTCCATGCCGTCGTCAACGCCAGCGCGACGGTTCTGGACGTTCGGTCGCAGCTCGAGCACGAAGGCATCGTCGGTTCGCCGTGCTGCGCGTCGCGCGGCGCGATCCCTGGCAGCGTGCACTTGGAATGGACGCGCTGCTTCGACATGCTCGGCGCGCCGCTGGACGCAACGACGCTCAGCAAGCTGCTCGACGACGTCGGCATCGGTTCCGACGCCCCCGTGATCGTGGTGTGCCATGCAGGACACCGCGCGGCGGTCACCGCGCGCGTGCTGCGCGGCGCGGGAATCCGCAACGTGCGAGTGTCGCTCGGTTCGTGGCACGAGTGGAGCGCGCGTTTCCACGAGGACGTCACCGACGAGGACGGCGTCTGATGAACATCGACGCCGCCTTGCGGCCGATGTCCGACGCGATCGCGGCGTTTGCGCGAACGCGCGGCGCAGAAATTTGCGGACCGATCTCGTGGTCGGATTCCAAGGTGGACTACGCCGCTGACATCTACGCGGGATGGACGGCGCACGAGCCGTCCTCGCCCTCGACGGACGCGACGATTAGGGCGAGCGCCGCCGGTTTTGCAAAGCAGTCGTATGCGATGGTGACCACGTTCGGCACGATGCATGTGGGACCCGAGGTTTCGGCGGTCCTGCAGCGACATGCGAACGGCGAGCGTATTTCCACCGAGGACGCCGCGATGGCGGTGCGCTTGATCGGGCACGAACTCACGCACGTGACCGCACCGTTGCAGCAGCGTGCGTACAATGACTCGAGCATCGCCGAAGGCTTGGCGGAGGCGAACGCCACCACACCGGCATACGCTGCGCAAGTCGCTCGCACGCTCGGGTTCGAACCGTCGCCGGATCTGCTGGATCGCGCCTGTGGTCCGCTCGGTCGCGCAATGGGCAGGGATGGTCGCGCGACGTACGACGATCTTCGCGATGCGGTGCGCACGGTAATGCGCTTGGCGGGCGAGAATCCCGACGATCCGGCCGTCGTTGCGGTGGCGGCGAGCACTCCGATTCCGGAATTCCGAGCAGGACTCGTCGAACGCATGTTGCAGGCGAATTCCATCCAGCCGTCGACCGACGCGACCCAGACGCTCGATCGCGCCGTGTCGAACTGGTTCGGTTCACGGGCGAACACGCATCCAGCCGCGGTGCTCGCAACGTTGTATGCCGATGGCCATGCGGGCACGGCCAACACGCGGCCGCGAGCGGCCGGCGACGCCCCGACCTTGCCGTGACGCGATCGGCGTGGATCGACGTACGGGCACGATGTCATCGATCTCCGGACCAGCCGCCGCGGTGCTTCGCGGCTTCATCGCCGCCGCCAACGCGCAATATCGCGAGGCGGGCCTGAGCGACTATCAGCTCAAGCTGCGCAGCGACGGCACCGTCACCACCAAGCATCGTCACGCGGCGCGCTTCAAGGCGCAGTCGGCCGCCTCGTCGAGCGGCACGCAACAGGCCAGCGACGGCGCCGCGGCCACGACGACCACGTCGAGCAGCGCCGCGATGACGCGCTCGGGCGCTGCGCCCACGATCTCGTCGCTGAAGCCGACGGACACGGGGTTCGCGCTGCAGTGGCAGGCGGTGACCGGTGCGAAGCAATACGGCATCTGGATCGACGGCGCGCTGATCGGCACCGTCACGAATCCGCAGTTCGCCGGCACGCTCGACAAGGGTTCGAGCGGCGTGATCCAAGTCGACGCGGTGCTCACCAACGGCACGCGCACCGCCCTCACCACCGCGGTGAAGCTCACTCGCGGCAGCGATGGCACAGTGCAAGCGAGCGATCCGACGGCGGCGACGAGCGCGACCGCTGCCGAATTGGCGTCGTCCTCGAGCTCCTGACGCCGATTGTCCCCATGACAAGATGATCCATCGATGGATGCCACGGGTACAATGTGCCCATGGTCGAATCCGCCACGATCCGCGAGCGCTTGCGCATGAGCGACGAACAGCTCGCTTCGTTCTGCGCCAAGTGGCACATCGCCGAGTTCACGCTGTTCGGAAGCGTCCTGCGTGACGATTTCATGCCGGATAGCGACATCGACGTGCTCGTCACGTGGGAACACGGCCAAGCTCCCGGCTTCGACCTCGTGACCATGAAGAACGAGCTCGAGCAACTCGTTGGGCGCAGCGTCGACATCGTCTCGCGACGCGCGATCGAAGCAAGCCGAAATCCATACCGCCGCGACGAGATCCTCGCGCATGTCCAAGTCGTGCATGCAGCGGCGTGAACAAGGTCGCGGCGTCCCGTCCGCGGCTACAGCAGCTTCAGCAGCAGCATGGTGACGACGCTTGCGGCGATCATCAGCGCCAAGTAGCCGACGACGAGTTCGTTCGATCCTCCGCCGCGAGACGCTCGCCACATGCGCGCGGCGGCGAACAGCGTGACGGCCACGCCGAGCGCCGCCACGATCACGACGAGCGCGAGACGCATCAGAACAGCTTGACGCGCGCGGCTCCACCGCTCGCGGTGGCGTCGCCGATCGCGAGCACGGTGCCGGTCGAATCGACGATCGTGACGCTGCGCGTCGCCTTCGGGTAGTTCGTCTGCAAGCGCGTGGAGAAGCTCTTCACCAGCTCGAGCTGCACCTTTCGGCCCGCCGTCGTCCACTGCTCGAGCGCGCTGGCGTCGAGCTTGATCACGAGAGTCGCGGCCGCGACCGTGGCGCGGTAGCGCTTGAGCGCAGTGGCGTTGCCCACGCCGCCAGTGCCCGGAACGAGCGTGGCGGTGGTGGAGACGGTGATCTGCGCTTTCTGCATCACGCCAGTGGCGTCCGTGGCGATGCGCAGCGCCTCGGCGTTGTTGCCGCTGTTGGTGCCGTCGCTCGTCGAGCGCTGCGCGTCAGCGTTGGCAGCGGCGTTCGCACCCGCGCCGGTGCCCGCCGCCCCGGTTCCCGTGCCAGTGCCAGTGCCCGCGCCGGTGCCGGTCGCGTCAGCGCATGGATCGACGCCAGGCGTGGTTGCAGCCCCGGTTCCGGTCGCGCCCGCGGTCGCGTCGGGCGTGGCCGCTCCCGTGGTGGGATCGACCGTCGTGCCCGCCGTCGCAGCGGGATTGGTGGCTGCGGCCGGATCAGCGGCTGCAGTGGGGTCGGCAGCAGCGCCTGTGCCTGCAGCCGTGCCAGCGTCCGCGGCCGTCGCGCCGGGCGTGGAGGTCGCAGGAGGCGTCGCCGTACCCGCGGTTGCGTCCGCGCCCGTTCCGGCTCCCGTAGCCGCGGCATTCGGATCCGTCGTGCTCGACCCACCGGTCGCGCTGGAATCAAGCGGCAGTCCCGTCACGGGGTCGCAGTTCGGGTCGGTCGTCGTCCCCGGAACATCGGTTCCAGCGGCGACGGTCGACGTGCCGGTGGTCGAGGCGTCGTCGCTCGCCAGCATGCCTTGCAGCGGGCCGAGCGGCAGGTTCGGCGGCTTGCCGAACATCGTCAACACGACCGCCGCCACCACGGCGACGCCCACAATACCCACGAGGATCTTCATCTGCTTCGACATCGCCGTCACCCTTCCCACACGCGCACGAGGTGGAAACCCCCCGTCCCGCGAACGGTCTTGGAGTGCAGTCGGCGGCTTGACGCGCGACTTGAGCGAATCAGAAGCCGTGGACGCGATTGTTCACGAAGAACTGCTCGTCGGGCAGGCCGTAGAAGCCGTCGAACGGGTGCACGATCGCCATCACGTTCGAGCCGTCCGGCACCTGCAGCTTGAGCGCTGTGCCCACGATCACGTTGCTCGCCTCGTGGCGATCCTTGCGCGCGGGCAGCACGCCGCCCTTCTGCATCATCTGGATCATCGGCAGCGCCACGCTCATCACGCGACTGTTCGGTGCCACGTTCGGCACGCCGTACTTCGCGGTGTCGCCCCCAGCGATCGCGAGGCGCGTCTTGTTTTCGGCGAACGCCTTCGTCAACGGACCGCTCGCCGCCATCTTCGCGATCGCCATGTTCAGGCTGCCGCGCATCGCGCCGATCGCGCCGTCGATCTTCGAGAATTCCTCCACAACGGCCTTCGTGGACGTCGCCGATCCACCCACCGCGCCCTTGAGCTGGGACATGCTGCCCGCCGTCGCGGTGAGCTTCGAATCCACGCTCCCGAGCGTGCCACGCGACGATGCAACGGATTCGCCCACTCCGCCCAGCTTCTCGTTGATCTGTTGGGTCTTTGCCTGCATGCCCGACGTGGCCTTGGCGATGCTCGCCATGTTCGACTGCACGGTGAGCAGCTGATGCGAATTCGCGTCGATCGCCGCGAGGTGCTCGTTGCTCTCCTTCATCAGCCCGGTGAGCTCCCACGTGGAATCGGCGACGTCGCGCATCAGCCGAATCGGGTTGGCGCTGCCGCCGCCGCCCGCGAGCGCCGCCGGCGCGGCGACGAGCAGCAGCACGACCGCCATCAGCACGAGCGGCGCGATCGGTTGGCGCTGCACCGGCTCGCCCCACAGCAGTTCGCCCGGCGCGTGCCCGGCGTTGGGAAGCATCATGGTGCGGGTGTGAGCGGCTGCGCTGGTCATCGTCTCGCCGTCCTCTTCCTCATGGTCCTGTGTAGACGGGCCACACGTCGCGGGGGAACACGTTCACCGGATCCACCTCGGCCTTGATTCCGGGCAATGGCGGCAGCGTCTGTTTGGGAAGGTCCGCCCGAATCGTCATCCCTCCGCCGGTGGGCGGCTCGGCGATGTAGTTGAGCACGCGCACCACGTAGGCGAGGCTGGCGTTCATGCCGTCCATGCCGCTGCGCATGTTCTTCGTGCCCGTCAGCAGCTGATGCTGCGTCTTCACGAGCGGACCGATGTCCTGGTTGAGCGACGTGATCGTCTTCGACAGCGTCGTCGTGTCGCTGCCCGCCGACTGCAACGACGTGCGCATCTTCGTGGTGGACGACGTGATCGATCCGATCTGCCCGTTGATCTTCTCGGTCTGCGCGCGCAGCTTGCCGATCCGGGTGGCCGACACCGTCACCTGTCGTTTGGTTCCGGCAACCGTCTTCACGATCGCGTTCATGTGCTCGGAGGTCGGCGGCACGGAATCCATCGTCTCGTTGAGAATCGCCAAGCCCTTGTTGGAGATCGCAAGCTGACGGTTCATCTCGTTCACGTCGCGATTCATGCTCTCCATCGCCCCAAGCAGCGCCTGCGCGCCGATCAGGATCACGACGACGGCAGCCAGCAGCACCGCGGAGGTGGTGACCTTCGTGCCCACGCGCAGCGCCAGCGCGTCCGCGCGCGCGGCGAGTTCCTCGCGGGTGAAGGTCTTCGGTGGCCGGGCGGCGGAACCCGTGGCAAGCGCGGGCGAGGCGGTCAGCATGGCGACTTCCCGTCTGCCTTCGTGCCCCATGCTCCCGGCGGGATCACGGTGGCGAACACCGTCGCGCTGCCGTTGGGGATCGGTCCGAGGCTGATCTTCACTTGCAGGTTGTTGGTCACGCCGCGGCAGCCCATCGTGTTGACGGCCTGGTTGACGAACGTGAGCCGTCCGTTGGTCGCGTCGAGCCGACCGGGCACCGAGCGCAGCACCACGGAGGTGGCCTGCACGTCCTTGCGCATCGCTCGCACCTGCGCGAGCTGGCCTTTGAGCCCGTCGTTGATCGCGCCGAGTTCGCTGGCCATGCCTGTGTTGATGTCGTTCACGGTGCCGAGCTCGCTGTCGAGCGTGGTGAGCGACGCGCCCATCGTCGCCATCCCGTCGGAGATCTGCTCGACGCCGGAGAGCATCGATCCCATGTCCGTGTCGATCGAGCCGAGCAGCGAACCGAGCTGCTCCGACGAGGTGGCCATCTCGTTGAGCGGGTCGGTCTTGCGTTGCAGATCGGCGAGGCCGACGTTCGCCTCGGCGAGCTGTCCTTTGAGCTTCGCGTTGCCGGAGTTGATCGACGACAGCGTCTTCGACAGCGACCCGAGGAACCCGAGGATGCCCCACAGCGCGATGAGCAGCGAGACGAAGGTGATGACGGTGGCCATCGTGCGCTGGCGAGGATCGCGAGCGGCTCTGGCAGGCGCGAGATAGCGCGGGGGTCCCACTGGCGCGAGCTGCTGCAGCTCGACGATCATTGGTTGCGCGGGTGCCGCGGGCTCGGGCTGCGGCTCGGGCTGGAGCTGCGGCTGCGGCTGCGGATAGGGATAGCTCCACTGTGGTGTTGGCGCGGGAACGTCGCCGCTCAGCGACGTCCACCGCGCAGCGCCGTCGCTGCTCATCCTTTCGGCGCTCCCTTCGCATGCGGCAGGCCGTAGCGCTGCATCTTCGCGCCGATCGCGCCGAGCTCGGTGTTGATCGCGCCAGTGTCCGTGCTGATGCGCGCGAGCTTGCCGTGCGTGCGCTTGGTGGCGGCGGGCAGCGTGCCGAGCTCGCGGGTCATGGTGGCGGTGGAGCCGCTCAGGCTGGAGACGTCGCTTGCCAGCTGCTTGCTCGATTGCTGCATCCCGCCGACCGTGCCGATGAGCTGGTTGTTGATCGAGAGGATCGACGCGAGCTCCGCGTTCGTCGACGCCATCGCGTTCTTCGTGTGCACGAGCGTCTGCTCCTGCTCGGCGAGGATCTTCTCGAGCTCCACCGACGGCGCGGCGCGCTCGATCACGCTCTCCATCACTTGATTGCCTTCGGTGATGTGCGCCACGGAATTGTGCAAGTGCACGGCGATGCCCTTGGTGGTGGCGAGCGAGATCTGCCCCATCACCAAGATGACCGCGAGCACGATGCCGGCGACGCCCACGAGCGTTTGGCCACCGGCGGAGCCGAGCCGCTGCTCGTCCACGAGGGACGCGAGCGGCGAGGGCGATGCCTGTGCGTACATGCCGCTCATTGGTACGACGCCTCCACGCTCGACGACGCGCCGGCCGCGCCGCCGCCACCGTTCACCGTCGCGGCGAGGCGCTTCACTGCCTCGTTGTAGTCCTCGCCCGTCGTGGTCTTGGGCACGGGAACGGAATCCGGCAGCGCGGCGTTGAGCTCGGTGGCGCTCTTCAGCGCCGCGCTCGTGCCGTTGTCGGCGATGCCGCCCGCCTTCTGCTCGATGCCGCCCATCTTCGCGGTGAGCTGTTTCGTGGCATCCGCGAGCGTGACCATCGTCTTCGACAGGAATCCGATGTCCGAGCCGAGCGACTGCATCGTCGCTGCGGAGTTCGCGCTGGTCTTCGCCATCGCCCCCAGGTCGTCGCCCATTGCGGTGGTGGATTCGCCGAGCTGGCCGAGGCCGCGATCGATCGCTTCGATCGACGCGTTCATCTGCACGAGCGCCTGCGCCATCGCGGGGATCGCCGCCTCGTTGCGGTTGATCGACTTGATGAGCCCCACGTACTGTCCGTTGGTGTCGGCCGAGTGCTCGTCGATCCATTTCATGTTGCCGTCGAGCGACGCCGAGATCTTCCCGGGATCCATCGAGTCGGGCTTGTTGCGGTTGGCCGCGCCGTCGATGTCGTAGCCGATGCGCGCGGGCACGCCGGCGATCGTGACGATCACGGCGATCGCGCAGATCACCATGCCAGCGCCGAGCACCAGCGTCGACCAGTGCATGCGATGCGGCTTCGGCGCGGGCAGTGCCGCGTCGGCCACGGCGATCGGCGCGCCCGCCGGCGCAGCGCCCATCGCATAACTGCTTGCGTAGTCCATCGTCCGTCGTCCCGTCAGAACCGTCCTGTCCGAATGTCGAGTCGCATGCTGTGAACGTTGCAGGCGATCGACTCGAACGTGCAGGGCCGGCGCCGCTACGATGCCGCTCAGTGTCACGCTTTGGAGACTGCGGCAGGACCGAGTGATCGGGCCGTAGGTTCCTCAGCGGTGGCGGCTGGCTCGTACGCTGCGTGCCGCTAGACGGCTTTCATGCGTTGTGCCGCC
>JBDHZF010000017.1:0-29134 GCA_039811765.1 Thermoleophilia bacterium | reverse complement strand
GGGCAGCGGTTGACGCCGTCGTCGAGCCGCGTGTTCTCGGTGTCGATGACCTGGTTCGCGTCGGCTGGCGGCGGCACTTGTGGATCCGTCACAGCCCCAGCGCCTTCGTCTTCAACGCGTCGTAGTCCTCTTGCGTGATCAGACCCGCGTCGAGCATCTCCTTGGCCTTCGCGAGCTTCGCCATCGGATCCTCAGCGGCGGGCGTCGCGGTCGCGGCCGCGCCAGCTGGCGCCGCCGGCGTGCTCTGCGCGCCCACGCCGGGCACGGGCTGCTGCAGACCGCCGAGGCCGACCGCGCCACCAGCCATGCCCAGTCCCACGAGCCCTGCTGCGCCGGTGTTCTCGCCCGCGCTCTCGAAGCCCGCCGCGACCGACGCCTGCAGGTTCGAGTTGCCGCGCGCGCCCGAAAGCGCGTCCGCACGCTGCACGTTCTTGAGCAGCTCGCGCGTGTTCTCGTCGTACTCGATCGCGATGATCGCGGTGCTCTGGATGACGAGTCCACGCTGCGTCGCCCACTGGTAGTTCTCCTCGACCGCCGCGGACAAGCTCTGCGCGAAGCCCACCGAGTCCTGTTGGATCTTCGTGATGCGATTGCCCTTGGCCGGATCGTTCGTGTAGAGCGAGAACGCCGGCGCGAGCGAGCCGACGACCTCGTTGAACAGCTGCGCCGCGGCGTCGTTCTCGATGTCGGTGAAGTCGAACACCTGGCCGGGCTCGAGGTACTTCGCGGGCAGGAAGTTCTTGATGAACAGCAGCGGGTCGTGGATCTTGAGCGTGTACGTGCCGCGCGTGAGCGCCCCGACCTGGGCATTCATGTACGCGTCGTCCCAGTAGATCTCCGACTGCGTGCCGAAGCGGTTGTTGGGCAGCTCCTTGAGCGTCACGAAGTACGCGCGCTGCTGGGTGCCCGGGCGCCCGCCGAACTTGAAGCGCTCCCACGTGGTGGTGATGAGCGGGCTCACGATTCCGTCGCCGGCGAAGATCGACTGCGAGTCCTGCGCCTCCGAGTTCCACTCGTAGCCGCCCGCCTCCGCAGTGAAGCCGGTGATCGCCCCGTCCTGCATCAGCACCAGGCCGTAGCCCTCGGGCACGAGGATCTTGCTGCCGTTGGTGATGATCCCGTCGGATGCCCTCGTGTTGGATCCGCGGCCCGCGTTCGTGCCGTTCGGTACGGCCGCGAACAGCGCAGCCGTCGGGGCCAGCCCCGTCGGCACGGTGTAGAAGTCCTTCCACTGGTCGGCGAACGTGCCGCCCAGCGCGCCTGCGAATGCCTTGAAAAGCCCCATGTCAGTCCTCGATCCTGTGGTGGATGGCGGGGGCGTGGCGCGCCCGCCGAGTCGAGGACGCTTACCGCGTCGACAGGCGCGCGAAACCTCCCCCGCGGGCCGCGGGCCGCGGGGGAGCGCCAGCCGCATTTGCGTGCAACTCAGGAATCCATGTCGTCCATGATCGACTCGAGGTCCGACTCGTTGGGCACGAGCGCGACGTTGGAGATTCGCGCGGACGTGGTCTGGCCGTTCGTGGCGATCTCCAAGCACGCCACGCCCGTTCCGAAGTCGCGCTTGCGAACCGTGTACGTGCGCTTGCTCTTGGTGCCCGGGATGCGAGTGGCGTACGACGGGCCTTCCTCGAAGTAGTACTCCATGTCCTCGTCGTCGCCGAAGTACGCGTCCGTGTTCACCCAGCGCAGCGTCGTGTGGATCGTGCCCGAGCCGCGCCACGTGCCGCGCTTGCACGTGAGCCGCGTACCTTCCATCGCGAATCGCTTCGCGATCAGCGACCCTCGAAGCTTCGGTTCGCGCATCGGCTCCACGTTCTTCATCGGCGCGCTGGCGCCGATGAAGTCGCGCACGCCCGCCACGCGCGTGTACACGCCGAACGACTTGCGCGTGGCGCAGCCGATGCCCCAGCTCACGATGCCCGCTAGGCGCAGACCGCCCGAGGTGCCCACGAGCACCGGGCCGCCGCTGTCGCCGTAGCACGAGTCCACCGCGTTGTTATTGGAGTTCTCGTCGTTCTGGTCGGACGTGTCGAGCTCGCCAGCACAAAACATCGACGCCGCGTCGAAGTCGCGTCCGTATCCGGAATCGGCGCCGCCCGCCACGCCGTTCTCGCAGCGATCGTCGGAGATGATCGGCACGAGCGCTTCCTGCAGCGTGTTGGCCGCTGAACGCGCCGACTTGGTCGAGGCCGAACCCGTGCTGGCGCCGAGCGTGGGCCGCCGCGTCGGCTTGCTCGGGCGAAGCGTGTTGCCTTGCAAGATGTTGCTTCCACTGAACAGGTAGTCCTCGTACGGATCGGTGCGGTAACCCCAGCCCGCCAGCCACGGACCATTCGTCGCGTTCGCGGCGACGCCCGCGCCCGCGCCCCACGCCGCGTCCTCCGACGCCGCCACCGGCGCCACCGGCGTCACCGCGCTCGCGGTCGCGTCGCGCCGCAGCTTGATCAGCGCCACGTCGTTCGCGCCCGTGATCGGATCGTAGTCCGGGTGAACGAGAATCGTCTTCGCGGGGATTCGTTCGCCCTCGTTCGCGGAGAGCGTTCGCCGTCCGCCGATCGCGACCATGTCGGATGGCGTGATCGCCTCCTGGGCGTTGAGCAGCGTGATGTGCGATCGGTCCTTGTACTGCAGCAGGTTCGACGTATCCGACACGCAGTGCGCGGCGGTCACCACCATGCGCATCGAGATGAACGTGCCTCCGCAGTACTGCCCGCTCTTCGCGTCCATGTCGCTGGAATCGGCGAGGATCGCAATCGATCGCCAGCGCGAGTGGAACGCGGCGGGCGTGACCGTCGTGCCGTTCACCACGCGAGCGCCGCGCCCCGTTGCCGACGCGCTGCCGACGGAGGCAAGCGCGATCGTGGTTGCAAGAGCTGCGATCAGCAGCGCGCATGCGGCGCGCCGTGTGGATTTCGACATCGAGCGTGATCTCCGGGTCGTGCGGACTCGACGCCCGCGGATGCCCGCCGGTCCTACCGCGCGAGCGTCCGATGGAAACCACCTGTGGTCAGGACACGAGCACGAGCGCGATCGGCACGAGGAAGACGATGAGGACGAATCCAGTGAGTCGCGCGCGCTCGTCGAGGATCCAGTCGGTGAGGCGCGTCACGTGCACCTGCAGCCAGTCGTAGCAGAGCGCGAGCAGCAGGAGCGTGATCGCGGTGATCGTCATCAGCTCCGCGAGCACCACGTGCACGGCCTCTGGCTTGTCGACGAGAAACGCGGTGAGCAGCGTGTCGCCGAGCGTCGTGATGTTCGCGCCCATGATGTACGGCATCACTTGTCGCCTGCGGAAGTAGCCCTTCGCGACGGCCGGCACGAGCACGGTCAGCGCAACCGACACGCTCATGGTGATCAGCGCCACCAGCGAGCCGACGCCGAACATTCGCCACTTGCGGCTGCGCCAGTCGGTGTGTTCTTCGAGGTACGACGTTTCGGCTGCTTCCGGCAGCGCGAGGTCGACCAAGCGCACGCTCACGAGCAGCAGCACGAGCCCGGCGAGAAACAACAGGCCGGGCGTGCTCGGCACCAGTCGATCGACGAAATCGACCGCGGGTCCGATCAGCAGGTCGACGATGTCCAGCACCGAGCCAGGCGCGCCGAGGTTCAATCCGTCGAACGCGCCCGCCCGCAGCAGCGGCAGCGCGATCGTCAGCGCCGGCACGTACACGATCGCGGTGAGCAGCAGGCAGTAGATGCCGATCGACACCGACGCGCGACGCTGCTCGCGATCGGCCTTGCTGCGCATCGCGTACAGGAACGACACGGTGAGCACCACGAACGACGCGCCCAGGCGCGATCCGGTGAGCATGGACAGCGACTGCACCGGCGAAATCGCGCCGCCGCCGAGCATCGTCAGCGACGCGACCGCGATCGGCGATCCGCTCATCACGAGCATCGCGCCGAGCCATCCGAACCCGAGCGTTGACGCGACCGAGTCCGTGAGCGTGGACCCTTCGAGCAGGTCGCCGAGCGGCGCCGCGCCAGCCTTCATCACCGCGATCGCGCACAGGAACAGCCAGAGCGCGAACGCTCCGAGCGCGACGCGTGAGATGCGTTGGATCGTCATCGTGCAGCGCAGCCTAACCGCGTCCGGCACGCACCGTAGGGTTCGCTGCATGGCGACGACTCTCCCCGCTCCTGCACGCACGCCCCTTGCCGATGCCGCTGCGCCGTCCGCGGCTGGCGACGCGCGCCGAGGGTTCGCGGAGCTGCCGCTCGCGAAGGCGCTGTCGGTGGTGGGGGATCGCTGGTCGCTCGCGGTCGTGGCGCAGCTCACCGAGGGCGCGCAGCGGTTCAACGACCTGGCCGACGCGCTCAAGCCGATCGCTCGCACCGTGCTCAGCGAACGCCTGCGCCGGCTCGAGGACGCGGGCATCATCACCCGCCGCCAGTACTCCGAGGCGCCCGTGCGCTGGAACTACCGGTTGTCGGTGAGCGGCGCCGAACTCGCCCGCGTTGCAGGCGTGCTCGCCGACTGGGGCTCGCGCCACCTTGGCGACGGCGACGCCGCGCTTGCGCATGCCGAGTGCGGTCACGACGTGATGGTCGCGTGGTCGTGCGTCGAGTGCGGTCCGGTGGCGGCGAAGGCCGTCGTCACGCGCTGACGTTCGCCCGTCGTTCGCGCCGTCGCGCCGCGCGTCGCGACACGACGCCCGATCCGATTGCGCCGATGCCGATCAGCATCAGCACGCCGAGACCGAGACCCGTGTAGGGAAGCCCGCTGCCTTCCTCGACCGTCGTCTCCGCAGCCGACACGCCCTCGGTGCTCGCGTCGCCGGGCGCCGCTGACGCGTCCACCTCGTCGGAATCGTCGTCATCGGCGACATCGTCTCCAGCAGTGTCCGCGTCGTCGGGCGCTGCGCTCTGATCGGAATCGTCGGCGTCGCCACCGCCGGTTCCCGAGCTGTCGCTTGGCGCTTCGGAATCGGCCGGAGCGGCGCTCTTCGTGGTGCACGTGTCCTTGACGCCATCCTTGTCCACGTCGCTCGCGACCTGGGAATCCGCGCACGTCGGCGACGGCGAGACGCACGACATCAGATCGTTCAACGCCAGCCCCTCCGGAACCGTCTGCTGGTCGCCAGTGAGGTTCGCGCACGAATCCGCGAAGCAATGGTTCGACGTCAACGACGCGGTGACGACCGTTTCGGTGAGCGTCCACGCGATCGACGTCGAGTCTTCGTCCGCCACCACCGCGAACGCCGCGCCGCTGCCCGGAGCGAATGTCGTGGGAAGCGCCGCGCTGCCGCCAGCCAGCGAGTTGTGGCTGCCGACCGGCACGGTCACCGGCATCGCGTTCGCGTTGCTCCATGTGAACCACGCTTTCCAACCACCGCCGTCGAGCTCGGTCACGCAGGCGAGCTGCGGTTGGATCGACGCGCACGCGTCGGCGACGCCGTTCTCGTTGGTGTCGTACGGAACTTTCGCGCCACACGCCTCCGCGGAGATCGGATTCGCGACGCAGCGATCATTCACGCCGTCATGGTCCGAATCGTCGAGCACGTACTCTGCAGGGCAGCTCGTGGTCTGCGGCACGCACGCGTGGTTGCGATTGAATGCGTAGCCCTTCGGCAGCGACTGGTCGCCGGCCAGGTTCGGGCACTCGTCGGGGAAGCAGCGCGGCGTGACGCGAGCGCTCCACGCGCCGATCGCGGTGTTTCCGGTCACCACCCACGTGTGCGCGTTCAGTCCGAACAAGCCAGGGCCGTCGAGCGTCGTGGTGAAGCTGCCTTCGCCGGGCGCGAACTCGGTCGGCTGCGCGGCGGCGAAGAACACGTTCTTCGGTCCCACCGGCACGGTGATGGCGTGCGACGACGAGTTGCGCCAGCGCCAGAACAGCGTTCGCGTTCCGTCCGCGTTGTAGGTGCCGCAGTCGATGATCGGCGTGATCTTCACGCACAGGTCCTTCGACCCGTTGCCGTTGGAGTCCACGCCCACGGCAAGGCCGCACAGCGCGTCCGGCTTCGGCACGCATGTGTCGAGCGCGCCGTTGCCGTTCGTGTCCACCGGCATCTCGTCCGTACGAGTGCACTCGATGTCGGGTTTGGTGCGGCACTGGTCGAACACCCCGTTCGTACCGGTGTCGACTCCGTACTCGTCGAGCGTCTTGCACGCAACCGGAAGGCACGTGTCGACGATGCCGTTGTGGTTCACGTCGTCGGTGCCTTCGCCCGTGTCGCACGATTTCGGATTCGGCGCGCACGCGTCGTCCACGCCGTCGTTCGCCACGCTGTTCAGCGTCGAGCCATCGTCAAGCGGCGACTGGTCGAGCGAGTTGCAGCTGACCGCCGGAGGCACGCAATTCGCGCCGACCTGCTGCAGGCCGCTCGGCACGCTGGGCTGGTTGTCGGAGATGTTCGCGCACACGTCGGCCGGCGGAGGAGGGGTCTTCGAGCAGCCCCAGTCGAGGATCTGCTGGTTGCCCTTGGCGGCGGACTGCTTCAGCACTCCGCTCGCGTCGAAGTAGGAGTAGGCCGGAATCACGTCGGCGCTGTCCCAGAACGCGTGCGACTGCAGCTCGCCCAGGTCGCCGTTGCGCGTCTCGTAGCTGCGCACCTCGTAGTTCCAGTCGTACCAGCCCCACACCGCGTGGCAGAACGTCACGTCGCTGCCTTCGAGCTCGTTCTTGCGGCAGATGCCGCCGGTGGAGACGTTTCCAGCCGGAACGGTCGGCTGATAGCCGCCGATGTTGGTGCACAGGTCCGGCGCGTACGACGGCCACGTGCAGCCGGCGTCGTAGATCTGCTGGCCGGTATAGGTGAACGTCACCAGCTCGCCGCCGATCGACACGATGCGGGTGTAGCTTGCGCCGAGGTTCTTCGCTGCCTTCGTCTTCAGCGCTCGATTGGAGTCGTAGTAGTCGAACGACTGCCAGATGTCGTTGTGGTTCTCGTGCCCGACGATGAACGCGAAGAAGTCGGTGTACGACGAGTTCGTCGGAGTCCAGCCGCCGAGCAGCTGCGCGTGGCATACCTTGACGGTGGACGCGTCCTTGAACTGGTTCTTCGGGTTCTGCGCTGCCGCCACCACCATGCGATCCAGCGGTTTGGCGACGGGCGCAGCAGCGGGCGACTCGTCGACCGACGACTTGCTCGCGGGCGCGGGATCGGCCGCGGGCGTCGGATCCGCCGCGGGCGCCGGATCGGGCGCTGAAACGGGGTCGGGCGCGGGAGCGGGGGCGGGATCGGCGACGGGCTCCTCGGCCGCGAGCGCGGGCACGACTACGGGCGTGGGCGTCGCCGCCGGAGCGGGCGCGACGTCCTGCACGACCTGCTGCTCGGTGGGCGCGTTCGGATCCGTCGCTTCGTCCGCGGACGCGTTCGCGACCGACACGAAGAGCGCGAACGCAATGACCAGCGCGACCTGCAACGTTCGCAGAGCGCGACGTCGTGGTCGATCAAGGCGATTGCCGGTGGCGCGAAGCTGCTGCACGAATGAACCTCGTCGAGTCGGTGAGCGAAGAAAAAGGCCGTCGCTCGGGGTATCGAGAGTCGGCCATGGGTTGTCCGGTTCGACGGTACGACGACTTCGTGGAATTGGCCAGCAGCGATTCGCGATCCGGACGAATCAGCGGCCGGTGCCAGGCGGCTCGAGCGGCAGCGTGAGCTCGAATTCCGCGCCGTCGCGTCGATCCACGCAACGCAGGTTGCCGCCGAGCGCCCATGCCAGCTCGCGTCCGATGGCCAAGCCCAGGCCCATTCCACCCTCGCGCTTGGTGCCGACGAACGGCTCGAAGATCCGATCCTGTTGCGATGGCGAGATCGGCTCGCCGTCGTTCACCACCGACAGGCGAACATGGCCGGCCTCGCGGCGACCGTCCACCCGCACTTCGCTCGTCGCGTACCGCAGCCCATTGCCCACGAGGTTGCGCAGGATCTGCAGGATGCGCTGCCCGTCCGAATGGAACTCGAGCGCCTCGAATTCGCCTGCCACCACTGCTTGGTTCGGCGATCCGCCCTCGAAGATCGCGAGCAGGTGCTCGCCCAGCTCGTCGAGGCGTACCGGCTCGGTCACGGTCTTGAACTTGTTGGAGCGAAGGCGCGCGAGGTCGACGATGTCCTCGATCAGTCGTTCGAGCCGCTCCGCCTCGCGCCGTATCACGCCGAGCGACTGCGTGCGCATCTCCTCGTCGTCGGCGAAGTCCTCGATGGCTTGGGCGTGGCCGGTGATCGCGGTGAGCGGCGTGCGCAGCTCGTGCGAGATGCTCATCAGGAAGCGTCGATCGGTGGCGTCGATCTCGCGCAGGCGCAGCGCGAGCACGCGCACGGACTCGGCGAGCAGGCCGATCTCGCCATCGAGCCGCACCTGCGCGAACGCCTCGTCGGGGTGGCGTCCTTGGGTCACCTCGCGACTCGCGCGCACGAGGTCCGACAGCGGCGAGAGCGCTCGATGCACCAGCCACACGCCGCCCACGAGCAGCGCGACGGAGATGGTGAGCGCGGCCACGACCACCGACGCGCGTGCTTGGCGGCCGATGTCGTCGCCGTGCGCATGGAGCGCCCACGTGGCGACGCCGCCCACCAGCGCGCCGCCGAAGACGAGCGCCGCCGCGAGCGCGGCCAGTCGCGCGCGCAGCGATCCGATCAAGCCGCGTGCACCTCTTCGCCCACCTTGTAGCCCGAACCCCACACGGTGACGATCGGGCACGCGTCGCCCAGCTTCTTGCGCAGCTGGCGAACGTGCACGTCGACCGTGCGGGTGTCGCCGGCGAACGTGTAGCCCCAGACCTTCTCGAGCAACTGCTCGCGGTTGAGCACCTCGCCGTCGCGTTCCATGAGCTCCCAGAGCAGGTCGAACTCCTTCGGCGCGAGCATCACGGGCTCGTCGGAAACGGTGCACACGCGGCGGGCGGCGTCGATGAAGATCTCGCCGCACTGCAACTTCTTCGAGGTGCTCGCTGGCGCGCTCGCGCGGCGCAGGATCGACTTGATCCGAGCCACGAGCTCGCGAGCGTTGAACGGCTTGGTGACGTAGTCGTCTGCGCCGACCTCGAGCCCCACGATCTTGTCGATGTCCTCGTCGCGTGCGGTGAGCATGATGATCGGCACGTTGCTGGTGGAGCGCACCTTGCGGCAGATGTCGAGGCCGTCCATGTCGGGCAGCATCAGGTCGAGCGTGACGAGGTCGACCTTCTCCTCGAGCGCGTCGATCGCCTGGGCGCCGGTGGGCGCGACGGTGACGTTGAAGCCTTCGCGCTCCAGGTACATCTTCACGAACGACGAGATCGATTCCTCGTCCTCGACGATGAGGATGTTCTGGCTCTTGACGTCGCTCATGCGGTGCTCCAGTGTCGGTGCGCGGTCGGGGGCTTGGCGCATGCAGCAAACCCCCGACAGGGTGCGGCATCCGGGTTTTCCCCCATGCAACCCGGGCGCGAAACGTGCAGACACCGCTCCCGGACCGTTCTTGCGTGCGACTTCGACGTTCGATCCATGCTCGCGAGTGGTATGCAGTACGAACACGATTCACGCACCGAGGAGCGCAGCGGCATGTTCGAGTTCGACACCACCAGCAACGGCGTGCGGCTGTTGACCGCGCACAACGACTCGTCTCCCAGCGCGACCGCGCTCGTGATGTTCGGCGTGGGCTCGCGCTTCGAGGAGGCGCGCCAGAGCGGCATCGCGCACTTCGCCGAGCACATGTTCTTCAAGGGAACCGAGCGGCGCCCCACCGCGCGCGACATCAGCGTGGAGATCGACGGAATCGGCGGCGACTTCAACGCGTTCACGGGCAAGGAGTACACCGGCTACTACGTGAAGTGCGCGGCGGAGCACTTGGATCTCGCGGTGGACGTGCTCGCCGACATGCTCCTGCACTCGAAGTTCGATCCGGAGGAGATCGAGCGCGAGAAGGGCGTGATCCTCGAGGAGATGGCGATGTACCGCGACCTGCCGCAGCGGTACGTGGGCACCGTGTACGACGACCTGCTGTACGGCGACACGCCGCTCGGGTGGGACATCATCGGCAGCGACGAGGTGATCAAGGGAGCGGACCAAGCGCTGTTCCGCTCGTTCACGGACCGCTGGTACACCGCCAACCGAACGGTCGTCGGCCTCGCGGGCAACGTGTCGCGGTCGGCGCGCGACGCGGTCGCCGAGAAATTCCTCGCGCTGCCCGGCGCGAACGAGGGCACGCGCCTGGCCGCGACCTGGAGCCAGGACGGTCCGCGCGTGAAGCTCCATCACAAGGAAAGCGAGCAAGCGCACTTGCTGCTCGGCGTGCGCGCGCCTGGCTTGGCCGACGAGGATCGCTATGCGCTTGGCGTGATGAACGCGATCCTTGGCGGCGGCATGTCGAGTCGACTGTTCACCGAGGTTCGCGAACGACGAGGCCTGTGCTACTACGTGTACTCGCATCACGACGCGTACACCGACGCCGGCTCGCTTGTGGTTGCGGCGGGCGTGGACACGGGACGCATCGATCTTGCGATCACGACGATCCTCGAGGAGCTGTTCAAGCTCGCGGAGGAAGGCCCCGACGAGGCCGAGTTCACGAAGGCGAAGAACTACCTCAAGGGCAAGTTCGTGCTCGGCATCGAGGACACTCGCGGGCTGATCATGTTCGGTGCGCGTCGCGAGGCGGTGGAGGGCGGCTACTGGGAGCCGGCGAAGGCGCTCGCGGCGATCGACGCGATCACGATGGACGACGTGCGCCGGGTCGCGACGCGCGTGTTCGACCGGGAACAGCTCAACCTCGCGATCGTCGGTCCGTACGAGGACGAGGAGCGCTTCCGCAAGCTGCTCGCACCGGCCGCAGCGTCGGTGTGACGTGACGGCGCGACCGGGCCACGACGAACACGGCGACGATGTCGCGCTCACCGATTGGGCGCGCGAGTTGGGCGTGGACGACGACGTCATGCAGCGGTTGGTGGAGCAGCGTCGAGCGCTGGTGTTCGACGTCGCGGACGATCCGCGAGGGTGGGGGTTCGACCTGATTCCGGCGCGCGCGCAGCGGCGCGACGCCGCGACCGAGTTTCGTCGCGCGACCCGACTGACGGGCGCGCTCGCGGAGTCGTTTCTCGTCGATCACGGGCCGCTCTTGGCGCTCGTGCCCGAACCGCCGACCATGCCCGACGGCATGCCGCTCGACGCATGGCTCGCGCAGTCCGCGCGCCTCCATTCGGACGAGGCGCGCGCGATCGCCCATCACGTGCGAACGACGATCCAGGCCACATTGGGCGCGCCGCTCACGCGCGAGGCGATCGAACATGCGGCTCGCGAGGCGTCATGGGATCACGATCTCGACGCGGCCCGCACGATCGACGCGGTCGTGATCGCGTTGCGCGATCTGCTCTGATCCAAGGATCTCCTGACCCGGCGTGTGGGTTGGTTCGGCCGCCTGTTCGCGATCACCGCGGCTGGAATTGTGGATCTTGTGACCTATGTGTCGGTTTGGTGGCGCGGGACGCGCCGGAGGTGGCGCGCTCGATCAGGCAACTCCGCACGTTCGTGTCGGTTTCCGTTGGCGGATTCTATTGGTCGTTGCAGCAGGGAGTTGGATGAGCGCTGGTGCTGGAATCGGCCCGTTCGAATCGTTCGATGCCGACGCGACCGCCCCGAATTGCCGGATTCGTTCCGGAATCCGGCAACAACCCGGCAAATCGGCTCGCCACTCGGGCCCGGCCAGCCACTCCGGTACGTTCGTAACGGAAATCGATACGAATGCGCCCAGTTGCCTTCGGCATGGGCAACCAGCGAGAGAACCAATGAACTACTTGTTGCAACGACCGATTGAACCCGCCGTTACGAACGTGCCGAGTTGCTCGGGCGGAGCGCTGTCCGAGCGCGCGAAATTGCCGGATTGATTCTGAAATCCGATAACAACCCGGCAAATCGCCAGACTAGCCCGATTCGATTTGCCGGATCTGTTCCGGATACCGGTCGCAAACCGGCAAATCGGCACGCTACTTCGCCTCGGCCAGCCATGCAGGCCCGGCCGCATCGCAGCCACCCACGTAGGTGGCGGAAGCTCCAGAACTGCGCCTTGTTGGGTCCGAATGTCGGGCGCGGTGGCTGTCTCGTGCCGGCAAACCGGTGCAAGACACTGGTCTGCCGGCACAAGACGACGCTCGATTCACGCGCGCGAGAGCATTCGCCGCGCGGCGGGGATCGTGGTTGCGGTCGTGGCCGCCATGGCGGTCGCGACGACGATTGGCGCTGGAGCGACGTTCGCGATGATCGCCGCGAGCGCGAATGACGCGAGGCGGAGCACCGTTGCCGGGCGCGGCGCGCGAACGCGGCGTTGGGCGAGCGCGTACGTCCAATGCGTCGCCACAAGCGCGGTGCAGACGGTCGCCGCGACCCAGGCCGCGCCAAGCGCGCCCCACTCGGATCCCGCGCGCGGCACGAGGATTCCCAACAAAGCCGTGGCGGTGGCGCCGAGCACGACGGTCACCCGTTGCCGATGCCATGCAGCGTCGATCGACGTGAACAACGCATGGATGGTGACCGCAGCAGTGGCGATCGCAAGCGGCGCGACGAGCATGCGACCGTCGGTGTACGCGTTGCCGTAGATGAGATCGAGCAACTGCGGGCCGGCGAGCACGAGCAGCAACGTGGATGGCGTGACGAGCAGCACGCAATCGTCCGCCACGGAACCCGCGACGTCCGCCCGTTCGCGAGCGTCCGACGCTGCTGACACATGGGAGATCGTCTCGGTTGGAAGCAGCGACAGCAGATAGAACGTGACGTGCGCGAGCGCGCCAGCCGCGGCGTAGACGCCGGTCGTGTGCGCGTCGACCGCGCCGCGCAGCACGACGAGGTCGATCGTCAGCAGCAGCGACACCCACGCGGACGTCAGCAGCAGCGGCGCGGACTGTCGCGCCAGCGCTCCCATCGACGGCGCCGTTCCCGCTTCGTGCGAGTCGCCGTCCTGACGCGAGCGACCGAGCACGGGCAGGCTCGCCGCCAAGGGCGCCAACACGTACCCCACGATCGCGCCGTCGAGGCCCCACCACCACGCGCCAGCCACGATCAGCACGACGCGCAGCAGCGAGTACGAGATGCGGTTCACCGCGAGCCACACGAAGTCGCGACGCGCGTTCGGGCGCACGAGCGCGAGCGCCTGCACCGCGAACGTCACGGCGGCGATCGATCCGATGCGCAGCGGGTCGAGCAGGTCGGCATCGAGCCTCGAGCTGAGCGGACCCGCAGCGAGCAAGCTCACGATCACAACGAAGAACGCGATCGAGAGCGTGGCGCGCCACGCGGCGCCGAGCGTGGCGTCCATCGCGCCCTTCCCGGACGCGATCGCGCGGGTGGCCGCCACCGGCACGCCGCGGCTGACCACCAGGTTCACGACCGACAACACCGCCGTGACGATTCCGTACGCGCCGAAGCTCGCGGGCTCCAGCACGCGCGCGAGCACCACGGTCAGCCCGAAACCGGACACGATGTAGGCGGCGCTCGACACGAGCAAGGCGAGGGATGGCTTCGGCACGGCCATGAAACTACCGAACGGGGCGTTGGTATGATCGCGTGCATGTCGATCGACTTCTCGCTCATCGGCCAAGCGAAGTCGGGCACGACGGCGTTGGCGTCCTTTCTGGCGCAGCACCCCGACATCTGCATCTCGGTGCCAAAGGAAACCTCGCACTTCGCGACGGACCTCGCGGCCGAAAGCGATCGCTTCCACGGCGCCGAGCGATGGTTCGAGTACCGCAGCGACGAGGCGTATGAACGCTGCTTCGCGCATTGCAGCGCGGGCGCCCTTCGCGGCGACGCGTCCACCGCGTACCTGCCGTCGATGGACGCCGCTCGCAACATCCATGCGCACAACCCCAACGCGCGCATCATCGCGCTGCTGCGCGAGCCAGTGTCGTTCATGCGCTCGTTGCACGCGCAGTACTGCAACGAGACCACCGAGGACGAACTGTCGTTCGAGCGTGCGCTCGAGCTGGAACACGAACGGCGCGAGGGGCGGTCGATTCCTTCGCGCGTGCGCGCGCCGTCGATGCTGCAATACCGCGAGCGTGCTCGATACGCGCCCCAGCTCGCGCGCTGGTTCGACGCGTTCGGTCGCGATCAAGTGCTCGTTCTGCTCGCCGAAGAGCTGCGCAGCGACGGTCCCGGCCAGTATCGCCGCGTGCTCGAGTTCCTTGGCGTCGACCCCGAGTTCCAAGCGGAGCTCGGCACGGTGCACGGCGCCGCGCAGCCGCGCAGCCGCCGACTGAACCGAATGCTCAACACGCCCGTGCTCAAGCGCGCCGCGTTTCGCATGCTCGGATCAGAGCGTTACACCGCGCTCAGTCGTCGCGCCGCCGCGATGGTGATGCGACCAGCGTCGCGCAGCGCGATCGCGCCCGAGCTGGTTGCGAAGCTGCGATCCGAGCTCGCGGCGGATGTCGACGCCACGTCGTCGCTGATCGGCCGCGATCTGCGCGCCGCGTGGGGTTGGACTTGATGGAATCGCTGGGCATCGTCGCGATGCTCGCGGCCGTGCTGCTCGTGCCCGGAGCGACGCTGCTCGCCGCGATGGGCGCGAGCCTTCCGCTGCCGTCGCGATGGCTCGCGGCGCCCGTGGCTGCGGTGCTTTCGCTCGGCGTGCTCTCGTGCGTGCTCGCGATCGTGCTGCTGCTGCACGGCTCGATGGTGCACGTGCTCGCAGGGGTCGCTGCCGTCACGGTGACGCTCGCGGTCGTGACGGTTCTACGTCCCCCGCTGCGACGAGACGTCCGGCGGCGACGAGAGGGAACCGCGTTGGTCGCGCTTGCGGTGATCGCGTCGGCCGTGCTCGGTTGGATCGTGCAGGCGGCCTTGTTCAGCGACACGCTTTACCACGTGGCGCAAGGTCTCAAGCTTGCGCGGCTCGACCACATCGGCTTGCAGAACACGTTGCAGTTCAAGGACGGCTCCGCGCATCCCGGTTATCTGTTGCCGACGTTCCAAGCATGGCTTGGCACGCCGATGCGGTGGTTCGATCCGCTTCGCGTCGCGCAGCTCGTCCCCATCGTGACGCTTCCCATCGCGACGCTTGCCGCGGCCGGTCTCGCCGAGACTCTCGTGAGTCGTCCGCGCGCGGCGGCTGCTGGGGCGTGGGCATGGATCGCCGTTGCGGCGCTCGGCACGACGCCGGCGTTCCGCCCCGCGATGCTTGCGGCCTACGGCGGCGTGTTCGTGCTCGTCACCGTGATTCCGGTGATCGTCGCGCTGGTCGTCGACGCGCTGCGCACGCCAACGGTCGCTGGACTCGCGCTGGTGTCGGGCGCAACCGTTCTCGTGGGCGTGTTGCATGTCAGCTACCTCGCGATGCTGGCAGTCCCGATGCTGGCGATCACGCTCGGCTGGGCGTGGTCGCGTCCCGGCACGCCGCCGCCGGCGCGGCGACTTGCGCTCGTGCTCGGCGTGGTGTTCGTCTCCGCGATCGCGATTGGGGGCGTGCTCGCGCCGCAACTCGCGAAGCTCGACACGTTCTTGCAGGATGCCAGCAACGTGCAACAGCCGGGCGAGGGCTCGATCGAGCGCAGCAACGCAGACGAGGTCAAGCGCATGCTGGTGGGCAACGACCACCGCTTCCACTTGCGCGCCGACATCGTCGTCGAGACCGGCGGCGTCGCGCTCGTCGCTTTGCTGGCGTCCATCGTGGCGGGTGTCCTTCTGTGGCGCCGCGTGCTCGGCTGGCTCGTGCTCGGGGGCACGACTCTCGTGCTCGTCGGCCTGCTCTGGGCGCCTGCGTTCACGCGCCTGTCGGCCGTCATGGGAATCGACCAAGCTCGTCGACTCGGGGAAGCGTTGCCGCTCGCGCTCGGCCTCGTCGCGCTCACCGAAGTTCTCGTCAACGCGCTGCGTTGGGCCACGCTCGGGCGGAAACGAATCCGAACGCCAGTGGTGGCCGGCGCGATCATCCTGCTCGCCGCCGCGGCGGCAGTCGCTGTCGCTCGCGTGCCGGCGCTCGTCACGCGCGGCGGCGAACCCGTGCTCGATCAGTGGCCGATCGTCGCGACGGTGATCGTCGCTGGCACGGCGACGCTCATGCTGTTCGTCGGCGCCCTCGTGCGGGCAATCAGGCGTCGTAGGTTCGATTCGATCACGATGATCGACGACGCCCCGCTCGCGCCGCTCGCCGCGATTCCGCTCTTCGCGATCGTCGTCGCGTCGCTCGCGATGGCGTGGGGATCGCTCGGCGACCACCTCGACGCGCACGCCAGCGGGGTGCAGCAAGGCGAAATGCGCGCGTTCGATTCGTCGATCCGCGACGAGCTCGCCTCGCTGCCACCTGGTTCGCTGGTGTTGTCGGACACCGATCAACGCACGTCATATCGCGTGATGGCCGTCGCGCCCGTCTACGTGGTGGGCGCGCCCCCCGGCCACGTCGCCAACACTTCGCGAAATCGGATCATGGTTCGCGTTCGGCTCACGCGCCTGCTGATGAGCCCGAAGCTCGATGCGGCCCAGCGACAAGCCAAGCTGGACGACATCGGGGTGGACGCGATCGTCGTGCGTCGCTTGCCGCGGTACGAGGCGCTGCTCGCCGACCTCGACGGCCCGCTCGCCGACGAGTGGACGGTTGCCGCACGCAACGACGACGTCGTCGTCTATCGACGCGCAAGCTCCTGAACCGGCTCGTCTCGCTGGTCGGCCGCAGTCTCGATCGTTGCGCGGATCGCCTCGTGCTTCACGCGATCGGCATCGAGTCCGACTGGCCGCGCTTCGCTGACGAGCGGTCGGTTGTGCTCGAAGTCGAAGAGCATGCCGAACAGCGTCAGCAGCAATCCGCTCTGCACCAGGATCGACGCGGCGACGGCGCTCGCCCCGCTGATCGTTCCCGCGCCGATCGACAGCGCTGCCAGCGCCACGCTCGACACCACGCCCAGCACGAGCGCCACCATCCCCAGCACGTAGAACATGATCAAGGGGTGGAAGTCGCGAACCACGTACAGCTTCCACAGTCGCCACATGAAACGCTTGAGCAGCAGCCAGCTCATCGTGAACAGCACGCGACGGATCTTGATGCCCGACTGCTCGCCCACGTCGTACACGGGAACGCTCGCCACATCCACCACGCGCGCGCGAAGCACGTTGAGGCGAACGAGCATGTCGTTCGGGTAGCCATAGCGCGGGTACATCGCGTCGAGATCGAGCCGGCGCAGCATGTCGGCGCTGATCGCGGTGTAGCCAGTCTGCGAATCGGCGACTTGGTAGTAGCCGGACGCGATCTTCGTGAGCAGGCTCAGCATGGAGTTGCCGATGAAGCGTGCACGCGGGATCGTCGCCCACGCGTCCTCGGTGACAAGCCGGTTCGCCTTCGAATAGTCGGCCTGCCCGCTCGTCACTGGCCGCACGATGTCCGCGAGTTCGTCCGGGGGCATCTGCCCGTCGCCAGCCATCACGACCGACACGTCCATGCCGAGCTCGAGCGCGCGCTTGTAGCCGGTGGCGATGCCGGCGCCCACGCCCCGATTCTCCTCGTGCACGAGCAGCTCCACACGCTCGCCGCCGGGCTCGCGCATGCACTCGCGCACAACGTCCGCAGTCGCGTCCGGCGAGCGGTCGTCCACCACGATGATGCGGTCCACGAACGACGGCATCGTCTCGATCACGCCGCGGATCTGGGTCGCTTCCTTGTAGCAGGGCACGACGACTGCGATGGAATGGCCTTCGAACATGACGGCATTGTCGCAGCTCGACGCGTGCAGGCGCGCGTTCGCTCGTCGTGGAATGGCCCGGCTCGGCCAGCGCGCCGCCGTCGGTAGACTTGACGCGATGAATCCCCCAGCTTCCAACTCGCAAGTCGCCGCGCCCGCCGTTCGCGAGGTGGACGTCTCCGCGTGGGACGCGCTCGTCGCTCGGCTCGGTGGCGACGACGCCTACCTGCGCCGCGGGTGGCACGACGCGTCCGTGCACCTCGAGGTCGCGGGCACGCGTCCCGTCCTGCTGCACATCGACCAAGGGGACGGGGTGGAGGCGGCGCTGCCGCTGCTGCTGCGACCGCTGCCCGCCGGCGATGGCTTCGACGCGACGAGCTGCTACGGCTATGGTGGCCCCATCGCCGTCGGCGAGCTGGACCTCGCCGCGTTCGCTGACGCGCTCGATGCGTGGGCGAGCGATGCTGGCGTGGTCGCCACCTTCCTGCGCTTCCACCCGACGCTCGGCAACCACCGCTTCAGCCCTGCGTCCGCGACGCTGATCGAACTCGGTTCCACCGTGGCGTGGAACACCGCGCCCGATCGCGACCTGATGGCGTCGATGCACACGCACCATCGACGCGCGGTTCGCAAAGCCGAGCGCGCCGGCGTCGAGGTGCGCGTCACGGTCGCGCCAGCCGAACTCGGCGAGTTCCGCGCGCTGTACGACCTCACGATGCAGCGCCAACAGGCGGAGGGCTTCTACTTCTTCGGCGACGCATACTGGGACGCCCTGCTCGCCGGCGGGGGTGGTGGCGAACTCGTGCTCGTCAACGCGCTGCTCGAAAACGAGGACGCGCCCGTCGCGTCATTGCTGTGCGTGGCGCACGGCGAGTGGCTGCACTACCACCTCGGCGCGAGCGCCGACGCCGCCCGCAACATCGGCGCCTCGAACGCGTGCTTCCTCGCCGCAGCGCAGTGGGCGCAGCAGCGCGGTATCACCGGCTTCCACCTCGGTGGCGGCGTGGGCGGCGGCAGCGACAGCCCGCTGTTCGTCTTTAAGCACCGCTACGACCCGACGAGCGAACCGCTGCCGTTCCACATCGGCAAGCTCGTGCATGATTCGGCTCGCTACCGCGAGCTCGCGGGCACCGACTCGACGGACGGCTTCTTCCCGCCGTGGAGGGCGCACTCGTGAAGAAGCCGATCCAACGCATGCTCAAGTGGATCGCCGATCGCGTCGTCGCGCTCGTGGCGACGATCGTGCTGTCTCCCGTCCTGATCGGTCTTGCGATCTGGGTGCTGATCGACGCGGGCATGCCCGTGTTGTTCGTGCAACGTCGCGTCGGCAAGCGGGGGGGCGAATTCCCGATGCTGAAGTTCCGTTCGATGGTCAACGACGCGGTGCGCGTGGGCCAGGAGATGGGCGTCACCGACGACCCGCACGGCATCGTGAAGAACGATCCGCGCATCACGAAGAGCGGTCGCTTCCTGCGCCGCTCCAGCCTCGACGAGTTGCCGCAGCTGCTGAATGTGCTCGCGGGGCAAATGAGCCTCGTCGGACCGCGACCCGACATCCCCGAGCAGGTCGCCAACTACTCCGACCACGACCGGCGGCGCCTCGAAGTGCTGCCCGGCATCACGGGCTACTCGCAGGTGCATGGGCGCGACGAAATCGAGTGGCCCGAGCGCATAGAGCAGGACATCCACTACATCGACACCTGGTCGCTGCTGCTCGACGCGAAGCTCGTCTTGCAGACGTTCGGCCAGTTCGGGCGAGACGAACCCGACCCGGTGCTCGACGAGCACAACATCGAGCGTTCGCGTCAGACGCAAGGAGATTCGTGATGGCCGAGATCGGCGTGATCCACCTGCTTCGGCACGGGCAAACTCTGTTCAACGAGGACATTCGCTATCGCGGCCAGCGCGACACGCCGCTGAGCCGTACGGGTCGTCGCGAAGCGCTCGCCGCCGCACGCGCGCTCGCGAATGCGCGCGTTGAGGCGGTATATGCGAGTCCGCTCGTGCGCGCGCTCGAGGTGGGTACCGCGATCGCCGCCGGTTCCGGCCTCGAGGACGTGTTCGAGCACGATGGCTTGATGAACCTCGACTACGGTCGCTGGGAAGGGTTGACGCGCGAGGAGTGTCGAAGCGTCGATTCGGCAGCGTGGCAGCGCTACCTCGCCGACCCCGACAACGCGCACTGCCCCGGCGGTGAATCGCTCGCCGCGGCGGCCGATCGCATCGTGCGCGCGCTCACCGAGATCGGCGAGCGTCACGCGGGCGCCACTGTCGCCGCCGTGTCGCACGGTGTGATGTTGCGTCTCGCAGTGCTGCGCATCGCCGGACCGATCACGAGCAACTGGCAGTTCGCGCTCCCCACCGACGGCGCCCTCACCTTCGAGATCGAGGACGGCGAGATCCGCCTCGTCACCGCGATCGCCGATTCGGTGAACCCTTACGCCGGCTCGGTCTGAGGCTGGCGCAGCGGCCAGCATGTGGCCCCATTCACAGCAAGTCGCTGCAACGGCCGCATGCGGCCACGCGATAGACAGGCATGAGCACGAGCATTGCATCCACCAGCGCCCTGTCGACCGCGGCGGTAACGCCTACCGCGACGCCCACGCAGCAGTCCACGACCACGACCGCGACCGCAGCGGCGAGCGGGTCGTCCACCACACCCGCTGTCAGCGCGACTGGAACGGCCGCCAGCGAGCAGGCCACGTCCGGCGCGGAGCAGGCGCAGACCGAGAAGGCCGAGCCGTTCAATGCGCCGATGCTCGACCTGCCCGACGACCCGACCTCGCGAGACGTGATGGTTGGCCTCACGCGCGCAATGGCCGATCCCACGGTGAACAAGTCGAGTGCACAGCAGCTCTACAACTTGCACGAGCAGTTGCTTGCCGCCGAGAAGGCGATGATGACCGCCATCCTCGACGGCATGAGCTCGTAGTCGCGACGCTGGAACCGTCGCCCGCCTCCTTCCGATGATCGGATGGACGAGGACGAAGGGACCAAGAAGAGCTCGATCACGCCTGCCGCGGCGCCTGCCGCGTACGATCCGTTCGCGGACGTCAAGCGCGAAATACGCGCAGTCGTCACCGAATCTGCGAACGATGTGTTCGCCAAGCAACAACCGATGATCCAAGCATCGATCAGCGGCGCGATCAATTCGCAGCTGCCCGCGCTGCGCACGCAGCTTGACGGGGTCGTGAACGCCGCGCTCGACCGGGCCAAAGCCGAGCTCTCGGGCGTGATCGACGCCGAGGTCGCCCGACAAAAAGCAGCGCTCTCCGCGCAAGTGCGACCTATCGTCGACCAACAAGTCGCGAGCGTGCGTCATGTCGCGACCAACGCGGTTGCCGGCGGCGCAATCGGCGCGGCTGGCGGCGCGGTCGCGGGATTCTTGCTTGGTCGGAAGGCATGGAACGGCGCGGCTGGCGGTTTGCTCGCCGCGTCGGGGCTTGCCGCGCTGGGGGCCACCGCCGGAGCGCTCGTGGGCGGATGGCGCGGCGCGGCAACGCTTCAACCCACGCCTGCAGCGAGCTGAGCGCGAACGCACGAGGGGCCCGGCCGAAGCCGAGCCCCTCGCTGATCTCATTCGAGCTGGTCGAATGATGTGATCGACGTCAGTCGATCACATCATGCCGCCCATGCCGCCCATGTCGGGCATGCCGCCCATCGGCGCGCCGCCCTTCTCGGGCGCCTCGGCCACGACGGCCTCGGTCACGAGGATGTTCTTCGCGATCGACGCGGCGTTGTTGAGCGCCGAGCGGGTCACCATGGCGGGATCGATGATGCCGGTCTGCACCAGGTCGATCATCTCCATGCCGTCCTTGGAGAAGTCCACGCCCCAGCCCTTGTCGGCCTCGCGCGTCTTGTTCACCACGACGGAACCCTCGAGGCCCGCGTTCTCGCTCAGCTGGCGAAGCGGCTCCTCCAGCGCGCGCACGACGATGCGTGCACCGGTGGCCTCGTCGCCGTCGAGCGAGGTGGGATCGAACGCGATCGCCGCGTTCAGCAGCGCCACGCCGCCGCCCGGAACGATGCCCTCTTCGAGCGCCGCGCGGGTTGCCTGCAGCGCGTCCTCGACGCGGTGCTTCTTCTCCTTCATCTCGGTCTCGGTGGCAGCGCCCACCTTCACGACCGCGACGCCGCCCGAGAGCTTGGCGAGGCGCTCGTGCAGCTTCTCGCGATCGAAGTCGGAGTCGGTGTTCTCCGCCTCGGCCTTGATCTGCTTGATGCGAGCCTGGATCGACGCCTTGTCACCGGCGCCGTCCACGATCGTGGTGGTGTCCTTCGTGACGACGACCTTGCGCGCTCGGCCGAGCTGCTCGATCGTGGTCGCGTCGAGCTTGAGCCCGAGCTCCTCGGTGATGACCTCGCCGCCTGTGAGGATCGCGATGTCCTCGAGCATGCGCTTGCGGCGATCGCCGAAGCCCGGGGCCTTCACCGCGACAGCCTGGAACGTGCCGCGCAGCTTGTTCACGATCAGCGTGGCGAGCGCCTCGCCCTCGACGTCCTCGGCGATGATCAGGAGCGCGCGACCCTGCTGGATCACCTGCTCGAGCACCGGGAGGATGTCCTTGATCGCGCCGACCTTGCTGTTGGCGATGAGGATGTACGGATCCTCGAGCACCGCTTCCATGCGCTCGCTGTCGGTGACCATGTACGGCGACAGGTAGCCCTTGTCGAACTGCATGCCCTCGGTGAACTCGAGCTCCAGACCGAAGCCCTGGCCCTCCTCGACGTTCACGACGCCGTCCTTGCCGACCTTCTCGATCGCGTCGGAGATCGTGTCGCCGATCTCGCGGTCGCGAGCGGAGATCGTCGCCACGCGAGCGATGTCCTCCTTGCCGCTGACTTCCTTGGCCGCGGAGCGGATGTCCTCGCCCACGGCCGCGACGGCCTTCTCGATGCCGCGTCGCAGCGCGATCGGGTTGGCGCCTGCCGCCACGTTCTTCAGACCCTCGCGCACGAGCGCCTGGGCGAGCACGGTCGCGGTGGTGGTGCCGTCGCCGGCAACGTCGTTGGTGGCGGTGGCCACCTCGCGCACGAGCTGCGCGCCTTGGTTCTCGAAGACGTCCTCGACTTCGATCTCGCGGGCGATCGTCACGCCGTCGTTGGTGATCGTGGGCGCGCCGAACTTCTTGTCGAGCACGACGTAGCGACCCTTCGGGCCGAGCGTCACCTTCACTGCGTCGGCGAGCTTGTTGACGCCGCGCTCGAGGGCCCGGCGGGCGTCCTCGTTGAACTGGAGCTCTTTGTGAGCCATGGTGATCCTCCTAGGGAATCAAGATTCTTCGTATGACTTGACCAGGTCTCTTCAGACGTTGGCGGTGACGCCCGTCCACACGGCGAGGATGTCGCTCTCGCGCAGGATCAGGTACTCGTTGCCGTCGACCTTGATCTCCGTGCCGCCGTACTTGGAGTAGAGGACCTCGTCGCCCTCCGTGACCTCCAGCTCGACGCGCTTGCCGTCTTCCCAGCGGCCTGCGCCGACTGCGAGCACGCGCCCGCGCTGCGGCTTTTCCTTGGCGGAGTCGGGCAGCACGATGCCACTCGCGGTGGTTTCGTCTTCCTCGACGACCTCGACGACCACGCGGTCGCCCAGCGGCTTCAGGTTCATTCCTGCGTTCTCCTTGAACGTTGCCTGTTGATAGGGATCTTCGCCTGGCGCTCATATGGGGAGAGCGCCAGTCGTGGGAAGCGTAGCGCGCGGGTAAAGCGGTTGCAAGGTCGACCTGGCGCTCTCTGGTGGCGAGTGCCAATCATGCTGGTGGGCGCATGGCGTCACGCCACAATTCGTAGTAGGGGCGGGGGCGTTTCCGAGGAGGCGATCGCGTCCATACTGAACGGTGATGCGCAAGGAGCATTCAGCGGGGGGCGTGGTCGTGCGGCGGTTTCGCGGCACGTGGCAGTTCGCTGCCATCAGGCCGCATGGGCGCAGCGACATCTGGGCGCTTCCCAAAGGGCATTTGGATGGTCGCGAGACGCCCGAGCAGGCCGCCGTGCGCGAAGTGCGCGAGGAGACGGGGCTGCGCACGCAGCTCGACGAGCGGCTCGGCGACATCGATTACTGGTTCCGAGCCGACGGCACGCGCATCCACAAGACCGTCACGTTCTTCCTGCTGCGTTGGCAATCCGGATCGCCGATTCCGCAGACCGGCGAGGTGGAGGAGGTCGAATGGGTGGACCTCGAGGACGCCCGCGATCGTCTCACCTATCCGGGCGAGCAAGAACTCGCGCTGAAGGCGGCGGAGATCCTCGCCACGCGCTCGTGACGCGTTGCTAGCATGGCGCGATGCAGCTTCTGGTCCAGCAATTCGCCGTCGCGACGATCGCATCGCTCACGGTGTTGGCGGCAGGCTTCTCGCTCGCGTCGCTGCTGGGAATCGTCCGCCGATCCGCGTTCGAGCTCGTCGCGCTCGCGACCGTGACGCTCGGTCTTGCCTGGGCGTGCGTCGTCACCGCGATCGTCGTGCTTCCTGGTTTGCCTCGCCTCGCCTACGGGCCGATCATGCTGTTGCCGGCCCTCGTCGCGCTCGCAGTGCGCGCCAGGCGGGGACGCCCCGTGGAGCGCGCTCGGGCGACGCGTGCCGGCGTGTTCATCGTTGCGTGGTCGATGTTCGTCGCCGCAGCAGTGGGGATCTACGGCGCGAACTTCTACAGCGACGCGCCCTACCACGCCTCGTTCGTGGTCAAGCTCGCCCATCTCGCCTCGCCCACGGCCATCGATCTCAGTCCATTCGAGGACGGCTCCATCGCCGCGTCCACGCTCGTTCCCGCGTGGCACCACCTGCTCGCGTTCGCGGCGTCGCTCACCGGCGTCACATTCGACGGGATCGTGGCGATGTGGGCGTCGACGATCGTCGCCACGCTGCTGTTCGTGCTCGTCGCGGCCGGAACGGGGCGCGTCGTGACGGGGTCGCGCGTCGGCGCGCTCGTCGCCGCGGTCGCGGCTCCGATGCTCGTGTTCGTCGACTGGTGGTCGAAGGCACCGCAGATCGTGCACACCGTCGGCTATCCGGGAAGCGTCACGCAACTCGTGCTCGCGCCCGCGCTGCTCGCGGTGATCGTGCACCTTGCGATCGACGAGGACGCCGCCGCGCCGCCCGCGCGTCGCGCGTGGCTCGTCGTGCTCGCCGCCGGAACGCTCGCGCTCGTCGCGCTGCACATGACATACCTGTGGTATCTGGTGCTGCCGGGAATCGGCATGTTCGCCGCCGCGCTGCTGATCGATCGCGCCGCCGCGCGGCGCCTCGTCGCGCCCGCCGTCACCGTCGCGGCCACCGTTGTCGTGGGCGTGCTCGCGCAGCTGCCCGTGCTGATGGACCAGCGCGACTTCGGTCGCGGCACCGAAGGCAGCGTCGACACTCGCGTTCGCGCGATGTGGGACGAGGTGCTCGCCGGATCCGACTCCTACGCGATTGCCGGGAAGTGGTTCCTCGCGATGGGCGCGCCATTCGTGCTCGGGCTGCTCGCCACCGCGCTTGTGATCCCCCTCACGCGCGTGCGCAGCGCGCAGCGCACGCGCGCGGTGTTGCTGGTCGTCGTCCCCACCTTCGTGCTCGGCGCGGCGGCTCGCTGGGGCGTGACCGCTGACTTCGTGTCCGGCATCGGCAACTTCCCCGCGATTCCGCGGTCCACCCGAATCATGCCCGCCGCGCTCGCGCTCACGGTCGTCGTGACCGCGCTCGACGCGCGATGGAGGCCGCGCCGTCGCATGGTTGCGCTATTGGCTGGCGGTGCGCTCGCGCTCGCCGTGGCGCTCGCCGGGTGGACGAGCAAGCCCGGGTCGTTCGGCGTCGACCTCGGCCAAGGCATGCACCCGTGGTTGCCCGGCTGGGTGTTCGACGCGATCCTGGCCGTGCTCTTCACGCAAGTCGTGGTCGTATGGGTTCGGTCGCGACGCGCCGCGGCGGAACCGCCCTCGCCCACGAACTCGCCGACGCGCGCGACGAAGCCACACGCAGTCGCGTCCGGTTTCGCGGTCGTCCTGCTCGTAGCGGGCGTCGCCACCTGGGCGCCGAGCATCGTCGACGCCTATGACGCGCGCCCGACCACCGCGATCGAAAGTCCCGGCCTCGTCAGCAAGGTGCTGCCCAAAGACATGTTCAACCTGGCGCTCGAATACACGCCGGGGACGGTGGTGTTCGCCGATCCGAACGTGTCGCTCAAGGTGGCTGCCGTCTCGCCTGTGTACATCACGTCCACCGCCAAATTGTCCCTGTCCACACGCGAGCGCGAACGAGCCGTCGAGGTGTTCACCTTCTCCGACGAGGTCGGCACCGACGCCGATCGTGTCCGCTACCTGGACGATCGTCACGTGCAGCTCGTCGTCTTTCCCGCGCGACAAGAGATCAAGCAGCCGATGCGCCGCATCAGTTCCGAGGGCGACGAGTGGAAGCTGCTGCGCATCGGGGGACTCGCGCGCCTGTTGTGTCGCGAGCCTTGCGAGGACGCGCTGCCTGCACGGTATGTGCGCCAGCTCGAGCCCGCGCGCGAAGCGTGGGAGGACGATTGAGTGCGCACGAGCGTCTGCTAGTCTGCGCAACGTCGAATCCGGAGGAAACCGAGCGTGCTCGCACTCAACTTCTACTCGCCCGTCTTCGCGGACCAGCTGCGCCATCGGCGCAAGACCGCGACGATCCGCCTCGGCGACAAGGCGGGCAAGTACACCAAGGGCGAAGTCGTGATGGTGCTGATCGGGCATCGTTTCGGCCCGCGCGAGCTGCTCTTCCACGCGGTGATCGACAAGGTGCACGTGTGCAAGCTCAGCGAGCTGTCCCCGCGCGACATCGAGCACGACAACCCGGAATTCCGACGCACCGAGGACGCGCAGCAGTTCCTGTCGCAGCTCTACAATCGCGAGGTGTCGCTGGACGACACCGTCACGATCATCAGCTTTAGCGAGATCATCGGAGCCTGAGCCTCAGGCGAGCATGAAATCGACGGCGGTGCGAGCCTGCTCCACCGTCGTGTCCACGAGCGGCACGGTCGCGTCGGTGTCGTCCACCAGCAGGCCGATCTCCGTGCAGCCCAGCACGATCGCCTCGCAACCCTTGCGCTCCAGCGCGGCCATCACCTCGCGGTAGCGCTCGCGCGCGCTCGCGGGCGTGCGCCCGTGCACGAGATGCTCGAAGATGATCGAGTCCACGTCCACCTGCGCCGCCGGGTCCGGCACCCATACCGTGAGCCCGCGCGCCTCGAGCAAGTCGAGATAGAAGCCGTCGCTCATCGTGCAGCGCGTGCCCAGCAGGCCAACCGTCTTCGCGCCGATCGCTTCGCATCGCGCCGCGACCGAATCGGCGACGTGCAGGAACGGCACGTCGCCGAGCGCTTCCACGATCGCCGGCGCGACCTTGTGCATCGTGTTCGTGCACAACGTCACCGCCTCCGCGCCGGCGGCGCGGAGCGATCGAGCGCGATCGGCGAGCAGTTCCCCGGCGCCGTCCCAATCGTTGCGCAGCTGCAGCTCGCGCACGACGTCGAAGTTCACGCTCGTCATCACGCAATCCGCGCTTGCATGACCGCCCTGCGCGTCGTGCGCGAACTCGTTGACGAGGCGATACAACACCGCGCTGGACTGCCAGCTCATGCCCCCGATGATTCCGATTCGTCGCATCGCGTCGAGCCTACCGAGCGCAGCGGCCACAGCCTGGCCGTTTTCATACCCTCCAGCGAATATGCTCTGAGCAGGGATTTTGTGCGAATCGCGCCGTGCGGTGTCCGCAATTGGTCGCGCGGTGGCCGTTTCGTGCAACACCGTGGCCGCAATTGCCCGATAGACGGGAGAACGCTGCTTCACCTCCAACCACGGAGCTTCTCCCAGCATGACGATCATTCCCCCAGTCGCAGGCATCAACGTCGGTCACAGCACCGGTGGCGGCTTGCTCGATACCTTCAAGAACGCGATTTCCGGCATCACCGGCGGATCGACGTCCACCACGCAGACCACGACGCAAACGAGCTCCGGCGACGGCAGCGTCGGGCTGTTCGACGGCGTGCTCTCCAAGGCGCTGATCGGCGGCGCGCTCGGCGCGGGCGTCGGCTTCCTGCCCTTCATTCCGGGCGGTCCGGTGCTCGGCGGGATCGTCGGCGCGCTCGGCGGCGCTGCGCTCGGCGTGTTCTCCAACTGGCAGAAGCAACAGAAGATCAGGACCGAGAACGAAGCCACGCTCGCGGCGATGGGCGTTCAGGTCGACGATCCGGAGATCCAAGCGGTGCTCAAGAGCGGCAACGTGTCGCAGTTGATACCGATGATGCAGACGGCGCAAGGCGGCGTGACGCAAAGCGGAGTTGCGCAGACCTACGCCACGACCGGCTCGGGCGTGCAAACGAGCGCGGTCGCCGGCGTCGACTACGGCGACGTGACGCCGGAGGAGATCGCCGCGCTGCAACGGCAAGCGATCGCCAACGGCGTGACCCCCGGGCAGGTGGTGGCCGTCGGCGGAGGCGGTTCCGCGGTCGGCGGAGGCGGTTCCGCGGGAGACGCAGGCCGGCCAGTCGCGCCGACCGGCACGAGTTCCTCGGACGTGAGCGCGATCGCGCCCGATCAACCAGGCGTCGGCGTCAGCGACGCCGCGGACGGAGCTGACGCGGTGATCGCCGCGGCGGACTTGTCCGATCCCGTGCAGGCGCAGATGGTCGCGATCATCAAGGACCTGCAGAAGCAGATCGACCTGCTCAAGAAGATGATCGAGGAAGACGAGAAGCGCGAAGCCGCGACTCTGCAGTCCGAGAAGACCGACGCGCTGCGCGACGCCGCCTGACCACAAGCGAGTTCGACCACCAAAAAGCCCATGCGACGGCCCTGCTTCGGCGGGGCCGTCGTCGTTTCGCGTAGGCTCGCGGTCGCATGGCCGAAAGCGAAGCACGCACGCGCACGAAGAACCGCAACACCGAGCTCGGCGATCGCGCGTGCTTTTGCGTGTCGTGCGGTTGGGCGCGACGCTACTACCCGGGCGTCGTCGAACCGCCGGCCGAGTGCCCCACGTGCGACGGGCGCGTCGTCAGCGCCTGCTCGTCCTGCGGCGCCGACATCCTGAGCGTGATGGCCGTGGAGTGCGACGAGTGCGGCGAAGCGTTGCGCGCGCCCGAGGCGAACGGCCTGCGCATCCATCGTCCCAAGCGCTTGCCGATGGCGCGCGCGCAGCAGGATGCCGCGACCGGCAGCGGGCCGGGCAGCTGCCAGGGCTGAACGATTCCCAAGGCGTTTGGTGGCTCGGGGTTCTCGCGGAAGCGGCCGTCCGTGGCCCACCGGTGGCCCACCCCGGCCCCGACGCTCTCGAAACTGCCGCCTGATCGTTCGCTGGACCTGATGTACGGATGACCACCGCGTCACAAGCATCACGGTCGGAGCTGGAGGGCCCGCCGGGAGACGCATCGGGAGGAGCAACACCATGTCAGTCGCAGGTCTCAACGCAGCAGCCCAGATGAGCCAGCTGCGCACGCAGCAGACGCTCGCGATGCAAGCGACCGGATCCACGGCGCAGGCCGCTGCCGCCGGCGGAACCGACGCTGCCGCGGCCACTGCGGCGGCCGCTGCCGCCCCGGGCGCCGCTGGCGACG
>JBDHZF010000016.1:0-29918 GCA_039811765.1 Thermoleophilia bacterium | reverse complement strand
AAGATCTTCGACTCCGCCCAGCAGCAGGTCGGCACCATTCCCGTGCCCAAGGGAGCTGTCGACGTCGCTCCGGCGCCGGACGGAACCTCCGCGTTCGTCGTCTCGAAGATCGACGGCAAGTACCTGCCGCAGCGCTACGTGAAGGGCGCGGACGGTGTGTGGTCGCTCGACGCGTCGTTCAAGCTCCAAGCGTTCCCGTACGGCGACAAGAGCTACTCGGCCGAGGGCATGCGCATCGCCACCGACGCGAAGGGCAACCTCTACGTCGCCGACGGCGTGTGGACGAGCAACGAGCTCAACACGGTCGTGAAGTTCGACTCCGCCGGCAACTACGTCACCCGCTTCGGCGAGTACGTGGACGGCAATCCGCAGGACGCGTCCAGCTGGGCGCAGGGTCGTTTCTACTGGTCGCTCGGCGGCATCGCGGTGTCAGCCGACGGCAACAGCGTCTACACCACCGAGATCGGCAACAACCGCGTGCAGAAGTGGGACCTGCAGGAGGACGGTTCGTACCAGTCCACGAAGATGTGGGGCGCCACCCAGGCGACCGATCCGAATCGAACGGGCAGCAGCGATCCGGGCGAGTTCGCCGCGCCGTACGACATCGGCGTGGACCAGTGGGGCGACGTGTACGTGATGAACACGACCGTCTCGCAGATCCAGAAATTCACGCCGGACGGCGAGTGGCTGCTCAGCATGAACACCGGCAAGAACGCACCCACCGTCACCGCGGGCGAGCGTTCGCACGGGATCGCGGTGGACGCGCTCGGCAACGCGGTGAGCGTCGAGACCGGCATGGTCATGCGCCGCACCGAGGCGGAGACGCGGGATGTTCCGGCGATGCGCGACGCGCCGAAGCCGGACACGACCGCGCCGACGATCACGTCGGTGACCGTGCCCGAGTACGCGGATGCCGGCACGATCACCGTGCAGCTCGCCGCGTCGGACGATCGCGCGCCCGCGCAGGTGCGCGTGGCCGACGAAAGCGGCGACTGGGGCGCGTGGGTGGACTACGCGCCCGAGCTGCAGGTCGCGCTCAGCGACGGAGCTGGTGTGAAGGGCGTGTACGTGCAGGTGCGCGACGCGGCCGGTAACGAGTCCGACGCGCAGTACAGGACGCTGCTCAGGCGCGCCTGACAGGTTCGCGTCACTGGTACGGGTACGGCTGCACTGTGGCGTCGCGCAGATCGATGAAGTCGTCGGCCCCGACCACGGCGAGCAGCGCCTCGTCGCCACGGCCGTACTTGGGCTGATGCAAGCTCACGGTGAAATCCATGGCGAACGCGTCGTTCACATCGGTGGACCGGAAGTACGACGGAAAACCGGAGGGGTCCACCAGCGGCGCGAGCAGCAGCTGACCGTCGGCCGCTTGCAGCACGCCGATCGCCTGGTTGCCCGTGGTGCCGTCCTTGCGGGGGTTGTGCTCCCAGAGCGTCGAACCTGCCACCGGAACCTTCGCCGAGAGCTCCTTCGCGGCGGCGATCGCCGCGCCGAAGTCGTATCCCGCCGCGATCGTCGTCGGATCCGCGATCTCGACTCCTGGGACGACCGGCGTGCCCGACGTCATCAGCTTCCCTGGCATCGCCAAGTTGCCAGCGTACCCGCCGCCTCCTGGCACGACCGAAACGACACGACCTGCGAAGTTGGACGAGGGTGCGGCGAGATGCATGGGAGAACTCCTGGGATCGGCGCGAGAATCGCGTTTGCACCGTCGATCGTATGGTCGCGTGCGCGCAGACGGCGATCCTGGATCGCGCTCGCGGCCGCATGCGCCGACGGCCCGGCCGTCGGCGGCCGCTCAGGCGCCCCTGAGCAGCGTGCGACGCGCGTCGAGCAGCCCGCGCAGGAGCACGAGCGCCGCAGCGGCGTGCGACTCCTCGCCCGCGGCGAGCTCGAGCGCGAGCGCGTGCTCGTCGAGCCAGCGCTCGGAGTCGGGTGGAACGAGCTCGCAGAAGGCGCACGCGCCGGTGGCCGCGTCGACGGCGAAGCCCATGTCGGGGCCGCCGTCGCCGAACAGCACCTCGCCGTCCACGTACGTGCCATTGACTTCGACGCCGATGTCGATCGCGCCGATCGACTGCGCGCGATCGTGCAGCAGGTCGTGGATCGCGTCGGCCAACCCAGCCGCCCTCGAAGCTCCGAAATCAATCATGATACGGCCAACCTTACTGCTTGCGAACGGCGCGCGATGCGGATAACGTGGCCGAATGAATCCCGCGTCTCGCAGCACGGCCGCCGAGCGCCGCGAGCACCTGCTCGACGCGGCGATGACGGAATTCGCGCAGCTCGGGTACGCCGGCTCGTCGACCGAGCGAATCGCCGCGGCCGCGGGCATCTCCCAGTCGTACGTGTTCCGATTGTGCGGATCCAAGCTCGAGCTGTTCGTGGCGGCGCTCGATCGATGCCACGAACGCGCGATCGACACGTTTCGAAACGCTGCGGGCGACCTGCGCGGCGAGGATGCGCTGCTGGCGATCGGCATCGCGTACCGCGACCAGATCCTCGCCGACCCGCGGCTGCTGCGGTTGCAGATGGCTGGGTATTCGGCGTGTCACGAGCCCGCAGTGCGCAACTCCATGCGAGATGGGTTCGGCGAGCTGGTGCAGCTGGTCTACTCGATCGGAGGCGACGCCGCCGACGACGAGCGCGTCGCGCGGTTCTTCGCGAAAGGCATGTTGCTGAACATCCTTTCCTCGCTCGGCGTGATGACCGACCCCACCGACTGGGGCATGCGGCTTATCAACGGCTGCGACAGCCGACCGACACTCGGCTGTGAACCTGGCTGATTGCCGGAGCGCCGATGTCGAGTCGCATGCGTCGTCCGCTCTCCACGTCGATCGCGTCGGCCGCGGCGTATGCGCGCTCGATTGCCTCGTCGAACCGCTCCGCCCATGCGCTGATGGTGACGACGCGTCCGCCGAGCGCGTGCAGCTCGTCGCTCGACGCGCCCTCCGTGGCAAGGCCGACGAACACTTCGACGCCGGGGATCGCGCGCGCAGCGTCGAGGCCGTGCACGAGCACTGGCTCGGGTTCGAGCTGCAGATCTGGATAGCTGGCCGACGCGATGCACACCGCGAGCGCGGCGCCGTTCGCTTCGACCGCGTCGATGCCGTCAAGCGATCCTGCCGCGGCGCGATGCAACAGATCGAGCAGATCGGCGCCACCGGCAACCGCGACGCGCACGAGCGCCTGCGTTTCCGGGTTGCCGAAGCGGCAGTTGTACTCGAGCACGCGCGGACCGTCGCTGGTGAGCATCACGCCGGCGTAGATCACGCCGCGAAACGGCGTGCCGGCCGTGGCGAGCTCGTCGACGATTGGCTGGATCACGTCGCGCGCGAGCTGCGCGGCGTCCACCGAGTCGAGATCGGTGCTCGGCACGTGAGCGCCCATGCCGCCGGTGTTGGGGCCGGCGTCTCCGTCGAGCAACCGCTTGTAATCGCGCGCGGCCGGCAGCGGCACGACGGTCGATCCGTCGACGATCGCCATCACGCTCGCCTCGTTGCCGTCCACCAGCTGTTCGACGATGACGCACGCTCCGGCGTCCCCGAAGATGCGGTCCTCGAGCAGTGCGCGCGCCGCTTCGCGAGCGCGTTCGGGCGTGGGGCACACGAACGCGCCGCATCCGGCTGCGAGACCATCGGCTTTGACGGCGACCGCGCCCCCGAGATCGGCGATCGCGACTTCGACGCTGTCCATGTCCGTGCAGGCGCGCCACGCAGGGGTGGGCACGCCGGCGCGTTCCATCAGCTGCTTCGAGAACAGCTTGCTGCCTTCCAGGCGCGCCGCCTGCAGGGTCGGACCCAAGCATGTGATTCCGGCCGCTTGGATGCGGCTTGCGACTCCGGCGACGAGCAGGTCTTCGGCGCCGACGACGACCAGGTCAGGGCGCAGCCGCACCGCGAGTTCCACCATCGCGTCATAGTCGGCGAGGTCCAGCGCGTGGCATGTGCCGATGCGAGCGATGCCGGCGTTGCCGGGCGCGGCATGCAGCTCGCGACAACGCGGCGAGGCGGCGAACGCGCTGCACAGCGCATGGTCGCGGCCTCCGCCGCCGATCACGAGCACCACGAGATCACGAGCGCGCACTTCGTCCACCATCGAATCGTTCATGCACATAGCCTCGCAGCTCGCTCGGGCGCGCGCGACCGGACACCGCCACGAATCGCCGGTTTCGGCCACCGACGCGGCCACCATCCCGCCAACCCTCGCCGACGAAATGTGGCGTGGTCCCACAAAACGTCATCGGGGCGCACGAGTTGAGTGAGTGATTCCACACTTCAAAACCTATTTCTTTATGCTGTTTTTTCAGTGTATATTGCTAGGAGATTCGTGGGTCGCACGAACTCGGATCGAGCTTCGGGTAGTTGTGATTTGCAACTGTCAGGGCGGCCGTACGCCGCCGATCTCCCCGACCAACTGCACCACTGGGGGTGGGCATCATCACTGTCACCAACTCGCACATTGCTACTCATGAAGGCCTCGGAGACGCGGCTGGCTCCGCGCGCACGCTGCCTGAAATCGCCGATCGCGCGACGATCGCGATCGAATCGCTGCGCACGCAGTGGCGAACCGTCTCGAATCTCGGCACGCACGAGCGCATGGCGATCTCGCAGCTGCGCACGTACGGGCCGATGCCGATGAGCGAACTCGCGTCGCGCATCTCGCTGTCGCGCGCCGCGGTGACCAGCCTCGTCGACCGCCTCGAAGCCGACGGCTGGGTTCGCCGCCAATCGGACGAGCAGGATCGTCGCCGAACCGTGCTTCGATTGCTTCCGCGCGCCGCCAGCGAATTCGAGAGCGTCTCGAACACGTGGCGCGAAGAGCTGCTCTCAATCGCCAGCTCGATGAGCGATCAGGACTTGGCCGCGGTCATGACGTTTCTCAAGCGCGTCGGCGACGTCGCCGAACGCCAAGCGGAACACCTGCGCGCGACCGCCGTGGAACGCTCGCTCAACTGATCGCTCCACGCGCGGCACGCGATGGTAGGCTCGCAGCGACGGATCCATCGACAAGGATGCTCTCGCAATGCGCGACTTCGACGCCTTCTTCCCATCGTTCTTCCTCGCCGCCTGCTTCGTGGCGCTCGTGGTGATGGTCTTCAAGGGCCTGCTCGGCTGAACCTCGTCAGTCGTCCTCGCTGGGCGACGCGTCGAACAGCTCGGCCAAGCCGTCGAGAATCTGCTCCCACCCGTCCTCGACGGCGCGGTAGGTGACGGTCTCGCCCGTGAAGCCGTCATGCACGAGCGTCACGCGCGTGCCCTCGTCGTCGGGTTCCATCGTCCACGTCACGCGCGATGACTCGTCGTTCGCCGCGCCAGCCATGCCCACTGCTGTGAACGCGAACGTGTGCACGAGTCGGTGCGGCGCGTCCACGTCCACCACCGCGCCCTCGATCGTCACGGCGCCGTCGCCATTTCGATAGCGCACCGGCTCGCCCGGCATCCACGAAGACTCCACCGCGTTCTCGTAATAGTACTGCTGCACCTCGTCGGGATCGGTGAGCGCGCGCCAGACGTCCTCGATGTCGGCGGCGACGAGGCGTTCGTACGTGTGATGCAGTTGCTGCGTGCGGGCTGAGGCCATGGACCCGTGCTGCCCCGGCCGGCGCGCGGGCCAAACCCGCTCCGAGCACGCGAACGCGAACTTGGCCGCGACATGCACGATCAGGTGCAACAACCACGAGGAATCGGGAATACTCGCCGCGTGAGCAGCAAGCGACACAGCTTCGTCGAGCGAGTGCTCGACGGTCACGCGCGCATCGACGAGTTCGAAGCGCAGGTCGCGGCATGGCTCGACGGTCCCCGCACCAAGCCCCTGCACGAGGTGCTCGGTCTGAGCGCGGACGAGCTCGACCTCGTGGCGTCCACCCCGGACGCGCTGCGCTACGTGCTGAACGCGCGACGATTCGATCGATCGGTTGCGCTCGACGAGCTGCGTGGCCAACCGCGGGTGCGCGCGTTGGCGTCGCGCCTCGCGAGCAGGGTGGTCGACCCGCACGACGCCGCCGACGTCGAGGCATGGATCCCGCACGTGGACGCTGCGGCGTCCGCCTCGCGTGCCGAACGGGAGCCGAGCCATGCCTGATCCCACGTATCGAGTCGCGCGCGAAGCAGCGCTTCGGTTGTCAGAACAACTGCAGCTCACACCGCCCTTCGACATCGAACGGGTCGCGTCACGCTTCGCGCTCGTGCTCGACGAAGAAATCCCCACGCGCGCCGACGTGATCGTCGTTCACGGCGAGCGCGCCGGCGAACAGCCGCGCATCGTGGTGGACGCCGGCTTGGAATCGTCGCCCGAACGCCGACGCTTCGCCATCGCGCACGGCCTCGGACACGTGCTGCTCGGCTGGCATCCGCTCGGAACGCCGTGCGACATGTCGACGCGACCGTGGGAGCTGCCCGTCACGGCGCACGACCTGGTGGAAGGCGAGGCGAGCGCGTTCGCGCGCGAACTGCTGATGCCGGCCGCATGGATCCGCGGGTTCGACGCGCTCGATCGTCCGGCGCTGCTCGCCCGACACGTCGCGGAGCGCGCAGGCCAACCGCTCATGCCCGCGGCGCGATCCGTCGCTCAGTTGCTCGAGCCGGGATCGGTGTGGTGCGTGTCGGATCAATGGGGACGAGTCGTGGATGCCGGTCGCAGTCCAGGAACGGACGTGTGCGCGCCACGACCGGGCGACGACGTGGACGGTTCGACTTTGTCGCGCTTCGCCTCGCTGCGTCATCGCGAGGCAAGCGATGGCGTCACGCTGACGTGGTGGTGGTTCGACGACGCGTCGCGCGCCGCGACCGAGCTGCCGCGCGATCGCAGCGCACGCGTGATCGCGCATGACATCGCCGCCGATCTCGGACTGGGCGACGACGGAGCACGCGCGCTCGCGGCGCGACTGGACGGCATCGCTGGCTGGGCGAACGAGCAAGTTGGAACCGCGTCGCTCGACGGAATGCGGCGGGTGCTCGATCGACGCGCGCTCACGGTGCCCGAGCTCGCGCAGATCACCGATCACGCGCAATACGCGGCGCTCGTGGACGCGAAGGCCACGGAGCTGGTGGCGAACCGTCTCGCCCGCTAACACGATCCGAATTACCTAGTCCGGGTTTGCGAATCGGCCCCATCGTGGTGGCATGGGGGAATCCGTCGCCAGCCCGAGCACGGCCACGCAGAGCGTGGTCGCCGCGCCACCTGCCGCCGGAACGGCCGGTTCGTCGGTCGCGGGCGTGAATGGTGGCGGCGGCACGACGACCACGACCGTCGCTGGCGCCACGAGCGTGGCGCCGACCACCGATCTCGCCGTGGCAATCGCGAATCTCGCGATCGCGATCAACCAGTTGTCCGCCGCTCTCCAAGCACGGCAAGGCGCCGCTGGCGTGCTGGCCGGCGGCCCGTCGAGCAGCACGTCGAACCAGATCGCGAACGGCTGCGGATGCGGCGCCACCACCGCACCGCCAGCCGCATTGCCGGACTCGTCGCCATCCACCGACTCGTCCTCGTCCGCCGACTCGACCGAAACGGTCACGCAGTCGACGCCGGCTCAAGAACCAACTCAGACATCGACGGTCACGCAAACCACCGCTTCCATCGAGGAGATCCGCGCGAAGATCGTTGCGACCGCCAATGCGGAACTCGCGCGCGGCGTGAAGGAAAACGGCGGCGAGGACAAGGACGCAACCGGGCGCATTCGCACCTACCGCACCGCGGTGACCGGCGCCGGCGAGGATCCGGACGCGGCGGAGCCGTGGTGCGCGGATTTCGCGTCGTGGGTGCGCAAGCAAGCGGGCGTGCCGTTCGGCAAGGACGGCACGGGCGAGGACCACACCGTGGCAATGGTGAAGTACGCCAAGCAGGAAGGCACGTGGCACGCGCGTGCCGGCTACACGCCCAAGCCCGGCGACCTCGTGCTGTTCAGCTTTCGTGGCGACAGCAACGTCGACCACGTCGCGGTGGTGACGAAGGTCGCGAACGGTCGCGTCTACACGATCGGCGGCAACGAACAGGACCGGGTCAAGGCGTCCAACTACCGGCTCGGCGACACGCGCATGGTGGGCTACATCGCCCCGCCTGGCGGTTGACCGCTCGCCCCGACCACCCCGCCGCTGACGCCGTCCGACAGCGGGCGGATCACCAGCAGGCCCACGAGCGCGGAGACCGCGATCAGCCCGAACGACACGCGGCTAGCGTCGAGCGCGTCGAGCCATCCGGTTGCGTCGTGCAGCACGAAGATCGTTCCGCCCCAGAGCACGAACGGGCCGAACGCCTGCGCCACGCGTCCGATCAGGTTGAAGAAGCCGAACACTTCCCCGCGCACCTCGGGGGGCGTGAGCGCGAGCATGAAGAGCCGATCCACGGTGTAGACGGTGCCGAGCGACACGCCGAGCACTGGCGCGAGCAGCCACACGGTCCAGGGCGCGCCGAACAACGCGACGACCGCGAGCCCGGCGCTGAACGAGGGAACCACGCCCAGCAACGTGCGTCGTGGTCCGATCCGGTGCGCAATCCAACCGGCGCACAACGCTCCGGCGCCCGCGAAGCCCACCACCACGAGCGTGACGTGATTCTTGTCGGATTCGGTGAAGCCGCCGAGGCGCGACATGAACACGACCGCGAAGACGTTGACGGTGCCGATCGCGTCCGCGTACAGGAAACGGCCGAACAACAAGCGGACGACGCCCGGCAGCTGGCGCATGCGATCGAGCGTGCCGCGTTGCCGCTCGCGCGTGATGCGCCAGATCCCTCGACCACGACGATCGACGGCGGCTGGCGCGTCGGCATCCGCATAGCGCTCACGGCCGAACACGATCACCGGCAGGCTCGCGATCACGAAGATGACCGAAGCGGGCAGGAATGCCTGCTGCTTGTCGCCTTCGCCGACGAACACGTCGGCGAGCAGCGCGAGCCACACCACCACGCCCACATAGCCGGCCGCGACGGCGGCGCCGGACATCATGCTCCATCGCGGCTGCGGCGCGACGCCGGCGAGCATCGGATCGAACTGCGCGAACGCGAGCGAGATCGCGATCGCGCTGGCGATGCCGAGCGCGAGCAGCGGCAGCACCCCCGCCACGCCGAGATCGGGATCGACGATCCCGATGCCGGCCGCGGCGAGCGCGGACACGCCGGTGAACAACGCAAGCAACGGCCGGTGTCGACCGAGCACGTCGGCGGCAACCCCGGCGATCGGCATCAGCAGCACGAGCGAGAGCGCCGCCACGACCTGCGCGCACGTGAACACCCAGTCGGGGTGGCCGAGGTCCGAGATGATCCAATCGCTCAGATAGCGCGCGAACACGACGTAGGCGAACATCGAGTAGCCGAAGTCGTAGATCGCCCACGAGATCGCGGGCACGCCGATGCGCGTGGGTGGATCGGTCACGCGGACGCGGTCGCGGTCGCGGTCGCGTGCGGCTCGATGACGGACGTGTCGAATGTCCCGCCGCGATCGTCCACCGCGCGAACGACCATGCGCGCCGCGTCGAAACTCAGCTCGAGGTGGTGGTTGCGGCCGCTGCGCACGAGCGTTTGCGCGGGCATCCGTTCCGGCAGGCCGTACGTCGCCGCTCCACCGCCGCCCACGACCATGTACGTGGTGCCGTCGATCGGGCGCGATCGTTCGTAGCCGTGCTCGTGCCCGGCGAGCACGAGCTGCACGCCGTGCTTGGCGAGCAGCGGACCGAGCGTGCCGAACGCCGCGCGAACTGCGCCGCCCGCCCGCGACGACACCATGGGCCTGTGCATCTGCACGATCTTGTACGGCGCGGTGGACTTCGCCAGCTCCGCCGCGAGCCATGCCTGCTGCGCGCTGGAACCGTCCAGCCGCTGCTCGGTGTCGAGCACGAAGAACTGCGCCGGCCCGAGCGTCCACGAGTAGTACGCGTTGCCGCGCAGTTGCGGAAAGCGTGAGAAGTACGGTGTGAGGTCGCCGGCGTAGTAGTCGTGGTTGCCGAGCGCGGGCTGCCACGTGGTGTGCGTGCGCAACTGCGCGTACTGCGGGTCGAAGCGTTCGGCCCAGTCACGTTCGCGCCCGAGCGGGTAGACGTTGTCGCCCACCGTGGCAACGTGCGAGGGGTTCCACTTCGCGATCTGCTCCGTGTTGCGCACCTGCGCGGGCGAGCCCTCCCCCATGTCGCCGATCACCGCGACTCGATAGGCGCCCGGCGTGTCCGGCAGCGGCGATCCCGGAGTTCCGAGCACGGGCGCGAGCTGGCCGCGACGAAGCCAGTCGAGCACGCGATGCGGTAGCTTCGCGGCGCCGGAGTCGTAGAACGCGGCGATCGCGGCTTTCTGAATCGGGTCGATCACGCGATGGTGCGCGTCGATCACGGGCTCGTAGGGCACGGATGGATCCATTCCGGCGGGGCGCGTGATCGGCGCTGCGGGAAGGTCGTCTGGTATCGGCTTCAGCTGCATCGGACCTCGCAACCTATCGATCAGGACATGACGTCAGCGCAGTTCGCGTCCACCGGTGCGCGATCGAGCACGGCGAACGTGGATTGGCGAAGGGCCTGAACCTGCGCGGCGGTGGGATCGATGCGATCGATGGCGGGCGCGGCGGCGGCGACCGCACGGCGGATTCGCGCTCGCTGCGTCGATGTCGCGGCGCACGTCGCGTCAGCGAGCAGGTCATGGTCTTCGATGCCGTCGCGCAGCTGCAGCAGTCGCACGCTGGGAATCGGCGTGCCCGGCAGTCCGATCGCGCCGCCCGGGTACAGCAGCACTCCGTCGCCGTTTCCGCTGATGTTCGTCTCGTTGTAGGTGGACGGGTCCTCGAACGGATCGTCCACTTCGTGCCAATGCGTGGCGCTCCAGTACAAAAAGCCGCGCACGCCGCGCTGCCATGCGAGCCATCCGAGCGCGCGTGGGGTGGGTCGAAGCTCGTCGATGAAGAGCGTGGGATAGGGCGCGGTGGTGGTGATGGACGGGTACCACCACGTGTCCTTGCCGCGAGCGCGCTCGCGACTGACATCCGTCTCGCGGAAGCGTTGCGGGTTGATGTTCGGCGCCCAGATGTCCACGGATCCTTGGAACGGGGAGCGAGCCGATCCTTCCCGCGTCACGAGTTGGCGCAGCTGCGGATCGGCTTCGCGCATTAGCTCGTGCAGCTCGCGCACGTCGCCGGCCTCGGAGTCGTCGGGCTCGTCGAACATGAACACGTACATTCGATCGGCCCACCCGTGCGAGCGCGCCCACGCGGCGGCGCGCCGCAAGTACCGCACCGTCTGCGCGCGATCGGCGCCGAGCGGGTCCTTGAACGGGTACGTCTCGTAGAGCGGGATGCGCACGCTCGCCACGCCGCGTTGCCCGAACACGCGCTCCAGATAGTCGTCGTCGCCGGGCAGGCCGTGGTGTCCGGCAAGCGCGCCGGGCGGCAGCGCGCCCACGTCGCCCACGCTCAAGCGCGCGTCGGCGAGCGCGTTCACGTACCGCTCGGTGACGTCGCGAAGCTTCGTGCTGCCGGCAGGAACGTTCTCGAAGCGAACGAGCTGCGACTGGTCGAGTCCCACGTAGGAACCGAGCGTGGGTGTCTTGGGGATCGTCGCGGCGTGCACGCGCACGCGGATCGGGATGCGCGCCAGCTCGCTGGATTCGTCGTCCGCGATGGGCTTTCCGTGCTCGTCGGACTCGCGAATCAGCACGTGCCCCGTGTACTGGCCGGGCTTCGTGTCGAGCGGCACGGTCACGTCGATCCACGCGAGCAGGCGCTGGGAGTCGCCGAGCACGACGTCGCGCTTGCGCGCGGGAATCAAGGGATCCATGTAGGTGCCGGGGCGTCCGCCGGGCGATCCTCGCTCGACGGTCATCGCGTGCTCGATGTAGGGGTGCACGTGCGTCGCGGCGATCTCGACGCTGCTTGGTCCGCGCAGCGCGCTCGTTTCGAGCACCACTCGCGGCTCGCCCGCCTTCGCCCACGCGACGAGTTGCCCACCTTCGCGCTCGCCCCGGGCGGCGTCCAGCTCGATCGCGTCGCTTGCGTCGGGCTGGGCGACGTCCACGTGCGGCGTCAAGCGAACGATCGACGGCAAGGTGACGTAGTCGACCGCGGCAGGCGGCAGCGACTTCGTCTCCGATTCGGAACTGGACGGCGATCCGCATGCCGTCGCGACCATCGCAACTCCGGCGAGAACGAGCAGTGGTGTCGCGACGCGGCGCACGAGCCGCACCCTACCGCCCCCGAACCGTCACGAAGCGGCGAGCTGGAGAGTCCACTGGTCGTCGCTCGTGCGGAAGGTGACGAAGGCGTGCTGGCCGTCGACGTCGCACTCGTACGTGAGCAAGTCGCTGCCCGGCTGGCACGAGGCGGCGTCGATCTTCATGCCGCCGGTGAGCTCGCTGCCCGCGAGCTGGCGCGAGAGCAGGCGCGCAGTGAGACGAGCACGCGCGTCGGCCCCGGCGTCCACGGGGCGCGGGCCGATCGCGAGCGCCGCGATCGGAAGCAAGGAGACGGCCACGAGCACGGAGGCGAATCCGCGACGCGCGCGACCCGCTGGATGCTGATCGTCCACCGCCGAGCGATCCCAGCACGCGAAACCCACCACGAGCCCTGCCAGCAACCCGCCGAGATGCCCGCCGATCGAGATTCCCGGCGCGACGAACGTGATGACGATGTTCACGACCGCGAGCTGACGCGCGATCACGCCGGTGGCGGTGCGGGCGCGCGGATCGGCGCCGACCGCGCACCCCACCAGCCCGAATGCCACGCCCGACGCGCCGATCGACACGCTCGGCGCGTCGACGAGCAGCGAACCGGCGCCCGCGAGCACCGCCGACCACAGAATCGTCGCCACCACGATCCCGCGCCCCACGAGGTGTTCCAGCCAGCGGCCGGTGAGGAAGATCACGAACGCGTTCATCACCACGTGCATCACGTTCGCGTGGAGCAGGTTCGACACGAGCAGCTTCCACCACGCGCCCGTGGCGATCACGCCGATGCCCGCGCCGCCCGCGCGCGACAACTCGCTCGTGGACGGGCTCGTGCCGAACGCGGCGAACTCGAGCGCCGTCGCGGCGATCGTGAGCACGAGGAACGCGATCGTCACTCGGGGCGTTCCCGCCTCGCCGATGTCGATCTGCGCGTCGATGCGCGTGGCCGCGCGATGCGCTCGGTCGCGTGTCTCCGCTCCGATTCGCGCGCCGCGCCAACCGTCCTCCACGCCACTGTCGGTGGCCTTGGCGCGCATCGGATCCTCTGGGCGCAACCTCATGCGCGGGCGGCGACGGGCGCCACGCGTTGCTCGCGCAAGCCGTGACGCGCGACGAGATCAGTCACGCCCGCGGCGCCCGCATGCTCGATGCACGCGCGAACGATCTGCGAGCATGCGGCCGCGTCGCTGAGCGCGTCGTGGTGATCGAGCTCGCTGCCCACGTGCTCGGCGACCATCGGCAGCTTGTGGTTGGCGAGATCCGGCCACGCTCGCCGTGCCAATGTCACCGTGCACACGTACTGCGAATCCAGCGGTTGCAGGCCGTAGTGCTCGCAGCAGCGTCGAATGACGCCAACGTCGAAGCTCGCGTTGTGGGCCGCCAGCACGCGATCGCCCAGCAGCTGCTCCACCTCGGCCCACACCACCGGAAAATCCGGCGCGTCGACCGTGTCCGCCGGACGGATCCCGTGGATCGCGACGTTCCCCGACTGATACTCGTTTCCGGGCGGGCGGATCAGCCATGCCTGCCGGTGCAGTTCGCGTCCGTCCTCCACGACCACCACGCCCACGGCGCACGCGCTCGCGCGGCTGTAGGTGGCGGTTTCGAAGTCGATCGCGGCCCAACGCATCGGTGGCATCGTAGCCACCTCGTCGGATCACGCGCGTCGCTACTTGGAGCTCTTGTCGCGCTCCACCGTATACCCGGCCTTCTCGAGCGCGCGGTTCGCCTTGTCGAGTCGATCCACGATGTCGCCGGCGCGCGCGTATAGATCGGCGCGATCCGGATCGTCGTCCTTCACCGTGGCGAGCTCGCCGAACACCTTCGCGTAGTCGTGCAGCGCTGCAGCGAGCTGCCCATGCGCTTTTTTCACGTCGTCCGGCGGGTCGAGCGCGTCCGCGGTCTTCGCCGCCTTCTCGATCGACGCTTGCGCGTCCTGCAGCAGCGCAGTGCGCTTCGCCGCGTCCGTCTCGCTGGCGGCTTGTTGCGACGCGTCGTTCGCCTCGTCGAGCTGCGATTTCACGCGCTTGAGCCCAGCGAGGTAGTCGTCCTTCGATGGCCCGCCGCACGCCGCGCTGGCAAGCGCGACGACGAGAACGAGCAGGATGGAGACGAGCGTGCGAGCGGCGCGATGGTTCATGCGGTGCCCGTACCCGCAGCGGCCCCGGTTGGCACGCGCAGCGGCGTGGTGCCCTCCGGCATGCGCCGCGCCACGCCGGTGTCGCGAGCGGTCTGCGCCACCGCGGCGGCAACTGCAACCGCCACGTCCTCGTTGAACACGCTCGGGATCACGTACTCCTCGTTGAGCTGCTCGGACGGGATCACGCCCGCGATCGCGTGCGCTGCGGCAACCTTCATCGCCTCGTTGATCTCGCGCGCGTGCACGTCGAGCGCGCCGCGGAAGATGCCCGGGAAGCAGAGCACGTTGTTGATCTGGTTGGGGTAGTCGCTGCGCCCCGTGGCCACCACGCGCACGTTCGCGGGGACGAGCTCCGGCTCGATCTCGGGCGTCGGGTTCGCCATCGCGAACACCGCGGCGTCGGGCGCCATCGTGGCGATCTGCTCGGGGCTGACGAGGTTCGGGCCGCTCACGCCGATGAACACGTGCGCGTCGGCGAGCGCCTCGTCGATCCCCCCGACGACGTTGCGCGGGTTGGTGGCGTCCACCCACCACGAGAACGGTTCGTGGGACGCGTCCTCGCGTGCGGCGTGGATCGTGCCCTTGCGGTCCACGCCGACGATGTCGCTCACGCCCGCCGCCACGAGAATTCGGGCGACGGCGGTGCCCGCGGCGCCCGCGCCGAGGATCGCGGCGCGCAGGTCGGCGATGTCGCGGCGCAGCAGGCGGGCCGTGCCGATGAGCGCGGCGAGCACCACAACCGCGGTGCCGTGCTGGTCGTCGTGAAACACGGGGATGTCGAGTTCGGCGCGCAGTCGACGCTCCACCTCGAAACAGCGCGGCGCGCTGATGTCCTCGAGGTTGATGCCGCCGAAGCCGGGGGCGATCGCCTTCACGGTGCTCACGATCTCGTCCACGTCCTGCGTGTCGAGGCAGATCGGCCACGAGTCGACGTCCGCGAAGCGCTTGAACAGCAGCGCCTTTCCTTCCATCACGGGCATCGCCGCGTACGGGCCGATGTCGCCCATGCCGAGCACCGCGCTGCCGTCGCTCACCACGGCCACGGTGTTGCGCTTCACGGTGAGCGCCCACACGCTCTCGGGCGTGTCGTGAATCGCTTGGCACACGCGTCCCACGCCGGGGGTGTAGGCCATGGACAGGTCGTCGCGGGTCTTGAGCGGCACCTTCGGCTGCACGGCGAGCTTGCCGCCCAGATGCATGAGGAACGTGCGGTCGCTGACGCGCTCCACCTCCACGCCCTCGGCGTCGGCGATCGCGTCCACGATCGACTGGGCCTGCCGGCGATCCGCGGCGAGCACGGTCACGTCGCGCCACAGGTGGTGGCGCGACGTGCGCGCGATGTCCACCGCGCCGAGGTCGCCGCCGACGGACGCGATCGCAGCGGCCACGCGCGCGAACGTGCCGGGTTCGCGATCGAGCCGCACGCGGATGGTGAAGGTGTAGGACGGGCTGGTATGTGCCATGCGTGCATATTGCCTGTTCGCGACGGCGCGTGCGTGGGCGAGGCGCGCAAGTAGCGACACGCCGGCTCCGCCGCCCCGCACACACCCGCCGCCGCCTCGGACGCGCCCGCCGCCCCGCACGCCCTGACGGGGACTGGTGGGACTGAGTGGGTGTTTTTCCCACTCAGTCCCACCACTCCTCCGTGTGGGGCGCGTGAATGGGCGCGCAAGCGGGGCGGGCGGCGCGAGAGCGGGGCGGGAGGGCCGGCGGGGGCGCGTGCGCGCTATGGTGCGCGCCATGCAGCACGAGAACGTATCGGGGCGCGTGGCGCTCATCACCGGAGCCAGCAGCGGGATCGGCGAGGCGATCGCTCGCGAGTACGCAGCGGCGGGCATGCGCGTCGTGCTCGGCGCGCGCCGGCTCGAAAAGCTCGAGGCGATCGCCGCGGATCTCGGCGGGCCAGACATCGCGCGCGCCGCACGCCTGGACGTGACCGACTGGCAGTCCTGCCAGGACGCCGTCGAGGCAGCAATCGACGCGTTTGGCACGCTCGACGTGCTCGTCGTGAACGCCGGGTTCGGCGCCCCACGCGGGTGGCTCAATTCCACACCCGAGCACTGGCACGACATGGTGCTCACCAATGTGTACGGCGCCGCGATCTCGATCCGCGCCGCCCTGCCGACCCTGCTCGAGACCCGCGGCCACGTGCTCGTCACCAGCTCCGTGGCCGGCCGCCGCGTGCTGCCCGGATCGCTCTACTCGACCACCAAGCATGCGACCACCGCGATGGCCGAGGCACTGCGCCAGGAGGTGACCGAACATGGCGTACGCGTGACCAGCATCGAACCCGGCATGGTCGACACGCCATTCTTCGACGACGGCACCCCGGACTGGGTGCTCCAGCCGCAGGACATCGCCGACGCCGCGCTGTACGCGATCACGCGCCCGCCGCGCGCCACCGTCACCACCGTCACCGTGCGCCCCACCGCGCAAACCGCCTGAGCAAGGAACACCAGTGTCGCAACGAACCACCAATGCCGCTCGCGCTCACGTGCGCGCCTCCAGCAAATCCCGCGTTGGCGCCTCGAACCATGCCTCGTCCTCCCGCACGATGCACCAGCGCGTGGGCTGGCGCGCCCGCCTGCGCTACCGATTCGATCTCACGCTCTCGCGCGGCTCCGGCGCGCTGATCATCTGGCTGGGACTGGTCACCGCCGTCTTCGTGGTGGTGACCGGGCTGCTGCTGCACGCGGCGATCGCCCACACCGGTGACGAGACGCACGGCTCGAACACGCTGCTCGAGAACTCGTGGCAGGCGCTCATGCGCACGCTCGATCCGGGCACCGTGACCGGCGACGACGGCTGGTGGTATCGCAGCGCGTCGCTGCTGATCACGATCGTCGGCATCTTCATCTTCTCCACCCTGATCGGCCTCATCGCCAGCGTGATCGACCGCGCGATCGAGGGACTGCGCAAGGGCCGCGGCGTGGTGCCCGAGACCGAGCACACGCTCGTGCTCGGCTGGAGCGAGAAGCTGCACACGATCATCGCCGAGCTCGAAGTGGCGAACGAGAACCGCCGCCACGCGAGCATCGTGGTGCTCGCCGATCGCGACCGCGTGGACATGGAAGACGAGATCAACGCGCGCCGGCACGCCCGCTCGCGGTGGCGACGCGGCACGCGCGTGGTGTGCCGCACCGGCAACCCCGCGGATCCGGCCGACCTCGCGATCGTGGCCCCCGGCGCCGCCCGCAGCACGATCGTGTTGAGCGACCCCGCCAGCGACGCGCCGGACGCGCAGACCACCAAGGTGCTGCTCGGGCTGATGAGCTTCGACCGCGAGCTCGCCGGCATGCACGTGCTCGCGGAGTTCGTGGACGCCGAGAATGCCGTGGCGATGCGCGAGGCCACGGGCGGGCAGGTGCGCACCGTGGTCTCCAGCGACCTGATCGCTCGCATCACCGCGCAGATCTGCCGCCAAGCGGGGCTCGGGGCGGTGTATCAGGAGCTGCTCGACTTCGACGGCGACGAGCTCTACTTCCACGACGATCGGCGGCTCGCCGGTCGCACGTGGTTCCAGGTGCTGCAGTCGTACGACGGAAGCGCGCCGATCGGCGTGCGTCATGCGGACGGGCGAATCGAGCTCAACCCGGATGGCGACGAGGTGCTCGCCGCAGGCGACCAGGTGATCGCGATCAGCGAGGACGACGACACGCTCGTGCTGCTGGACGCTCCCGCGCACGAGCCGGCCGCCGAGCGCGAGGCCGCGCCCGCGCCGCCGCTCGAACCCGACCACCTGCTGATGGTCGGCTGGAACGAACTCACCCCGCGCATGCTCGCGCACCTGGCGCGCTCGGTCTCCGCCGGGTCGACCGTGGACGTGGTGGTGGACCCGGAGCTCGCGACGGTGACGGAGGCGGACCTGCCCGCTGCCGACAACCTGCGCGTCACGCTCTCGCATGCGGACACCTCGCGCCTGGAGCCGATGCGCGAGGTGCTCGACTCGCGCGAATTCGAGCGGATCGTGCTCGTGGGTTATCGCAGCCTCGAGCCGGCGGAGGCGGACGCGCGCACGCTGCTCGGACTCGTGCACGCGCGACGCATTCTCGACTCGTCGCACCGGAACGCACGCACCTCGGTGGTGGCGGAACTGCTGGAGCCGCGCTCGGTGGAGCTGGGACGCGTGGCCAATCCGGACGACTTCGTTGTGAGCGAGCGGCTCACGAGCCTGCTGCTGTCGCAGGTGTCTGAGAACGGCGAACTGGAGGCGGTGTTCGCCGAGCTGCTCGACGGCACCGGCGTGGAGATCACCGTTCGCCCGCTCGATCGCTATGTGGACGAGGACTCGATCCGCGAGGGCCGCGTGCGCTGGAGCGATCTCGTGGTCGGCGCCGCGCGGCGCGGCGAATCGCCGATCGGCGTGCTCGCCGCGAGCGACGGCGCCAGCGAACCGGCCGTGCACGTGAACCCGGCACGAGCCCAGTCGTTCGACGCGGCCGGAGCGCAGATCATCGTCGTGGCGTGATTCGAGCGCCCGAACGAGTCGGCAGCGCCGACGACGGCGGTCCTCGCCGCCGGCGCTGCCGGTGTGTCAGCTGGATGCCAGTCGCCGCATGTCAGGCGGCGGTTCGCGCCAGGCCCGCGTCCATGCCGGGCGGCAGCGTGCGGATGCTCGACGCGAGCTGACGGCGCGCTCGGAAGATCAGGCTCTCCACGGCGCCCTGCGTGGTGTCGAGCGCGTCGGCGATCTCCGCGTACGACGCGCCCTTGAGCTCGCGCAGGACGATCGCCTTGCGCTGCTGCTCGGGCAAGCGCTCGAGCGCGGTGCGCAGCGCGACCGCGTGCAGGTGCTGGTCGAGCTGGTCCTCCACGCCGCGGCTGGACGCGACGTCGATGCCTTCCAGTGAACCGGCCGGCTTGCGCGTGTACGTGCGGATTCGGTTCAGGCACACGTTCCGCGCGATGCGGAAAAGCCATGACGCCTGCTGGCGCGGAACGCGGCAGTCCACGAGCGAGTTGTACGCGTTCATGAACGTGGTCTGCACCGCGTCCTCCGCGTCCTCGCGATTGCGCAGCATCGACAGCGCGTACGCGAACAAGCGGCTGGCGTACTCGCCGTGCAGCGTCTCGATCGCGCGCTCCGGATCGGAGTAGTCGACGGCGACGCCGCTGTCGGCAGCGTCGCCGTCGATCACCTCCACGCGCTCGTCGACAGCCCCCCGACTGCCTGCAAGCAACGGTGCCTGCTCGCGCGCGTCGCCCTCCCCGACGAAGAAATCGTCCAACATGGTGTCCCCCTCCAAGCGCCCACTTGACGGCCGTCCCCACGACCGTCGACAGCTGAAGGATCGGACGGGCCGCCCGACGCATCCACCAAGGGTTTCGGCAAGATCGTGTGAGGACGATGTAAGCGACCGCTACCCCAGCGCGAGATCGTAGCCCTGCGGCGTGCGCGCGGGCGCGCCCAGAGTTCTGCGCGCGCGGATTCGGCCAGCGGCCAGCGCGGCCAGTTCGGCGGTCAACGCCCCGACGGAGACGAGCTCGTCCGCGTTGTTGACGCGCAGGCGAAGCGCGACCTCGTCGATCGCGTCGAGCGCCGCGACCGCGCGCGGCCCGGCCGCACCGGTGGCGGCCGGACGAAGCTGGTCGATGCGGTCCACGTTCACCACGGCGTCCTCGCCGCCAACGCTGATCGCGAGCACGTCGCGCCACCATCCGGCGAGCTCTTCGAGGCACGACTGCAGCTCCGCGATCCGCGCTCGACGCGCGCGACGTTTCGTGCGCTTCTCGCGGCCGTCCTCGTTGGACTTCGCGTTGAACGAGCGCTTCTCGCGGTCGCTCATCGTCAGCTCGAACTCGTCGAACTCGCGCGACGCGACGCCGGCCTCGGCATCGCCCGCGCTCGTGCCGCGCGCGAGGATTCGATCCGCGAGCTGGGATGGCGGCGTCGATCCACTCGCGAGCGCGTGCATGCCGGAAAGCATGTCGCCGCGCCGCTGCGCCACCGCGCCGCCGGCCGCGAGCTCGCGCCCGCGATCGAGATCGCCTCGAGCGATGCGTGCAAGCGCTGCAAGGTCGAAGCCGGTGGCGGCCGCAAGCACGCCCTCGTCCACGCCATCCGCGCGCAATGCGTCGGCGAGCAGCGCATCCGGAACGGGCGGGAACACGACCTCCACGCAGCGCGAACGAATCGTGGGGAGGATGCGCGCGGTGTTGCGCGCGACGAGCGCGTACACGACGCGTCCTTCGGGCTCCTCGAGCGACTTGAGCAGCGCGTTGCCGGCGCTCGCGTTGTCCATCGAGAGGCTGTCGGCGTGCTCGATCACCACGACTTGCGCCACGCCTTCGAACGGCATCCGCGTGACCGTCTCCACCACGTCGTCGACTTGCGCCTTGGAAAGCGTGCTGCCCTCCGGCGTGATCCACATCAAGTCGGGGTGCACGCGGCGCGCGACGCGACCACAGGTCTCGCAATCGTCGCCTCCGCCGTTCGGGCACAGCACGCGTTGCGCGATGCGCGCGGCGGCGGCGAGCGGACCGGATCCCGGATCGCCCGTGAGCAGCAGCGCGTGCGCGCGAGCTTCGTCGAGCAATCGATCGATCGTGCGCGCTGCGCGAGGTTGGGCGACGAGCGCGGGATCGAGTTCGCTCATGCCAGCTGCTCCAGTGGATCGAGTGTGATGCCGAGCGAGGCGAGCGCGGGCGCGACGATCGCGTCGACGCGACGCTCCACCGTTTCCACACTTCCCGTGCCGTCGACGCGGCGAATACGCTCGGGCCAGCGGGCGGCTATCTGCTCATACCCCGCGTGCACGAGCGCGAAGAAGCCTTCGCCCTCCAGCTCCAAGCGATCGGCGGCTTCGCCGGTGGCTCCGCGTCGGGCGGCGGCCGCAGACGGCGGCACGTCCACGAAGATGGTGAGATCCGGCAAGCGACCGTTCGTGGCGAGCAAGTTCGCTTCGAGCACGCGGTCCACGCCCAGCTGCCGTCCCGCGCCTTGATAGGCGAGCGACGAATCCACGTAGCGATCCACGAGCACGACGCGTCCGGCCGCCAGTTCGGGCTCGATTGTGGACGCCACCAGCTCCGCGCGCGACGCGGCGTACAGGAGCGCTTCGGCGGATGGGGCGATCGTGCCTGTGGCCGGGTCCAGGAGCAGTTCGCGCACGCGTTCGCCGAGCTTGGTGCCACCCGGCTCGCGCACGAGCAGCGGTTCGACGCCGATCGCTCGAAGCCGCTCGGCCACGCGCGTCAGCTGCGTCGACTTTCCGCAGCCGTCGATGCCTTCGAAGGAGATGAGCAGTCCACTGTTCACTGGATGGATGCTATCGCGCGGCGAACGCACGCCGCCGAACACGATTCGGGGCGACGACCGAAGTGGCCGCCGCCCCGTGAAGGCGCTGTTCGTGTGGTGTGGTCGTGCAAAGTCGCGCGAGTCAGCCCTCGCGAGCGAAGCGGGCGCGAATCCAGAAGGCGATGCCTGCGACCATCAGCGCGATGCCGCCGTAGATCGCGTACCAGAGCGGAAGGCCGGTGAACGGAAGCTCGGGGCCGCCGCCACCGCTGACTTCCTCGGTGGTGGGCGTGCCGCCACCCGCGACGGGCTCGCTCACCGCGGGAGTCTCCTCGGCCTCTTCCACGCCGCCACCGCCATCGGTGTCGGTGGGGGTCTCCGTGGTGGTCGTTGTCTCCTCGCACGGGTTGCCGTCCGAATCGGACACCCCGCCGCTCGCGCACTCGTCGGTGACGGGCGGAACGGATTCGGTGGTGCCGCCATAGGTGTCGGTGGTGGCGCTGTCGCTGGCCTCCGACGAGACGTCGGAGGACGAGCTGTCGGTCGTGCCGTCCACCGACACGTCCGATGCGATCGAATCGACCGCGCTCAAGCTGTCGGTGGTTCCGTCCGCGAGCGCGGCGGCGGGAAACGCAACAGTCGCCGCTGCGACGGCGAGGATTGCGACGGTTCGAATGCTTCGGGCGAACATGACGGATACCTTCCTGCGGGGGCAGTTCCAGTCCAAGGTACGACGGATTCGAGATGTGTCAAGCACGATTTCGTGCAAAACCGCGCTTGGCTTGAGCAATCGGGCCAAACCACGGAACCAACCACGCATTGTCCCTGCAAACACGCAATTCGCGAAGAACTCGTCGCCGCTTTCGCCCAACAGGTCGGCGAAAGTGGCGACGAGTTGCTGGGGCGGGCGAGGAATTGGGCGGTTGCGGGTAGTGTCGCGACGAGCGGACCGCTCAGGAAACGGCACAGCCGCGAGGAAAGGGCCCACATGGGCGAGCGAGTCGTCGTCACCGGCGGAGCAGGATTCATCGGATCGCATCTCGCCGATGCGCTGGTCGCACGTGGGGACGAGGTGCATGTCGTCGACAACCTCGCCACCGGCAAACGCGAACAGGTTCCCGAAGCGGCGACGTTCCACGGGCTGGACGTGAGCCATTTCGCCGCGATCACCGATTTCGCGATGCGCATCGGACCCATCGATCGCTGGTATCACCTCGCCGCTCAGGCGGACGTGCGCGTGAGCGTGGAGCGCCCTGAGTTCGACGCCACGGTGAACGTGCTCGGCACGGTGGCGGTGCTCGCCGCGGCACGATTGCATGGCGCGCGCGTGACGTTCGCGTCCACCGGTGGCGCGATCTATGGCGAAGTGATCGACCCCGCCGACGAGCATCACGCCGCGCTGCCGGCGAGCCCGTACGGCGCAGCGAAGCTTGCGAGCGAGGTGTACATCGCCCAGGATTCTCGCTTGGACGGCGGCAAGCACGCGATCGTGCGCTACGCCAACGTGTACGGACCGCGTCAGGATCCGCACGGCGAGGCGGGCGTGGTGGCGATCTTCGCGGGCCGAATCCGCGACGGCATCCCAGGTCGGATCTTCGGCACGGGCGAGCAGACGCGCGACTACGTGTACGTGGGCGACGTGGTTGCCGCCACGATCGCGGCGGCCGACGCGGCAGCGAACGGGAGCGACGCGGATCTGCGCGACGGAGGCCTTGCAGTGCCGATCTACAACGTGGGCACGGGCGTTGCCACGAGCGTGGTGGCGTTGTGGGACGCGATGGCGCATGCCACCGGATCCGAGCTCGGCTGCGAGCACGCCGACGCGCGCGCCGGCGAGCTGCTCAACAGCGTGCTGGACGCGAGTCGCGCGACCGAACGGCTCGGCGTGGCGTTCGACACGCCGCTCCAGCAGGGCCTGCTCGCCACGTTCGAGGCGCTCGGGGGCCGGGTCGAAGCGTGACCGGCACCGCCGCCGATCCGCTGCGCTGGCTCCGCGCAGCGATGCCGCAGCTGGTGCTCGCCGTGATCCCGGTGGGCCTCGCGATGCGCTTCGGCGGCTATCACCCCCGGCACCTTGGCTGGGAGGTGCTCGTGCTCGCCGCATGGGCGTGCGTGCTGGCGGCGCGCGGCAAGCTCAGCGCGCTGCGAAGCGTCGCCGGAGTCGCGACTGCCGCGATGCTCGCGCTCGTGGCGTGGACGACGCTGTCGATCACGTGGGTGGACGTGTCACGGCACGACGCGTGGGTTGAGGCGCTGCGTGCGGCTGGGTACGCCGCGATGTTCGTGCTGGGCACGTCGCTGCTCGCCAACGCTCGCGCATACGCTCGATATGCATCGCTGGCAGGAGCAGGGTTCGCGCTGGTGGCCGCGACGGCCTTGGCTCGAGTGGCGTTCAGCGAAACGCCGCTCAAAGCGTTCGTCGCAGGACGGCTCGATTGGCCGATCAGCTATGCGCCCGGACTTGCTGGCTTGTCGCTGCTCGGCGCGTTCTTGTTGCTCGGCACGAGCTGTGCTGCCCAACAACGATTCGCGCGCGCGCGCCAGTCCAGCGATCTGGCGGCGAGCGGCGTCTCAATGGCGGGCGCGACTGCGTGCGTGGGCGCCGCGATGCTCGCGCAAAGTCGCGGCACGATCCCCGCGCTTGCCGTTGGTGTAGTGGTCGCGCTCGTTGCCACGCCGGCGCGGTCGGCGTGGCTCGCGCGAGCGGTCGTTATCGCTGTCGCGATGGCGGCGATTCATGGCACGCTTGCGCACCCGTTCCAAGCAATGTTCGAGTTGCGACAGGCGCCGTTCACCGAGGGCGCGGACGAGACGGCGCTGCTGGCGGCCGCGGAGGATGCGGCGCGTCATGCCGCGCGCGTCGTTTTCGTCGTCGCCGTGGCGTGCGGCGCGATTGGCGCGGCGCTCGTCCCCATCGGTCGACGCATCGAACAGGAAATCGGAACGGTCGTGGAGCGATTGGGACGCTCGCTCGCGCTGCCGTTGACTGTGCTGGCGGTCGCGTTGGCTGCGACGCTCCTGGCGATTGGTGGCATGGGAGAAGGTTCACCGATCGGCTGGACGCGCGCGCAGTGGTCCGGGTGCCTTGATCCGCCCGACACCACCAACGATCCGGGCAGCTCGTCGTCCTACTTCGCGAACTCCGGGACAGGTCGCTGCGACTACTACCGCGTGGCGCTTCGCAGCGCCCGCGAACGACCGCTGCTGGGACTGGGAGCGGGCAATTTCCGTGGCGAGTACGTGCGCGAGCGCACCACGCGCGAGGAGCCGAAGGTGGTGCACTCGCTGCCTCTGCAGCTGCTCGCGGAGCTGGGGATCGTTGGCTTGGCGCTCGGCACGACCGTGCTCGCATGCGTGGTGATCGCGGCACGACGGTTCGTGCGCAGCGGGCCGACCCGCGACGCGACGTTCGCTGGCACGATCGCCGCGCTCGCGTACTGGGCAACGCACGCGTCGATCGATTGGCTGTGGCAGCTGCCCGGCGTGTCGCTGCCGATGATCGCGCTGGCCGGTGGATTGACTGCGTGCGTGAGCCGCGAGCAGCGACCGGCCGCGCGCGCCGCGGCGATTCCGCTTGCGGCGGGCGCCGGGGTGTTCGTGTTGGCGCTGACGCTGCCGCTCACGATGGCCGACGCGAAGCTGCGCGACGCGCGCGATCCGAAGCTCCAACGCACCGATGCGAGTGCCGCGCTGCAGGCCGCGCGCGACGCGCAATCGTTCGACCCGACGTGGGCGGAAGCGGCGATCGTGGAAGCGGACCTGCTCGCCAAGCAGGGCGACAAACGCGGCGCGGCCGACGCGGCACGGCGCGCGGTCGAGCTCGAGCCGCGTAACTGGTCGATTCAGTACCGCGCGTCCGGCCTGATCGGACTGGATTCCAAGGCCGAGGGGTACGCGGCCTATCAGCGGGCGCGCGAACTCAACCCGCAGCTCGCAGATGCGGACGACGACACCTGATCCGGCTCAGACGTGTCCGAGCGTGGCGTCGATGATCGCGTTCGGCTCGCGCAAGTGCAGCTGATCGGCGAGATACCCAGCGATCTCCTCGCGCGAATGCCCTGCGGCGCTCAGCTCGAGGATCGTCGTGCGGATCACGAGCGAGTCGGCGGATGCATCCACGTGCGCGGGCGTGCCCGACAGTGACGGAACCGGCGGCGGCTCCTCGCCGAGCACCGGAGCGGCGATCGTCTGGGATGCAGGCGGCGCGCTCGAGATCAACGCCTCTGCGAGCGCATCGTCGTGCTCGAGATCGGGAGCGCTGGCGGATGCTTCGTCCGCGTCGCCGTCGCTGGGCAGATCCAGCCATGAGCCGCCCGAATCGATCGCGTCCGGTTCCTCCGCCGGATCGAGCGTGACACCGCCCGACATCTCGCGCAGGTCCACGAGCGGCTCGCCGGGTGCGAGCGGCTCGTCTTCCTCCACGGCGAACGGATCCTCGAGCGTCACGCTCGCTGGTTCCTGCTCAGGCGCGGGTTCCGGCGCGGGCGCGGGCGCGGGAGCTTCTCCGTACGCCTCGGCGGGCAATTGCTGCCACGCGGGCGGCTTCGCGCCGTCCGGCAGTTTCAGGTCGTCGGGCATCGGCACGGGTGGCGCGGCGGGCGGCGGCGTCGGCGCGGACGCTGGGACCGGCGTTGGCACTGGCACGGGAACCGGTGCAGGCGTCAGCGGCGGCGACGCGACCGGACCCGGCACCGACGCCGACAGCTCGGTGAACTGCTCGCCCACGCTCTTGCGCGGCTCGCGAATCGGCGACGGGTTGGATTCGTCCACGGCCTTCTCGAACCGATAGAGCGACGCGCCGATTCGGTCGTACAGATCGCGCAGCTCTTGGATGAAGGTGCCGCGCAGCGCGTCGACCTGCTCGCGCGCCTGCTCGATCTCGTCGTCCACCGTCTCGCGCAGCCCGAGCGTTGCGTCGCGCGCCTCGTCGAGGATGCGCTTGGCTTCCTCCGCTGCCTGTCGGCGTAGTTGCTCGGCGGCGCTTTGACCCGCGTCGAGCACCTGCTTGGCGATCTCCGCGTTGCGCGCGAACTCCGCCTGCAGCGCGGTTCGCGCGTCCGCCGCGAGGAACACCTCGAGGGAGCTCGCCACGCGATCGAGGAAGTTGCGCACCTCCGTCGCGTCGACGCGCCCGTCGCGCTCGTCGAATTTCGCCCCGCGCACCAGTTCGGGCGTGAGGTCGCTGGTTCCGAATACGTGTTCGTCGGTGGTCACCGCTGGCCCTTACCCGCAACTCGCGCGCGCCTATCGCGCCTTGAAACGCGGAACATGCTTCACCGTGATCCGAAGCGCATCAACACGACACGAATCGTCTCGAGGAAGATCACGAAATCGAGGAACACGGACTGGTGCTTGAGGTAGTACAGCTCGTATCCGAGCTTGCTCGCGGCACCGTCCACGCTGTCGGTGTAGCCGAGGCGCACCTGCGCCCATCCGGTGAGCCCGGGCTTCACCATGTGGCGGCGCTGGTAGTACGGCACGTCCTGCTCGAGCTCGGCCACGTAGCGCGGCTGCTCGGGTCGCGGTCCCACGAAGCTCATGTGTCCGCGCAGGATGTTCCACAGGTTCGGCAGCTCGTCGATGCGCGTCTTGCGCAGGAAGATGCCGCCGCGGAAGATGCGCGGATCGTTGTCGAGCGTCCAGCTGCCGTCCCCGCCCGGGCGCATGGTGCGGAATTTCACGAGCGTGAACTCGCGCCCGCCTTCACCCACGCGCACTTGACGAAAGAACGCGGGAGCCTCGGGGCTCATCACCTTGATCCACGCCCACGTGAGCGGGATCAGCGGCAGAGCGATCAGGCCGATGAAGCTGGCGGCGACGAGATCGCCGATGCGCTTCGCCACGCGCGAATAGGGCCGGTAGAACGGGTGGATGAGGTGCATGAACCACGCTGCATTGATCACGTCGACGGGGACTCGACCGAACACGTGCTCGCTGAAGGCGGGCAATTCCTGCACGCTCACGTCCCCACCCCATCCGGAGAGGCGGCTGAACAGCTCGAGACGGTTGCGGCGCACGCTGACGACGACGGTGTCGACGGCTTCGGACGCGAGCACGGTTTCGAGATCGTCGAGCGTGCCGAGCACGCGCGCGTCCACGCCTGCTTTGGTGGTCTCGTCGAACATCGCGATGATCTCGTCGAGCGTGGTATCGCCGGCGACGTCTTCTGGAAGGCCACGACCTGTGTCGGTGAGCAGGCCGACGAGTTCGTAGTCGGGGTGCGGATCGCGTTCGAAATCGGCAAGGAACCGACCGACGCGCTCGCCGTCGCCCACGAGCAGCACGCGGTGGATTGCGCGACCGCCGAGCAGGCGCCGGGTGACGGCCCCCCAGAGCCCTCCGGCAACGAACATGGCGACAGCGGTGATGGCGACTTGGCGAGGCGCGATGTCGAGCAGCGGCATGAAATAGGTGGCGGCGCCGAGCACGAGCGCGCCGAGGGCGGCGGCGCGGGCTTGGTAGATGCTGCGCGCGAAGCCGCTGAGTCGAGCGAAGGCGATGTTGCGCCGTTCGAGGCGGAAGGCGAGCAAGAACACGGCGCTCGCGGCGAACGCGGCGAACATGCGGTGCGCGAGCGAGCCGGTGCCGGGTGCGGAGGGCAACAAGACGATCGCGGCCACCGCAAACGTGATCAGCGCGTGCAGCCCGCGCGACCAGCGCGCGATGCGCGCGTTGATGGCGACCTCGATCGCCTCGGGTGGTGCCAAGCGAAGGCGCGCGCGCACGTCCTGGTCGAGCGCGACGTGGCGCTCGCCAGGGGGCGGAGCATCTTCGGATCGGACGGCTGGTTTCACGCAGGACGCGCATCGGCGCGTGGATCGGCGGCCTTGACGCGGCCCATAGCAGGCTGGACGCAGCGCAAATTGCCTGGCGTTTTCAGCTGCCCGGCAAGTGCTGCTCCAGCCAATCGGGGAGCGGGAGCACTCCCTGCCGCCAGGACAAGTACGCCATTCCGAGCCCCACGAGCGCGCCGGCGAGCCACATGAGGAAGTAGACGACGCGTTTTTGCCAGCGCGGGCGCGGCACCCATGATCGCTCGTGCCAACGCCGCGCTGCATGCTCGCCGCGATCGAGCAGCTGCGCCACGCGCCGCCACTGGCTGGACACCAGCACGAGCGCGATCAAGACGACGACGAAATTCGGACCAGGAACCCAGAACGTGACCGCGGCGAGCACCATCACCACACACCCGAGCGCGATCAATGTCATCCGCACGATGTGGTTGTCGATGCGATGCCGCTCGTGCGCCTCCTCGAAGCGTCGACCAATCTCGCTGTCGCGCACGGCCTGTAGCTCTTTGCGTATCCACTGTCGAATCGTCACGCAGGGCACGTTACCCGGATGGCGCGTTCGCGTTCGCATTCGCACGACCGCGTGCAGAGGCCACGCCCACCCCACTTCTGCCGGTAAACCCGTGTTCAACACGGATCTACCGGCACAAGACGAGATCTCGGCCGCTGCGGCTGAGATACGTGCTCGGGACGCCACGCGCCACCCATGGCTGCGGCTGCGGCTGAGCGGTTCAGATGCAAGGAGAACGAGCGAAGCCCGGAGACGACAGTACTCGAGGCACGTCGTCTCCGGGCTTCGTGAGGTTCGACGAAGCAGCTGGGCCGCTCAGCCGCAGCCGGTGTTGTTGCCGCAGTCGGTGCAGGTGTAGCACGCGCCGGTGCGGATCATCCGACCGCCGCAGCGCGCGCATTCCTGCGCGTCGCCGTAGGCGTTGAACAGCGACGACTGGCCCGCGCTCGGCCCGGCATGGGTGTGCTCGGCCGCCGGCTCGGACGCCGCGGGCGCCTGCGCCGTCGGTTGCACGATGGGCGTGGACGGCACCGCCGACGCCGATGCCGCGTCGTAGCCCGCCGCGATGCGCGCTCGCACTTCCGGCGTGAGGATGCCGAGCTCCATCTGCTGGTCGACGGTGAGGAATTTCTTCCCCATCCACCGGAAGATGTAGTCGACGATCGACTTGGCGTTGCGGATGTCCGGATCGTTGGTGAAGCCGCTCGGCTCGAAGCGCATGTGCGAGAAGCGCTGCACGTACACCTCGAGCGGCACGCCGTACTGCAGGCCCAGCGACACGCTGATCATCAGCGAGTTCATCAGGCCGGCGAGCGTGGTGCCTTCCTTCGCGATGTCGACGAACACGTCACCCGGCGTGCCGTCGTCGAACAGCCCCACGTGGATGTAGCCACCGTACTCGCCCACCTGGAACTTGCGGCCGATGCCCTGGCGCTCGAGCGGCAGGCGCCGGCGAACCGGCTGCGTGAGCGTCTCCACCGGAGCCTCGTCCGCCTTCTCCGCCTTGGTCGCCAGCGGCTGCGCGGTCTTCGAGCCGTCGCGGTAGATCGCCACGGCCTTGATCCCGAGCTTCCAGCTCTCCGTGTACAGGTCCGCGATGTCGTC
>JBDHZF010000015.1:0-32973 GCA_039811765.1 Thermoleophilia bacterium | reverse complement strand
TCGGCATCCGCCGGGATCACGCCGAGCTCCTTCTGGTGCTCGAACGTGAGCTCGCGCTGACGCTCGTAGCCATAGTCGAACGTGCCGCGGTAGCGCTCGATCCACTCCGGCGGCGCATGGTGCGGGGCGTGCGTGGCGCCGAACGCGAGGTACGTGAACCACGGTTTGTCGGGGGTGAGCGACTCGATGGTGCCGGTCCACGCGATCGCCTGGTCGACCAGGTCGACCGAGAGGTGGTAGCCCTCCTCGGGCGTCTTCGGCGGCTCAACGCGCGTGACGCCATCGATGAGCGGCGGCAGGTGCTGGTGGCAGTCGCCTCCGAGGAAGCCGTAGAACTTGTCGAAGCCCTCGCCCGTGGGCCAGCGATCGAACGGGCCGGACGGGCTCGTCTCCCACGGCGGGGTCTGGTGCATCTTGCCGAACGCGCCGGTGGCGTAGCCGTTCATGCGCAGCACCTGCGCGATCGTGGCGCAGTCGTCCGGTCGCACGCCCGTGTAGCCCGGCATCGCGGTCGCGACCTCCGCGAGCGCGCCCATCTCCACGGTGTGGTGGTTGCGCCCTGTCAGCAGCGCTTGGCGCGACGGCGAGCACAGCGCCGTGGTGTGGAAGCGCGTGAAGCGCGTCCCCTCCTGTGACATGCGCTCGGCATTCGGCATGTGGCACGGCCCGCCGAACGCGCTGCGCGCCGAAACCCATGTCGTCGACCAGGATCACGAGCACGTTCGGCGCGCCCTTGGGCGGGCGCAGCGGACCCTGCGGCGTCGGGCGTGACGCGTCGCGCGCGTCCACCGGCATGTCGTGGTTGCCGGCACGCGGGCGGTGGATCGGCAGGCTGTGGCGGCTGAAGGATTCGGGCATGGACGGATTCTTACCCCAACCGGTGCGCGGCAGTGGCCGCATCGGGCGATTTCGTGGCCCGGCATGGCATCGACCGAGCCCAACCCGAGTTCGACCCGCCACCCGTCGCGAGGAACGAGCATGCAGCTCTCCGATCGTCCATCGCTGGAACGCTGGCGCAGCGCCGACTGGGTCGCGAAGATTCCCGTCGACGATCGCACCGTCGGCGGGATCCTCAACGACGAAGTGCAGATCGCGTTCCGAGGCGACGGGCCGATGTCCACGCGCGAGCTCGTGCCGCTCACCACCGGCGCGCACGAACTGCTCTATGGCTCGAACCGCGAATCTGCCCACCGCGTGATCCGTGGCATGCTCGGCGCGCTCGACGCGGCGAAGGGCGCGGTCAACTTGCGCGGCATGTCGCTGTCCACCGACGAAGCGTCCTTCGCCACGAACCTCTTGCTGAGCAACACCGAAGCGGGTTTCTTTCCGGACAGCGTCGGCGCGAACGACCCCGCTGGCTTCGAGGCGTCGATGGTGTCGCTCATCCCCAGCGTGAAAGCGGCGAAGGCGCAGAACACGAGTTGGATGGACTTCGGCCCGCGCGTGAGCGGATTGCTGCGCGACGTCATCGAGCACGGAGCTGACGCCGGCGGCGACGCCGCCACGGAGGTCGCGCTGACCGCGCTGCACGAGCTGCAGCACTCGATCACGCCGCCGAATCCGAACACGATCGATGCACAGCACGTGTGGCTGGAGGAGGGTGCCGCCGAGACGCTCGCGTGGTGGCCCGGTCGAGCAGCCGCGATGCGCGAACGCATGGGCGTGCCGCTGCATGCCGGCGAAGCGATCGACCCGTGGTCTGTGCCGCCTGGCACCACGGCCAGCATCGAGTACGCCGCGCGCCATCGGGCAGTGCAGTCGCTGCTCGCGCTCGCGGGAATCAATCCGACGCGCGACGACGGTTCGCCCGACGACGCGGCGTTCGACCGCGCGCAACAGCTGCTGCAAGGCGATCCAATCGAACGGGTTCCACGCGCGCTCGCCCGCGCGATCACGCGTGAACACCATCTCGACGACGGGCAGGTGGACACGATCGCTGGGTTGATCGAAGGCGTCGATGGAAGTCCCGATGCGGTCGATTCGCTGGCGAAAACGCTCGGAATTGACCCCGAATAGGACGAATTCGCGGGAATTGGCCTCAATTCACGGGTGTTGGGCGCCAAATTGCATGAATTGCGACGGGTGCGTCCGCTAGCATCACAGCGTCCTAGTACACGCCCCAGGGGAGAAACTTCCACATGGCACTGACGCAGACCCAGCTCATCAGCAAGCTGGCCGAGGAGACCGAGCTCTCCAAGGCCGACGTGAAGACCGTCCTGACCGCGCTCGAGGAGACCATCCTCAGCGAGATCAGCTCGGCCGAGAAGGTGAAGATCGGCAGCCTCGTGCAGCTGCAGGTCAAGCTCAAGCCCGCCACGAAGGCGCGCGAGGGCCGCAACCCGGCAACGGGCGAGACGATCACGATCGCCGCGAAGCCGGCTTCCGTGCAGCTCAAGGCTCGCCCGCTGGCGAAGGCCAAGAACGCGCTGCCGACCGTGCAGAAGGCGAAGAAGGTGCTCGGCTGATCCAACCCGGATCACCGAACCTGCGAGGGCTCCGCTTCGGCGGGGCCCTCGTCTTCTTCACACATCGTCGAGCGCGAGCGGCGTTCCCGTGCTCGAGGGCGCGGTCGCTCCGCTGAGTTCCTCGTCGCTCCACGTGTCGTGCAACTGGCCGCGCGAGTAGGTGGGTTCTTGCGGCCAGCCGGAGGGGGACTGCTCGTACGCCTTCTGGCGTCCGAACGGAACGATGTCCAAGAACCCCATCGAGCCGGCTTGCTCCACGCCACGCCCGAACGTGAAGTACGTCTGGTAGATCTCGGCGCCGTCGCGCAGGAACACCGAAAGCCCGAACGACTGCGGACTCCAGGGATTCCGGTTCCAGTCCTCGCGAAACGACGTGCCGAGGGAGGAATAGACAGGGAACTGCCAGTCGAGGCGGTCGCGCAGCGCGGCGAACTGCTCGTACGGCGCGTCCGCGATCGCGGCGAACGTCACGTCCATCACGTGCGTTTGTTCCAAGCGTGCGACGCCATCCAAGAAGCTGCTGCATCCGGGGCAGGGCGCCGCGTCGTCGGTGGTGAGCATGTGGAGATAGAGCACGAGCTGGCGGCGCCCCTCGAACAGATCGAGCAGCGTCACCGCGCCAGCGGCGCCGGCGAGTTCGTACTGCCGTTCCACGCGCACCATCGGCATGTCGCGGCGTTGCGCGGCGAGCGCGTCGGTCGCGCGCGTGTGCGCCTTTTCGAGTTCGAGCAGCGTCGCGCGAGCCGCGTCCCACGTCGCGAGGTCGACGATGGGAGGCATCGCTGTGCGCGCGTGCGAGCGTGGTGTGGCGGAGGCAGCGGTCATGCGCTGGCCCTACCCTTCGATGTCGGCGCCGAACATCCCGTCTCTGCTATCCTTGCCCCTCGATGCGGCTGTAGCTCAGTTGGCTAGAGCGTCTGCTTGCCATGCAGAAGGTCGTGGGTTCGAGTCCCATCAGCCGCTCTGAAACCCCCTGTTCGCAGGGGGTTTTTTCGTGGTTCCCGGCTCCAGCGTCTCATTCGATGGATGTGACTTGCTTGGCGCTTGCGATCAGCCAGTCGTTTAGGCGACCTGGAAGGGTTTCAGGGTCGCCGTGCGGGGTGAAGGACTCGGGGATGACGTCCGGATTTGTCGGCACGAGCCGGGCGGCGTCCATCGCGCCCGCGGCAGTGGGGTTCGATTCGAGAACGCGCATGGATGCCTCAAGCTGACGCAGCACGGCCACGTGTGTGGGCCAGTCGATCCAGCGCGTCGGGATGGGGGTCAGCATTGCGAGTGTGTTTGGTCTGGCCCGGTATCGATGTGCGCGACCTTGGCGGGCGTGATCGAGCAATCCGGCGCGTGACATGTCCGGGAGCTGGTCAAGGAGATGGCGTGCGCCGAAGCTGGTAGCGCGCTCGAGGTCTGGCACCGTCATCCATGCGTGCTCGGGTGTCGAGGCGCTGTGACGGCGAACGACGAGCGCCGCTAACGCTTCGGTGCGAGCGCCGACCCCGAAAGCCATGCGCATGCGCAGGCGATATGCGCCCGGCCGCGTGAGCGTTGTGGTTGATGCCTCGTCGGCGCCAAGTCGATGCATGAGCCGATCGGTCGGTTCGCCGAGCGGTGCGCCGCCATCTGGCGTGGATGAGAAGGCACGTGCCCACTGGCGCAAGTTCGGGGCGTTTGCTGCGATCGTGCCAATGAAATCGGTCCCCAGCATCGATTCGTCGCCGAAGCGCTCGGCAAGCGCTGTCGTCCGTGCAACCGACAGCGAGCGGCTGGTCGTTCGCAGGAGCCAGCCGGTGGCTTCGCCGATTCGCGGATCGTCGTGCGCCGACATCGCACCCAAAAGGATCGCGCACTCCGGATCGACTGGGGTCGACGCGAGCGGCTCCGCATGCACCGGAGCTCCGAGTGTTGCGAGCATGCGCCAAGCGAGATCCAGGCGCAGCTCGGTGATGGGGTTTTCGGCGACGTTACGCATGTCCCAGCTCCCGGAGCACTGCATCGAGGTTCTGCCAGAAGCCGGACGACGGCGTCTCCATCGATTCGAACCACCGCCGAGCAGCATCGATCTCGGACCTGGTCGGTTGCAGCCTGCGAAGGTCGGCAAGGTGGCGATTTTCAGTGCCCCAACGATCGACCGCGGCCTGGAGTTTCCATGCAACGATGTCTTGGCGATCGCCGAACGCAACTCGGAGTGCGCGGTATGCGACAACGTGGACGCGATCTTCATAGCCGGGCGGAAGGCCCAGCTCGAAGTCGCTTGATGCGGCGCCGTTCATCCATCGGCGAGGCAAGTCGAGGATCGAAGCTACGTCCTCGATTGCTATTCGCAGTGGCTCCGGGAGCGGGTGTGCCGTCTCGTATGTGCTGCCCGTCTCGATGCGTTGAGCAACCACATCGACATCGACCGTCGTGCGAACGACGAGTCCTCGCATTGCAAGGTTCGCCCCGCCAATGACGACCACCTCGAAGGTTTGGCCACGTTGCGCGAGCAGATCCCCAAGCAGCGTCAATGCCTGTTCGAGTTGCACCGCATTCAAGTGGATACGAGGTTCATCAACCATAATATAGAGTATATACCGCGGAAACACCGAGGTTCAACCTCTCTTATGTGAAAATGACGTGCTCGCGTTCGACGGGATTCAGCCCTCGGCACCGATTACTTGACTCGAGATGAGCTCAGTCCCAGGGCACCGTCGGCGCCCTCGCGATCACGCGATGACACGACAAGGTCAATATCGAAGCGAGCGGCGTGCCGAACCGGTAGGTTGCTTGCCGAAATCCCTCGCCATGGCCAGGGATTCGTCTTGAACAGGCCCCGATGAAGGACATCGCCATGCTTGCGCGCCACAGCCGATTCCTGTTCGCCGTCGTCGCGATGGCAGCGACCATGACGGGCCTGGTCGCCCCGCTTGCGGCGCGCGCGGACACAGCACCCGAGTTCGACCTCGTGCAGCTCGGATTTCGTCCTCGCGCGTTCAATGACGGCGTCACGGTCGTCGGGACCCGAGGATCCGCCGCGATTCGCTGGACGGCAAGCGGCGAGGTCGTGCTCTCCGACACCGCGAACGCCGCTTCCGAGAACACCGCGGGCGACGTGCTCGGATGGATCGGCAGCGACCTCGTTCGGTGGGGCGCCGACGGCGTGAGCCATGTGCTGCTGGCGGCCACCAACGCGCAGATCGAAGCTGGCGCGATCGACGCTTCGGGCAGCGCGACCTACTTGACCCAGGCATACGAGTCAGGGCGCGACGTGTTGCGCACGTTCAACGCTGCGGGCGTGGTCGTTGCAACCGACGAAGGTCGTGTGAGCAACGTCCGGCGCTCGTCGGACGGCGCGATCACGTATTGGGTCGGTCCGAACGGCGCCGACGACCCCACGCTCACGCGATGGCTCGCGCCTGCCGGCAGCTCGAACGCGACATTGCCAAGCAACGTGCGACCGGTGGCGGCCGGCCCGGGCAAGGTGCTCGTCGTCACCGCGAGCGGATCGCTGTCGCTGCTCGACATGGCGAAGAACGCGGCAGCGACCGACGTGCCGCTTCCGAGTTCGCTGCGCTCGTTCGACGCGCAGACGCTCGCGGCGATCAACTCGAAGGGACGAATTCTCGCCGAGGTGGAGGACGGGGATCTGGTTGGCGCGTCCGAATCCACTGGCGGCTACCGTGGCCTCTACACGTACGCGCCCACGAGCGGCTGGGCGAACATCACCTCGTCTGCACGCCCGGCCGACGCGACTGACTTGCTGCCGCGAGCGGTGGCGGTGAACGAGTGGGGCGACATGCTGGTGGCCTACGACAAGCTCGAGGGCGAGGACGCGGCGATCCAAACGGATTCCGGCGCCGTGCTGCGCCGGCCGCGCACCGCGCTCACCGGGCGCTTGCAGACCACGACCGTCGCGTCGGGTCGCGCCGCCAAGCGCGCGAGCGTCACTGTTCGCGGCGGCGGCGTCGAGCTGCGAATGACGCCGCGCGCCAACGGCTCGTTCAGCGTCGACGTGCCAGGCGGCTCGTACGAACTCGTCGCGTCCAGCGGCGCGTGCATCGTCACGAAGGGCGGATGCGCCTCGACGATCGGCGTGTCCGTCGGCGAGCGCGCCGCGACCATCCAAGTGGCGAAGAAAGCCACACCCGTTGGCGCGTCAATCGCGAACGCCAGCGGCGCGAGCATCCGCCTCGGGCGCGGAGCGGCGCCGATCAAGGTCGCATGCGCCCGTGGGGCGCGCTGCACTGGACGCATCGTGCTCACGAGCGGTCGCACGGTGATCGGTTCGGCGAACGTCACCGTGGCCGCAGGACGCACCAAGGCGATTCGCGTGCCGGTCAACGCCGCCGGGAAGACGCTCCTGCAACGGCGCTCTCCGCTCGTGGCCGCAGCCACGCTCACGGCGAAAGCAGGCACGGCGCGCACTTCGGCGATTCAACGCATCCAACTATTGCGCTGATTTCGCCGCGCTACTTTCTCGATGAAGCGCTTGCGAGGTACCACGTCCCGACCGCCGCGCCAGCAACCGCGATTCCGGCTCCCACGCCGACGCCAACCTTGTGGCTGCGAATGAACTCGAGCGCGCCGCCGGCGGCGTCGTTGATCGTCGAGCCCCCGAGCGTTGGACTGTCGAGCACAAACGGACGTGCGATGTCGACCGAGCCGATCGGCGTTCCAGCAACGCGCGGCGTCGCGTCGGACAGGATCTCGCCCGAACCCGTGAGAAGCTTCTCCACTCGCGGGGTGTTGGCTCCGTCCACGGGCCGCGCCGCGAGCGACTGCACGCCGAGGTTGCCATCCTCCAACTGCAGCACGCCCAGCAGCGAGTGGTCGAGCGCGACAGCCGCGAAGCGACCGTCCTGCTTGAGAATCGCCACGCCATGCGCCGGCTGGTAAGCGCTCACGCCCTGCGGTGCGTCCCACATCATGTTCTGGACGAATTCGGTGGCATTCTTGGCCGTGGCGAAGAACGGCTTCGTTCCCGCGGGATGGCCGGGCAACAGACCCACCGCGTGCACTTGCTCGCCATCCGGAAGCACTGCGAGCGTCGTGCCCGCGACGCGTTGCGCCAACTCCGCGTACGCAGGATTCGTCGCCGCTGCGCTCGCTGTTGTGGTCATGCCGGCCCCGCCCGTCTCCATGAATTTCCGTCCACCGCGTTATCGACGGCTGGCAGCATTCCGTTTCCACATGCGGCCGAGGGACTGGGCGTCGAAGGCCACCGCGTTGATCCTGGTTCGGCGCGCCGCAGTTGCTCGGCGAGAGAGCGGCATGACGACGCCACCCATCTCACCGGCAACCATCACTCCGCAACAGCGCGTGTCGCTCGTGGCCGGCCTCGGAACGGTAGCGATCCAGCGCGACATCCCCGCGGCGAACAACGCGCCGCACCTCGAGCCGGAGATCGTGCCGATCACCAAGGAGATGTACGACGCGCACGCCAAGTACCTCAAGGGACTGGTGGTGTGGAAGAACGACCACAACTGCCTCGCGCGCGCATCGCTGGGCGTGGAACACATCAACCGCGTGCACGGCATCGGCGACGTCGCGTCGACGAAACAGGCTGCGGCCGCGCTCGCGATCATTCGCAAGGAAGACAACCCGAGCCTCTCCAACGCCGATTGGCCGTTCCATGCGGGCGTCGCAGTCATGCCCAAGGGCGCGCGCGAACCAATGATCATCGACTATCTCGGAAACCAGCAGCCAAAGCCGCTTTCGGAGTGGGCGCGCTATTACTCGGCGGATCCCGCGAAGATCGACATTCGTCCTGTGTTCGGCAGTTGGAAGACCGATGCGCCGAACCTGTGTCCCGGCGATTTTGGCTACGTTGGCCCGGCATCGTTCGGCTGGATGGAAGAGAACCTAAACGCCACATGGGACAAGTACACGCGACCGGCGGCGAGCTCGTGACCGACTACGACGCGCTGTGTTCGTCGCTCGAGGCGCTGCTCGAAGGCGAGCACGACCCGATCGCGTGCTACGCCACCGCGGCAGCGCTGCTCTACGGCGAATTGCACGACGTCAACTGGGCCGGCTTCTATTTGCTGCAGGACGACGAGCTTGTGGTTGGTCCGTACCAAGGACAGCCAGCGTGCATCAGGATCGCGATGGGGCGTGGCGTGTGCGGCGCCGCTGCGAAATCGCTGCAGACGATGCTCGTGCCCGACGTGCACGAATTCCCCGGTCACATTGCGTGCGACGCGCGATCACGATCCGAACTCGTGGTGCCGCTGGTTGCCGACGGCGAGCTGCTCGGCGTGCTCGACATCGACAGCCCGTCGCTTGGACGCTTCGACGAATGCGACGCCGACGGGATCGAGCGCGTCGTGCGTGTGATCGTGAGACGAGTTCTCGTCCGTCGCCGATGAACCGGCAGTGGGGCGGCGCGTGCCGCGGGACACCCAGGGACCAGGAGATCTTCACGTGCCAGTCGCCGGCAATCGGCTCATCGTGGTCGGCGCCAGCGTGGGCGGCGCGTATGCCGCGATCGCAGGTTCCAATGCGGGCTTCGCGGTCACGCTCGTGGAGAAGTATCCAGCGCTTGCGTCGCGCCGCACGGTCTTCAATCTTGCGCCTTCGGTAGCGGATTCGCTGCGCAAGCTCGACGACGGCGGAAACGAGCTCGTCGACGCGCTGCAGGTGATCGTGCGCCGCTACTCCGACGACACCGTCAATGGCCAGACGAATGTCGAGAACACAGGTCGATCGATCATCGCCGATCACACGCGCCGACTCACCGCAGCCGCGTTGGAAGACGGCTTCACCGGCGTGGATTCGCGCCCATGGAGTCGCGTGGAAATCGCCGGCATCGAGAATCACATGCGCGAATACATCGCGCGACGACACCCCGACATCGAGACGCGATACGGCACCACGTTGGAAGGCATCACCCAGACGCGCGACTCGGTCACCGCGCATCTGGTGGACGGCGTCACCGGCGCAAAGGACTCGATCGACGGCGCGTGGCTGGTGTCGGCGACCGGCGGGCGAAACGTCCTCGGCGTCACGCGTCAGCGCTTCCCAGAATCGGCGCACTTCGTTGGCGGATTGCTGGAACCGGTCGACCCGAGCCGCGTGGAACTCGCGCGCTCGTATCGACTGGGCGAGGACCTCGACCCGCGAACGCTCGCGCTCAACCCCGCAGGCCAGGGATGGGCAACCGTTGGATTGCCGGGGACTGGTCGGAGGGAGCTTCCCAACTCGCTCGTGTGGGCGCAGATCGGCCGCGACGCGCGCTCGGCGGATCCCGACGAGCTCCGACACGTGATCCTGGATCGCGCCAAACTGGTTGGCCTCGACGATCTCGAGCTGCTGCCGGGCGCGGACGCGATCCTGCCCGTGACTGTGCAACTGTCGCTGCTGCGCGACCACGCAGTGCAAGGACGCGTGCTGCTCGCCGGCGACGAACTCGTGGGCCCGTACTTTCCAACCTCGACCGGCGGAAGCCACGCGCTCGGCGTGAATGGGCCGAGGCTGGCAACCACGCTGCAGAAGCTGCACGTCCGCGGCGCGGACGTCGCCAAGGTGCTGCGCGCCTACGACAGGGGCGCGCGCACGGACGCGGCGCGCGTGCTCGCGTTGGGACGCAACGAACTGCTCGAGGATCTCGGCACGCCGCGGCGCGCGACGGTCCGTGCGCACCTCGTGGACCTCGTGCGGTAGCATCGGCGAACCCATCGCTCGTTTCAGGGAGGGAGCACGCGATGCAGTTCGGAGTCGTTGGCGCAGGGGCGTCCCCAATCATGCTGCAACCCGTCGGATCGCCCGGCCGCCGCTGGCAGGAACTCGCGATGCAGCACGCCGGCATTGATCTTGCGGCGTGGGAGCCGTCGCGGGGGTTCGTGGCCAATCGTTCGATCGTGAGCGCCGGATACGACTACTACCGTCGCATGCAGCTCGCGAATCCGAACCTGCTGTGGTCCGGCATGGCGTTCGGGATCGGCCCCACGTTCGTTGCGGGCATGGCCGACGTCGCCGCGTTCAATGGATACGTGGACTCGATGCAGAGCCGCGTCGACTCGCTGCCCGCACCGATCCGCGACGCGATCCACGGCGCGATCCAAGTGGTGGCAGGCAAGCCGATCCTCGTCACCCGCGATCTGGAGACGAAGCTGCTGAAGATGCAGCAATCGATCTTTCTGGATCAGGCCATGCAGCACGAGGCATTTCTCGGCGGCGGCATGACCGCTATTCGCGAGCTGGGGACGAGCGGCGCGATCGACGAGCACGCGGTCGACGCGTGGCGACAGCTGGACGACGGAGCGCGCACGGGCGACGCCGCGCTCGTCGACGCGGGCAATCGCGAACTGCTGCGCCGCGAGCAGATGCAGGTGGTCGCGCGCGACTACGACGACATCCGATCGTTGACCGCGATCAGTCCGATCGTCACGAAACTGATCACCACTGTGGGACGCCCGGCGATTCCCGGGTCGCGGTCCGCGGGAGACGTGTTCCCAACGCGAGTCGGCCGCGTGACGATTCCCGTTCCGTCAATCGACGTATCGCGCGCCGACCAGCGGTGGGCGCTGATCGAGCGCGACACCTGGCCTGCATACCAGTCGCTCGTGCACCAGCATCCGGGCGACTTCCAGCGGATGCTCGCGACGTCGCTCGACCAACGAATCGCCGACGGAAAATTCCGTCACCTTCCGGATCGCCCGAGCACGTTCGACGTGTTGGGACTGCTCCAATCGGCCGGTGGCGGTCGATAGCCCTCGTCGCCGGGCTGCACGATCGGCAGGACTTTGCGGTCGTTGGTGCCCATCGGCCCGAGGAAGTCGATCACGAGCGTGGACCCGTCCACACGCATGACGCTTGGCCGCTCGAGCGGCTTGCCTTCGGTTCGTAGCTGCATCCAGCCGCGACCGGCGTCCAACAGTTCGTAACGCTTGCGCATGCGCGGGATCGGCACGATGCCCATCGTTCCCGTCACCGAGTACTCGACCGTGCGCGGCGCGGTGAGCACGAGCGTCTGATCGAACTCGATCGGGAGCCAGCCCCATGCGACGCCACGCTCGCGGATGCGAAGGCGCGTCGCGTTCGATTCCACGATCCACGCGTCGCCGCGCGTGGTTCGCAGGTCAGGGAGCCAGGGAACGCGCATCGACGTTCCGTCCTTGCGCAGCATCGTGCCCACGCGCAAGGGTGACATGTCGAAGCCGATCTCCACGTCCGGAACCTACCGGACGCGCGCTGCCAGCGATCAGGTCTCCTTGGAGTCGACGAGCGCCGTCTTCACGATCGTCACCGTGCCGCCCTCGATGTCGATCGTGGTCTCGCGCACGTTGTCCTTCTCGTTGGACTCCGCGAAGCGGTTGCCCGGATCCATCGCCTGGCGCAGCACGTACTGGCCGTCGGCGAGCCCGGTGATGTCGAACGACTGCCCGCACAGGCCGGCGCCGTAGGTGTCGCCCCACCCGGGGGACACGCCCTGCACCTCGTAGCCGGGCTGCGATCGATTGACCTTCTGCTTGCGCTCGGGATCGATCGTGGTGTCGATCGACGTCGTGTCGATGATCAGGAACGACTCCTTGTACTGGCTGCGCAGCAGCTCCGCGCCACGGCTGCCGTCCGCGTTCGCCCGGTAGAGCGAGTAGCGAGCGAAATCGTTGAACGCGAGGTGGTTGGTGCCTTGGCCGTCCTCGAACGTGTCGCGGTCGGTGGCCAGCTCGCGAGTCGTGCCGTCCGCGTTGTGGACCACCTGCATGATCGGCTTGGTGCCGCTCGCGTCGCGTCGCAGCTCGAGCGGTCCCTTGCCGAGGTTGCCGGTGGTGGTGCCGAACAACAGCTTCTTGGTGCCGTCGGAGCTCGTGGTGACACCGAGCTGGGACGGTTCCTGCGGCACGATGTTCGGCAGCAGGTCGCCCGCCTTGGGCGTGTAGTTGGTGGGGTGCTCGGGACCGGTCGGGTCCTGCGCGTCCCACCCCTCGTCCGGATTCGGCTGGTCGTAGCTGCCGTCGACGCCGCTGCCGTCGTAGGTGTGCGACGGCGGGTCCTCGTGCATCGCGGCGCCGACGAGGCCACCCACGATCCCACCTGCCGCGATCGCCGCGCCCGACAGCTGCAACGCGCCCGCGACCGCGCCGCCGACTCCGCGCGAGCGGGCGATGGCCCCCGCGATGGCGAGGCCGCCGCCCAACGCCGCCGCCGCGACGGGCACGGCGATCCGGACGTTCTTGGAATCGCTCGACTTGCCGAGCGCCCACGTTGCCGCGCCGGCGGCCGCGGCGCCCCCGGCGATGATTCCGATCGACTTGATTGTGTTCACATTCATGGATTCGTCCCGTGTCCCGTGTCTCGTGGTGTGCTGATGCGAAGCGCGCGGATGGCGTCAGCCGGCCGTTGGGCTCGCAACCCGTTGATCGCGAAGGTCGATGACGTGGTCCACGCCGACGATCCCCTTCAGGTCGTCGGCGTGGGCGTGCGCGATCGCGTCCACGCCGTTCGCCTCCCAGAAGGCGCCGTCGATGAAGATCCCGTCCGTGGTGCCGCGGTGGAACCCGCCGAGCGGTGCGATCCAGTACGCGCCGTCCGCAGCCTGAAGCACGGCCTGCGCCTGGTTGACCGACTGCGCGTGGATGTCGTCGCTCAGGGGCGCGTCCGCCGCGGTGTGCGCAGCACGCACCGCGTCGTCCCAGCTGGCGCCGATGCGCCGAAAACCCGTGCCGCCGAGCACCTTCGCGTCGATCTGGAATCCTCGCTCGCCACCTTCCGGCGTCTTTGCGTAGTACTCCATCGAGACGAGCGTGCGTTTCCATGCTTCGGGCGCGGCTTTGTCGTCCTTCGTCGCCTTGGCCTGACCGGCCATTTCCTTCGGGCGATTCGCCAACAGCCATGCGGCAGCGCCGGCGCCTACCGTTGCAACGGCAGCCGCGCCGACGATCAGTGAAGTCTTGTTCAGCATCGATCCGTCCCAGTCTCGAAGTCCTTGCGTCCCACCCCCATATCGGGGCCGGGACCTGCGTTCGTTTCACGACCTCGTCTTCCCCAAGGTTGGTCATCGAGCGTGTCGTTTTTCGTGACGCTGGATGACGAAGCTTGGGGAGGGGCGGGTTTGCGATGCTGCGCTGGTGACGACGAGGCGACCGCCGATCCACCACCACCGACGAGGCGTGTTCCGGCGCTTCGTTCGGCTGCGCTCGTCCGGCGCGACGATGCTCGCGGCGTTCCTTGCCGTGCTCGGCCCGGGCGTGCTCGCGGGCATGAGCGACGACGATCCCGCGGGCGTGACCACCTACTCGGTGCTCGGCGCCGACTACGGCTACCAGCTGCTGTGGACGATTCCCGTGGCGACGATCCTGCTCGTGGGCTTCCATATGCTCGCGATCCGGCTCGCGATGACCGCCGGCAAGGGTTTCGTGGCGCTCGTTCGCCAGCGATGGGGGCCGCGCGCAGCGATCGCCACCGGCATCGCGTTCGTGGTGGCGAACATCGGCACGATCTGCACCGAGTTCGCCGGTATCGGCGCCGCGGCGGAGCTCGCAGGGATCCCGAAGGCGCCGGCGATCGTGCTGTCCGCGGCGACCATCGCGGCGCTCATGGTGGGGTCGTCGTTTCATCGCGTCGAACGGTTGCTGTTGGGCGTGTCCACGCTGCTCGCCACCTACGTGATCGCCGGGATCCTCGCCACGCCTGACTGGGGCGCGGTCGGGCACGGCCTTGTGGTGCCGTCGACCCCGATCACCGCCGCGGCCGCGCTCACGATCGCCGCGACGCTCGGCACCACGCTCGCGCCGTGGGGCCTCGCGTTCATCCAGTCGTACACCGTCGACAAAGGGATCGCGCGCAAGGACTGGTTGCCGGAGCGATGGGAAGTCACGGTGGGCTCGGTCCTCACCGGCGTGATCGGCGTGTTCGTTGCGATCGCGTGCGCGGCCACGCTGCACGCGCATGGCCTGCATGTGGACGACGCCTCCGACGCGGCGCGCGCGCTCGAGCCGTTCGCGGGCTCGTACGCCACGCTGCTCTTCGGTGTGGGCCTCGCGGGGGCTGGCCTCCTCGCCGCCGCGATCGTTCCGCTCGCGACGTCCTACTCGCTCGCGGAGGCGTTCGCCCGCGCCGACGACCTCGGCGATCGCGCGCGCGACGATCGCTTCTTCTATGGCTGCTTCGTTGCGCTGGTGGCCGCCGCCGCGGCGTTCGTCTCGTTGCCGGGCGTGCCGCTCGTGCCGGTGGCGATGCTCTCCCAAGTGGTCAACGCGGTGCTGCTCGCGCCGCACCTGATCATGCTCGTGCTGCTCAACCGCGATCGACGCGTGGTCGACGAAGCAGATCGCCTCTCGAATCGCTGGGCGATCGCAGCGTGGCTGGGAATCGCGGTAGTGCTCGCTTCGGTCGTCGCAATGGCAGCTGGTCAGCTCCTGCGTTGATCGTCGGCGACGCTCGCGCGAGCGTGAAGCCGCGCGGCGATCACCCGCGCCCCCAATGGCGAAGCGTGCGCTCCATCCAGCCAGAGCTCGTTGCGCGACGCGACGCACGTCGAACAGTCCACCACGGTCGCGAGATCGTCGGCCTCGAGCTTGTGCAACAGGGCGAGCACGCGTTCGCGCCGTTCGCGTCGACCGATCGGATCGAGCGCCGCCGCGAATCGCTCGTGGGCGGGAGTGACGAAGAGCAATGGCCGATCGCCGTGCTGGGCCGCGACGCGCACGAGCGCGTGCAGATCCTCGACCGAGTCCGCCGCCAGCGTCGGTCCTTGCTCCACGTAGTTGGATCGGTACCTGCCGATGCTGGGATCGATCGCCGCCGCCGTTGTGCGCGCGAGCGCGGGCACCTTCGCAGGCACAAGCCAGTCGCGCGTGTCTTTCGGCATGCCAACCTCGTCGAAATCGGCGAGCGAACGACGCTCGTCTTCGCCGCGCAGCTTCCCTTCGAGGTGCTTGCGTTGACGAAGCTGTTGCCGCATCGTGCGCCACGATTCGCGCGTCACCTGCATCGTGAGCAACAGCTCGTTCGCGTCGGGCGCGAGCTCCAACCACGACGGCGAACCGGCCTGCTCGCGTGCCACGCTGCGCACCTGCGGGACGGCGAGCAATCCCGATCCTCGCAGCGAGCGTCCGCGGAATCCCTCCACGTCCACGCCGACCACGAGATGCGGGAAAGGTCGCACTCCATCGTCGGCCTGTTCGCCAAGCCACGTGGCGATCACGCGCGCTTCGAACATGTCGCCGCCCACGAGCGCGGCATTCACGGGATGCACCGCCTCTGGATCAATGTCGCGCGGATCGAGCTGCTTGGCGCGCGAGGTGCCAAGCACCACGAGATCCGCGTCGCGAGTGTTGTCAAGCAGCTGGATCTTCGCAGCGCGGTCGCGTGCGAGCCGCGAGATCGGATCCAGCACGCCCGTTCCCAGCTTGCCGCTCGGATCGATCAGCGCGTTGAACATGGCCACGCACAACAACGCGATCAAGGTTGCGCCGAGCGACCAGCGCAGCCAGCGCGCGTACGCGCTCGGCGGTTGGTTCGGCGACGTCGCGGGAAGGCCTGACACCGCGACAGGATATCGGCCATCCCGCGCCCCGCGCGTTATGGTTGCGCCGCACTCGACCAGTTACACCACTCGAAAGGACACGGCTCGATGCACCCGATTCGAAGGACGCTGCTGCTCGCGGCAGTTGCGACGTTTGCAGCCACCGGCACGGCGTTCGCCCACGTCGAAGCATTCGTCACCACTACCAGCGAAGGAGACGAGGCGCTCGTGCAGTTCTCGATCCCGCACGGATGCGACGACAAGGGCACGACCAAGCTCGAGATCAACTTCCCGTCCGAGGTGCTCTCCGTACGCCCGGTCGTGAGCGCAGGCTGGACGGGAACGGGCGGAACCGCCGCGGAAAGCATGGAACACGACCACGCGGACGAGGACGGCACGACCGCTGCCGATCACTCGGACATGGACATGGGCGCGAGCTCCAGCATGGAGGACGACGGCAGCCACACGGTCACCTGGACCGCGGATTCACCGCTGTCGCACGACCAGCTCGGCACCGTGACCGCGTACATGGTCGTTCCCCAAGGCGTCGACGAGCTGTGGATGCCCGCGATCCAGACCTGCGAAGGCGGGACCACCAACGAGTGGACCGCGAAGGACGAGGGCGCGGAGATGCCCGCTCCGCACATCGACTTCGCGGCCACGTCGAGCGCATCTTCTGACGATTCGGGCGCCTCCGACGACGATGCGGCAACGGCGAAGGCCGACGATTCCGACGACTCGAGCACGAACATGATCGCCATCGTCGCGCTCGTGCTCGGCGCGCTCGGCACGCTGCTTGGATTCACCGCACGACGAGGTAGCAAGGACTGACGAAGAACGAAGCGCCCCGGGATCTCGCGATCCCGGGGCGCTGTCGTGTTCTCAGCGAGTGCGCGGTATCAGTCGATGCCGGCGCCGGCGAGCGCCTGCTCGACGTGATCCATCGCGATCCCCAGCTCGTCGAGCAGCGGAGCGACGTGCGCCGGATCGGCGGTCACCTCGAGCTCGTCGAGCAGTTTCAGCGCGTGGTCCAAGCGGGGCAGCACGAACCGCGCCGCCGTTGCCGCCGCGTCCGCGCCGTCATGGCCCGCGCCCGGATCGAGTTCGCCCCGAGCCTCGTTCACGTAGTCGCGCGCGAGGCGCACGTCCGGCACCAGCGCGTCCGTGTCGCGATCCAGCGCCAGCGCGTTGTACGCCGCGTTCAGCGAACCCTGCACGCGCTCGATCGAGCCCATGTTCACCTGCATGATCTCCATGCTGCCTCCCTCCCGTGTAATCACGATTCGACTGTCAGTCGCATGATATGCGCCGCGTCGGAACCGCCCGATTCGATCAGCCGATTCGCCGCGAGCATCACCCCGTGCAACGCCTCGTCGGCGCCCAAGTCCACCGAGCTGAAGTGGTACGACGTGCCACCGCTCGTGAGCTCGATGTCGTAGTGGAACAGGTCCGCGCCGTGGCTCGTGCTCGCGCCCGGATTGCGCTCGACGAGCGTCTTCAGCGCTTCCATCAGCTCTTGGGACGCGTGCGCGTCGAGCGCGAACGAGCGATCCCCGCGCATGCGGTCGCTCACCTTCGCCTCGAGATCGCGGTCGATCGTGAGCGACTCGTCGACGCCGAGAAGGCCGCCCGATCGTCGGATGCGGACGAACTCGAAGTCGGGGAGTACCGGATCGATCAACATGCGGTTGTCCTTCGGTGGTGGGTTCATCTTCACCAGTAGCATCGCGGATCGGTCAGACGCCTGCGTCGGTATACGCGCGAGTTGGTCTGCGGCTTTGCCGAATTGGCCCCCTGCGGCCGATGCGCGGTCAGCCTTCGTCGTTGGAGAGGTCGAACGTCTCGGCATCCTCGACTGGGGACGGGGAAACCGCGCCGGCGGTGCTCTTCGCGCGCGATCGGAGTGGCGTGTCGACCACGTCGAACGAGGTCGTCGCCGACGATGTGCTCACGCGTCCGAGCGCGTCGAACGCCCATGCGGACCAGCAGTATGCTCCCGCCGCGAGCCCGCGGTCGTACCATGTCTCGATCGCGCCGCTCGCCACCGACCACGCGTACCGCGCCACGCGCGAGGAGTCGTCGCTCGCCTGTACGCTCGTACAGTCTGCTCCCGTCGCGCGATGGATCTCGTAGTACGGCTTGCTCGCATAGTTCGCCATGTAGGACGGAATCGCGGACTCGACCGGCCGGGTGAGTTCGATGGCGACCGCGTTGCGCGTTTCGTCGAACGTCGCAGTCATCGCGGATGGCGCGGCCATTCGCGCGACGAGGTCGCACCACGGATTTGATTTCACGCTGCGGATCGTGCCGCCGTACTTGCGCTGCACGCGCCGCAGGTCGCGCGGCTCGATGAGCCGGCATCGCCACTGCCCGAGATGCGCCTGAACCTCGTCGTCGGCCATGCACTTCGAGGCGGCAATGCCGTCGGTGTGCGAGGTGTTCATCAACGCGCATGCGCCATCGTCGTGCCCGAGACCCAGCACGTGCCCCAGCTCGTGCGTGACCACGAACGTCTGACCCGGCCACGCGCACCCCTGCCCGTCCTTCGGCGCGCCGTGCAGGATGTTGACGTAACCCTGCCGACCCTTGCCGAGATAGCCGAGCGTGGCCAGCCCTGTGCCGCAGCCATCGGGCACGTTCGTGGAATTGCGGATGACGATGTTCGCGCGAGCGCGCGCGAACACGCGAACGAAGCGAATGCGCAGACCGGTGGAGTTCCACGCCGAAACGGCTCGTCGCACCGCGGTCTTGTCGCGCGTCGCGTCGAAGTACGTGATTCGCGTTCCCGGCCAGCGGACGCCATCCCGTGCCTGCGCGACGCTTGGCGCGAACGCAAGCACGCATGCCGCGAGCGCAACCACGCATGCAAGCGCGCGAATTCGAAGGCGAGGGGAGCGGTCGATCACGCCTACACGGTAGCAGCCGAATCGAGTGGCAACTCCATCACCACGTGCGGCCCGACCGTCGGAATCTCGAACTCGTCGCTCACCACGCGCCAGCCTTGGCGCTCGTAGAAGCCCACCGCGCCGATGCGGGCGTTGCACCACGCGATCGTCGCGCCGTTTGTTCGGGCGTGCGCCAAGCACGCGTCAAGCGCGGACCGCCCAGCGCCGCTACCGCGGAAATCCGGATCGGTGGCCATGCCGCGCAGCCGCCACGCCGTGGGCGGATCCTCCTCCCGCGGCTCGATGTACAGCGACGCGATGGAGACGAGCCGCCCGCCCACGAACGTGCCTGCATGGAACGTTGCCGCGTCGTCGTCCCCCGGAAACTCGCACTCGGCGCTGGGCCGCCCCGGCCGCAGCACGCTCGAACGCAGCGGGATGGTCTCGTCCGCCTCGATCCGTCGCGTGCCGCGCGGGTGGTCCATCAGCTCGTCGGAAGTGGTGCGGGGATTCCGGCGGTCGCGTTTCGAAGATCCACCCACGAAGTCTGGTCGAACACGGCGAGCAGCGATGGATCCGTCGTGCGGACCGTCACCGTCCAACCGTCGGGCGCCTTGATCGGCATCGACTCGGAACTCGGCAGCAGGAGCCGCGCGACGAAGCGCGCGCCACTGGCGATCTGCAGCAGCGCGACCGAGCCGTTGGGATCCGCAGCGAGCAGCGCCTTCGCGCCTGAGATCGCGTCCGCGATCGAGTCGGAGGCCACAGGGACGATGTCGTCGTCCAACATGAACGTCGTCGCCGGCAGGATGGTCGACCGTCCAGTCGCTGTCTGCCTGAACTCGACGTCGGCCACGTGACGGAATTGCAGGTCGGCGGGCGAGAGGGAAAGCGTGGTTTCGGCGATTCGCATCGTGAGCCTTCCGTGGCCGGGATTCCCGTCGCTTGCGACGTCGAGACGAAGGCGCCGACCGGAATCGAACCGGTGTACGAGGCTTTGCAGGCCTCTGCCTAACCACTCGGCCACGGCGCCATGAAGCGGCAGCCTACCGATCCGTCGCCGCCAAGGGAACCCGTGCCCTTCCACAACTCGTCGCCATTTTGGCAGACCTGTTGTTACAAATTGGCCACGAGTTGCGACTTGTCCAAGATTCGTCGCCACTTTGGTCGACCTGTCGGAACAAACTGGCGACGAGTTTCGTGAGTCACTGCGAGGCGAGCGCGGTGAGGTTGCCGCTCGTGAGCTGCCACTGCGTGTTGCCGGTGAAGTCGGCGTCGCGACACTTCATCGTCACGTTGTAGCTGGCGCCCGCCGCGAGGCCCGCAACGGAGCCGTTGATCGCCACCTGCACGAGCTCGTGGTGGAGATCGTCCGTGCCGCTGGACGCCCACGCTTCCACGCCCACGGGGGTCGTCAGCTGCGCCGGATCGGTCGACGTGCCCGTGAACAGCGCGCACCGCACGCGCCCATGTCGCAGCGTGCCGCCGTCGTTGGTCGCGAGGCTCTCGCCGTCGGAGCGGTGCAGCAGCGTGACCGTGCCGTTCACGTTCATCGACGCGCCATCGAAGCTCACGCGCAGCATCGTGTCGGCGGAGCGCGTGGCGGTGTCGGTTCCGCTCATTCCCGTCAGCGACAGCATCGGCGCCCACGCCGTGTTCAGCGCAACGGATTGATACGTCCCCGCCGCACGAATGTTCGGGTACGGCCCGCCCGACGTGGCGTTCGCGTAGTCGGGCGAATCCCAGTCGTTGCCGGTGTTGCCCGGGCCGTTGTTGGGCACCAAGCTGTTCGGTCGCCACGTGGTCAGGCCCGTGTCGCGCCACGCGTATGCGCTGGTCATGAAGGCTGCCGACCCGCGCGGGCCGTCCGCGCCGCGAGGTCCCTGCACGCCCGTCGGCCCCTTGCTGCCAACCGGTCCCGTCGCGCCTTTCTCGCCGAGGAACGACGCCTTCGCGGAGGTGGACAAGTCGGCCATCTTCAGCGTGTCGTCGCGCACGTCCATGCCCGTCAACGAACCATCCGCCGTGTTCGCCCCCGAGTACGGCGTGCGGGTCGCGGCCGCGGTTGCGGTGCCGCCCACCACGAGCAGCAGCGCGAGCGTGGCCATGGCGTTGGCGTATGTGATGCGTGGTCGTCGCATGTCGGCGGTCCCCCGAACTGCCTCAGGATTCAACGTAGATCGAGTGCGCGGTGATCGAACCTGCGATGAAGGTCCACTGGTTCGATCCGGTGGTGTCCACGTCCGCGCACGACACGCCGACGTTGTAGTTCGCGGTTGGCCCGCCGGTCACTTTCTCCGATCCCGTCAGCGTGATCGTGAACAGCTTGTGCTTCGCGCGCGACGACACCCACTCCGACGCGCCGAGCTGCGGCGAGCCCGCGCCGATCGGTTGGCCGTTGTTGGCGTAGCGCAGCGTGCAGCGCATGCGAGCGTGGATCGCGCGGCCCGCGTCCCAGTCCACTTCCGCGTGATTGGACTTCATCACCGTCAACGTCGCGGTCGCGGTGAGCAGTCCCGTCGCCGTGGGCTTGATCGTGCCGGTGGTGGACTGGTTGTTGCCGGTGAGCTGCACGACCACAGGCTCGTTCGACGTGATCGTGGTCGGGTACGTGCTCTGGCTCGAGTACTCCTCGGCGATGTTGGGGTGCGATCCGGGAAGCGCGCCCGGATGGTTGGAATCGCCGGCCGAGTACGCGGCGTACGTCGCGTCGTCCCAGTCCTTCGGCGCGGCGCCGTTGGGCGCGCTCGCCGCGGTGTTGGCGCGCATGAGCTCCGACGCCTGCGTCGCGAAGCGCACGATCGAATGCGCTGCCCCGCCGGCAGCGCCGCTCGCGCCCGTCGGGCCTTGTGGCCCCGTCGCACCGCTCGCGCCGTGTTCGCCCGTGGCGCCCGTGCGACCGCGCAGGACGGTGCGGCTCGTCGCGGAGAACTCCACCGCGTTGAGCGAGCCGTTCTTGAAGTCGGCGGACGTCAGCGACTCGTCCTTCACGTGCGCGCCGGTGATCTTCTTCGCCGTAGCCTTCTTGGCTGCAGCGCGAGCGGTGTCGGACTGCGCCGCCGACCACGCCGTGCCCGCGGTTGCGGCGACGATCACCAGCACGGAGACGACGTTGGCGTACGTGACGTTTCGAAGCAGCATGCGTCGCATCGGTTCACATCTCCGTGGTGGTCGCGGTCGCGTTGCCGGAGACGAAGTACCAGTCGCCGAGCGAATCGCCCGCGTCGTAGTCGTCGACGAGGCGGCACGCAACCTGGTAGTCGTAGTCGCCCGCCTGCGCCGCGCTGAAGTGGGTCGCGCCCGTGACGGTCATATGCACGAGGCCATCGATCTCGTTCGACGACACCATGCTCGGCACGCCCAGGTTCGTGTACGCGTCCGAGCTGTTGCTGCGGCGAACCTGCGGCTGGCACATCACGCGCGAGTGATAGCCATGGGTGCGGCGCATCAGCGTCAGCGTGCCGGTGACCACCACGTTTCCTTCGCCCATGAGCGTGACGAAGCTGCCGTTCTCGTCGCCGGTGAATCCGACCACGCCATTCCAGTCGCCCGTCAGCATCGTCGCGCCCGCGCCGGCCACGCCGATGTTGTCGCCCAGGTTGCAGTAGTACTCGATCATCGCGCCGCAGTCGTACGCCCAGTGCGGGAAGAACTGCTCGCTCGCGCTGCACTGGTACGCCCAGAGCGGCGACGGCACCGGCAGCGTGGTCTCTTTGGCGTTGCAGGTGGTCGACAGCGACTTCGGATTCGTGGTCGTGCCCGTCTTGGGCTTGAGGAACGACGTGGTGTCGTCCGCGGTCACGTAGCTGTAGGCGCGTGCCGCGTCCGGCCCGGCCGCGCCCTTGGTTCCCGCCGGCCCTGCGTTGCCGTCTGGCCCTGCCGCGCCCGGCGCGCCGGGCGGACCCGTCATCGCCTTGAGCTGCGTCTTCGCGGCGGCGCTGAGATCGCTGGTCGAGAGCGAGCCGTTCTTGACGTCGATCCCGGTGAGCGAGTTGTCGCGCACCTGCGCGCTCGTCACCGTCGGCTTGACGAAACCGGGCAGCGCGGCCTGCGTGGCCACGATCGACGACGTCGACGCGGCGACCACGACGGCGATCGTCGCCAGTGCGTTTGCAGGCGTGAGCCAGCGTTTCATGGAAGGTGCGCTCCCCTCGAATCTCGTCCCCTGCAACGAGGGACCCCGGCCGGCCGCGAACCGCGTTCGCGGCATGTCACCAACCTGTAAGGAAAGTCAGGAGACGCCTTCGAGCGACGCCATGATGTTCAGGAACGCCGGGCCGAGGATGACGATGAACATCGCCGGGAAGATGAACAGCACGGTTGGGAAGAGCATCTTCACCGGGGCCTTCATCGCCTTCTCCTCGGCGGCGAGCTGGCGGTGCACGCGCATGTCGTCGGCCTGGACCTTCAGCGTGCGACCGAGCGACGTGCCGAGCTCGTCGGCTTGGATGATCGAGCGCGCGAACGAGCGCAGGTCCTCGCTCTCCACGCGATCGCCGAGGTTGCGCAGCGCTTGGCGTCGCGTCTCGCCAACGCGGATCTCGCGCGCCACCGTCTCGAACTCCTCGATCAGCGGACCGTCCATCTTCTCGCAGACCTTCGCGATCGCCGCGTCGAATCCCAAGCCTGCTTCCACGCTCACAGTGAGCAGGTCGAGCGTGTCCGGCAGCGCTCGCTCCATCTCGTCGCGTCGTCGCCGGATCTTGCCGTTGAGCCAAAAGTCCACGCCCATGAACCCGACGATGAACGCGAGCAGGCCGAGGCCGATCAGCGGCATGCTGGCGGCGAGCCCGCCGAACACGAGCAGCGCAATGCCAGCAAGCGAGAACACGCCCTTGAACGCGAACAGCGCCTGCGGGGTGATCGAGGTGCCCGCGTTGCGCAGCTTGCGTTGCAGCTCCACGCGCTTTCCCGCCGGGCTCATGCGCACCGCGATCTCGCTCATCCGCGCGAGGAACGGCACCAGCAGGCGATCGCGCGCGCTCTTGGACATCTCCTCGTTGCCCGCGTCGATCACGGCGTAGGAACCCGCGCGACGCGCGTTCGTCTGGATCTGCTTGCGCGAGATCGACGCGTTCTCCATCGCAATGAACACGCCGCCCGCGAAGGCGACCATCCCGATCATCAACAGCAGCATCGTCGTCGCCCCCTCAGACCTTCACGTTCACGATCTTCATGCACGCCACGTAGCCGAACGCCATCGACACGGCGCCCACGCCCATCATCATGTGGCCGGTGGTGGTGGTGAACAGCGGCGCCATGTACTCCGGGCTGAGCAGCGTCAGCGCGCAGGCGATGAAGATCGGCATGCCGAGCAGCACGTACGCGCTCATCTGGCCCATCGACGTGAGCGCCTTCACCTTCTTGCGGAACTGCTGACGATTGCGCACCGTGTCGCCCACCATCTGCAGGATGTCGGCGAGCGAGCCGCCGACCGTGCGCTGGATGTTCACGGTGGTGACGGCGAACTCGAAGTCGGCGCTGCCCATTCGATCGGCCATCGCCTGCAGCGCGTCCTCGATCGGCATGCCCAGGCGCGATTCGGTCATCACGCGCGAGAACTCCTCGCTGGTGGGGTTCGGCGCGTCCTTGATCATCGCGTTGAGCGCCTGGTTGAACGAGTGGCCGGCCTTGAGCGAGGAGCTGATGCCCTGCAGCACGTCCGGCAACTGGTTCTCGAAGGCGTTGCGTCGCTTGCGCGCCTTGAGACGCAGCCAGATGTGCGGCGCCCAGAATCCGATCGTCGTCAGCACGGCGAGCGCGAGCAGGCTGCCGAACATCAGGCCGAACAGGAAGCTCATCGCGCCCATCGCGACCATCGCCGCGAACAGCTCGCTCGGCTTGATCGCGATCGCCGCCTGCTCGGCGCGCGCGCGGATGCGCTCGAAGAACGCGCTGCGGCCGAGGAACGCGTCGCCGATGTGCATGAGCGGCCGCGCGAGCCTGCGAAACAGCGGCAGGCGCTCCTCTTGGAGCCGGCGCTCGGCTTGCGCGCTCGCGAGCGCGGTGTAGCGCTCCACGCGCACGAGCACGTTCGGCTTGGTGCGTCGCTGGAGCATCATCCACACGAAGCTGAAGATGAGGATCGCGAACGGAGTGGCGGCCACGAGCACGCCGAGCAGGCCGCCGGGAACGGGCACGATCGGATCCTTCGGCTCGGCGGCTGGCAGGTCGCCGATCTTCGCCGCGGACGCGCTCGGCGTGGCGCGGAACGTCTTCGTCACGTCAGGGCCGCGGCTGCCCACGCCGACGCCGGCTTGCAGCTCGCGACCCTTTGGCGCGGTCGATCGGTACTCGATCCAGTACGGCTGGAGGATGCGACGACCGAGATCGCCGAACAACTCGTCCAAGCCGTCGCTGTCCACGACCGTGTGCAGCTCGCCGCCCGTGCCGTTGCCGAGCTCGGCGAGGTCGCTCGGCTCGTCGTCGGCGTTCTCCCGGATCGCGACGGCGAACACTGGCGCCCGCGCTTTGATCGCCTCGCCGGCGGCCTCGTCGAGGGTCTCGACGCTGCCCTCGTCCTTGCCGTCGCTCAGCAGCACCATCGCCCGGTTCGCGGGCTCGTCCAGGTCGAACGCGCGAGCGGCGAGCGAGACCGCGTCGAACATCGTCGTGCGGTTGGCGAGCTGCACGTCGTCCAGCGCCGAGCGCACGCGGTCGAGATTCGCGGTCGGCTTCACCACGACCTTCGCGTCGCCGCCGAACGTGGCGAGGCCGATCTCGTCGCCTGGTCGTGCGCGATCGATCATCGCGTTCGCGGCGGCGATGGAATCGTCCTTGCGCGTGCCGAATCCCATGCTGAGCGACGTGTCGAGCACCAGCATCACGTGCGTGTGGCGCTCGTCCTCGTACGAGCCGATCTCGCCGCGGTACAGCGATGCGCCCGCGAGCTCGTTGCCGCCCTCGTAGAAGCGGAAGTCAGGCGTTTCGCCGTTGACGTCGTCGGCGCCGAACGCCACGCGCACCGTCGGGAAGCGCGACGCGTCCACCTGCATGATCGAGATGCCGCCGGAGCTGGCGGTGTCGTCCTCGGACGCCGCGAGCGTTGGCGTGGCCGTCGCGACGATCGCGGCGAGCGCGACCGCGCACAGCGCGAGCAATCGGTGTTTGAGCAACTGCATCACGCGCTCCTTCGGAAGGTCGAGCCGCCACCGAACGCGCCCTGGCTGCCGCGCGGATCCTCGTCGCCCGCGAAGAACGAGACCGGGATGGTCACGCCGTTCTGCGCGAGCTTGTCGAGGAAGCCCGGCTTGATGCCGGTCATCTGCAAGTTGCCGAGCAGCCGGCTCGTGGCGCCAGCCGCGGCGCCGTCCTCGTCGGGCTTGGCGATGAAGATGTCCTGGAGGGTGATCGTGTCGCCCTCCATCTTGCCGACCTCGGTGATGTGCGTGATTCGGCGCGAGCCATCGACCAGGCGCGACACCTGCACGATCAGGTCGATCGCGCCCGCGGCCTGCTCGCGGATCGCGCGAAGCGGCAGGTCGACGCCTGCGGTGAGCACGAGCGTCTCCACGCGGCTCAGCGCCTCGCGCGGGTTGTTGGCGTGGATCGTGGTCATCGACCCGTCATGGCCCGTGTTCATCGCCTGGAGCATGTCGACCGTCTCCGGACCACGACACTCGCCGACGACGATGCGGTCCGGACGCATGCGCAGCGTGTTGCGCACGAGATCGCGAATCGAGATCTGTCCCTTCCCCTCGATGTTCGCGGGACGGCTCTCGAGCGTGATCACGTGCTCCTGCTTGAGCTGGACTTCCGCCGCGTCCTCGACCGTGATGATGCGCTCCTCGCCGGGAATCGCCGCGCTCAGCACGTTGAGCGTGGTCGTCTTGCCCGAGCCGGTGCCGCCGCTGATCACGATGTTCAGTGCTCCCTTCACGCACAGCTCCAGGAATTGCGCCGCCTTCGGCGAGAGGGTCCCGAACTTGATCAGGTCCTCCATCTTCAGCGGGTCCTTCTTGAACTTGCGGATCGTGAGCGCCGAGCCGCGCACCGCGAGCGGCGGGATGATCGCGTTGACGCGCGAGCCGTCGGGAAGGCGCGCGTCCACCATCGGGCTGGATTCGTCGATGCGACGACCAATTTGCGAGACGATCTTGTCGATGATGCGCTCGAGGTGCTGCTCGTCGACGAAGCGCGCGTTGGTGAGCGTGATCTTGCCCTTGCGCTCAATGTAGACGGTGCGGTGGTCGTTGACCATCACTTCGCTGACGCTGTCGTCGCGCAGGAACGGGTCGATCGGGCCGTAGCCGAGGATGTCGTCGGTGATCTCCTGGATCAGCTGTGCTCGCTCCTGGCGGGTGAGCGGCGTGGCATCGTCCTCGATGATCTGGTTCACCGCGTCGTGCACGGCGTTGGTGAGGTCCTCGCGGCCGGTGACCTCGCCGCCTTGGTTGCGCTCGGAGCGGAACAGCGCCGGACCCACCGATTGGATGACGAGCTTGTGGATCTTGGTCTTCAGCTCGACAAACGGATCGTTGGCCTCGTCGCGCGACTCGTTGCTGGCATGTGCGGAGGCGGGTCCGCTGGCGACGGGCGCTTCGACGTTGAGCGATTGGAGACGGCTGTGCAGTGACATGGTCGGCGGTCCTCGTGCGGTCTGGCGGTGCGGGGTCAGGCGGCGTCTTCGTGGAACTCGAACTCGAGATCCACGCCGTGCGCCGGAGCGGTTGGAGCGGCAGCGGACGGAGCGGCGTCCGCGGTCGCAAGCTGCGCGTCGCGAACTTGGGCGCGCTGGGTCTCGTCGGCGAGTCGCTTGCGGTCGCGGCGGCTCAGCTTCGCGTTCTTCGTGGCGGCGTCCGGCTTGCCGGACGTGCCGACGACCTCGGGGCTGAACGACACGCACAGCTCGCGCACAGCGCGCGACACGTCCGACTTCGGATCCGTCATCACCACAGGCACGCCGCGGTTGATCGCCGTGGGCACAGCCTTGTTGGACGGCACGGAGAAGCGAATCGACTTGCCGAGCGCGGACTCGACTTGGTCCTTCTTGAGCCCGACTTTCGTGTCGGCGCGGTTGAGCACCACGTGGCATCGGTCGAGCGGGTAGTGCAGCATCTCGAGCGTCTGCAAACACACCTTCACGCTCTTGAGCGAGGTCGCTTCGAGGCTGCCCACGAGCATCAGCTCGTCGGTGCGATCGAGCGCCGTGAGCACGGTCGACGTGAAGTTGGGCGCGGTGTCGATGAGGATGACGTCGTAGGACTGCTTCGCCGCGCTGAGCACGCTGGCGAGCCGATCGTCGGTGACCAACGCGTCGTCTTCCGGGCGAAGCGGCGCGGGCAGCAAGTGCAGGCCGCTCTCGTGGTGGGTGACGAATCCAGCGAGCTTGTCGGAGTCGAGATCGCCGTGGCTCATTACCAAGTCGAGGATCGTGGCGCGTGGATCCGCGCCGAGCATGATCGCCGCGTCGCCGAACTGCAGGTCGAGGTCGATCAGCAGCGTGCGCTTTTTCAGCCGCTTGGCGTACATCGCGCCCATGCTCGTGGCGAGCACCGTCTTGCCGACGCCGCCCTTGGGCGAGAACAGCGTGATCACCTTGCAGGTGTCGCCGCTGCGCCGCTGACCCGCGCTGCCCGTGCCCGACATCGAACCGATCGAATGCGCCTTCTTCACGGTGAAGACGAGGTTGTCGGTGAGCTGCGGCAGCAGCATCACGTCGTTGAGGCCGAGCGCCACCGCCTCGTCGAGCAGCGACGGCGTTGAGCGCGTCACGAGCAGCACGATCGGCGCGGCGGTGTGCTCGCGGATCTTCTCGATCTCCTCGGTGGGCACCGTGTCGGGTCGCTGCAGCGCATGCAAGATCACCTGCGCGCCGGTGGACGCGAGCTTGGATCCCGCCTTGGACGGCTCCGACGCGGTGCCGACGAGCTCGATGTCGCGATGGCCGGCGAGCGCGTCGCGCGCTTCGGCGAGTCCGGCGCAGGCGCCCGAGATGAAGATCCGGATGGGCTGGTCGCTGCTCATGATGCGTGTTCCTCGTTGCTCGTGGATCGTGGTCGAGTGCGGGTCGTGTCAGTCGACGGCCGGATCGGGCGCCGCCTTTGCGCCGGCCGGCGCTTGGTCGGTCGCGCTCAGGTTCGGCGTGAGCGGCGCGATCTTCGTCTCCGCGTCGCCGCTGGCGGGTCGAAGCGAGAGCATCAAGCCGTCGTCGTCCGCGTTGGCGAGCGCGATCTTGATGTTGGACATCTCGCGATCCGTGGCCTTGATCACGTACAGCTTCGTGTCGCCGTCCGCCTCGGGGGCCGCTTCTTCGACTTCCACGCCCTTGGGCACGAGCGTGTCGGGCGTCTCGATGATTTCGATGTCGCGCGCGGCCATCCAGGTGACGCCCGAATCGGAGGCGGCCATGATGTCGACGTGATCGCCCTTGCGGATCATGCCCGCGGCGTCGCTCGCCGCCGGCACGGGGATCGCGAAGATGCGCTCGTTGCCCTTGATCTGCGCGGTGGGCTTGAGCCCGGCGGTCTTGTCGAATGCCGTGTAGGTGACGTAGTCGCCGGCGTAGACCGGGTCGTTGCTGACGAGGTCCTTTAGCGCGGAGAGCTTGCCGATCGCGTTCGGCGGGGCGTCCTCGCGCAGCACGTCCTTGGTGTCGAGGTAGCCGCCGCTTTCGAGCTCGTCGGCGGGCGTGCCGGCCGGGATGTCCTTGGCGGCGACGTACACAGTCACCTCTTGCTTGCCGCGGGAGAGGTCTTGGCGTTCGCCGCGGATGAAGCTGATAACGGCGACGATGCCCATCAGCATCAGCAGTCCAGCGACGACGAGGTTGCGAAGCGTGTAGTTCATGGATCCTGCCCGTGATGCGGGGCGCCGGTGGCGCGCGTTGATGGTGCTTGCAGGCACGCGCGGTTCCCCATCTCGGCCGGTCCGGAGCGGTGGTCCGACGCGATGGGGAATCTGCGGTCCTGCGCTTCCAGACCACGGATCCCGCAGATTCCTTCGTCAAGATTTCGTGAACTCGGTAACGGGGCGCATCGTCGTGCACGGACCTCCGCCGTCGGCACGCCCCGTGGCACCCAGGGCGGATGCGCCGAGCACACCGGGAGTGGTTGAAGTTCGCGATACTCCTTGTCGCGAATTTCAACCACTCCCGAGCATCTGGATCGAGGGCGCACGAACGTCGATGCGGGTCGCCGGAAGACGAAACGGGGGGCGGCCGAAGCCGCCCCCCGCATGCCGGGATAGCTCTGTGCGCAGCGTCAGCCGCCGAGCACGCTCGTCACGCTCGTCAGCGCGCTCTTGATGCCGCCGGACAACGCGGTGAGGGCGATGATCACGGCCAGCGTGATCACGGCGAGCACGACTGCGTACTCCGCCATCGTCTGTCCTTCTTCGTCGCGGCTGATGTGCGCAAGGATGTACTCGATCATGGTCATACTCCTGTTGGATGAGGTAGGAAGTCGACCGGCCCTCCCCAGGTCCGGCTCACCGGGGGTATCGGGGAGCACGAATCCAGTCTTGAGCACGTTTTACGACGCACAAACAGATCCGCGTTCGATCCTTACCGTGCAACAGCGCAAGTATTTGGAGAAGTCCTGCAAATGAGTGGTAATTCGGGCAACGGCGACGACAACTGGAAAATGGACGGACGAGCTGTTTCGGCCCAAGTTCGCGCCCAAGTGGAACGCGACGCGGCGGCGTTCGCCGACGAATTCGGGCGTGAGCCCGGGCTTGGAACGCTGCTCGTGGGCGACGATCCGGCGAGCGAGACCTACATTCGCATGAAGCATCGCGCGTGCGAGCGAGCGGGCATCGCGTCGTTTCATCGCACGCTGCCGCAGGACGCGTCCCAGGCAGATGTCGAACGCGTCACGCGCGAGCTGGTGGCCGACGACGCGGTGGACGGCGTGCTCGTGCAGATGCCGCTTCCAGCAGGCCTCGATCCCGAACCCGTGATACTCGCCGTGCCGCCGCAGAAGGACGTGGACGGCTACCACCCGTTCAATCTCGGCTCGATTCCGGGCGGCTTGCAAGGCGTGGCGTCGTGCACGCCCGCGGGCGTGATGACAATGCTCGACGCGTACGACATCGAGCTCGAAGGGGTCGACGCCGTAGTGGTTGGGCGCTCGCGCACTGTGGGACTGCCGATGGCGCTGCTGCTGCTCGAGCGCGACGCAACGGTGACGGTGACGCACCATCTGACGCGCGACCTGGCCTTCGAGACGCGGCGCGCGGACGTGCTGGTGGTCGCGGCGGGCGTGCCAGGACTCGTGACCGCGGACATGGTGAAACCGGGCGCCGTGGTGGTGGACGTGGGCACGACGCATACGCCCGAGGGCTTGCGCGGCGACGTGACCGACGACGTGCGCGACGTCGCGCGACTCGTCTCGCCCGTGCCTGGGGGCGTTGGGCCGATGACGATCGCCACGCTGCTGCAGACGACGGTTCACCTCGCGCGTGCTCGCGCGATAGGGTCGCGCGCATGACACTTTCCATCGACGACGCGCGCCACGTGGCGAAGCTCGCCCGGCTGGGGCTCGACGACGCGCAGCTCGAGCGCATGACCGGCGAGCTCGACACGATCATCGACAGCATCGGCAAGATCAGCGAGCTGGATCTCGACGACGTGCCGCCCACCACCCATGCGCTGGAGGTGGTGAACGTGTTCGGCGAGGACGAACCGCACGAATCGCTCACCACCGAGCAAGCGCTCGCCAATGCGCCCGATCCCGAGGACGGGTGCTTCCGCGTTCCGAGGATGCAGTCATGAGCGGGATCGACGAAGCCACCTTGCTGGAGCTGACCGGGCGCGGTGCTGCGGCGCTGCTCGATGCCGGCGATGTGTCCTCGGCCGAGCTGGCCGACGCGTACCTCGACCGCATCGAAGGCGACTCGGACGAAACGAACGCGTTCGTGCACGTTGACCGCGCGGCGACTCACGCGAGCGTCGCGCACGCGCAGACGCTGGGTGGGGGCGCGGACGAGCGGCCGCTTCGGGGCGTTCCGCTCGGGATCAAGGACCTGCTTTCCACGAAGGACATGCCGACGACGTGCGCGTCGAACATCCTGCGCGGCTTCCATCCGGTGTACGACGCGACGAGCGTGGCGCTGGCCCGCGAGGCGGGACTCGTCAACCTCGGCAAGCTCAACATGGACGAGTTCGCGATGGGTTCGTCCAACGAGACGAGCGCCTTCGGACCCGTGCGCAACCCGTGGGATCCCGCGAAGGTGCCGGGCGGCTCGAGCGGCGGCAGCGCCGCGGCCGTGGCGGGCGGTTTCGCGCCGTGGGCGCTGGGCTCCGACACCGGTGGTTCGATCCGCCAGCCGGCGTCGCTGTGCGGCATCGTCGGCATGAAGCCCACGTATGGCGTGGTGTCGCGCTACGGCCTCGTGGCGTTCGCATCGAGCCTCGACCAGATCGGGCCGATGACCAAGGACGTGGAGGACGCCGCGCTGCTGCTCGACGTGATCGCGAAGGCCGATGCGCGCGACACGACGAGCGTCGGGCCGAAGGAACCGGTGCGCCTGGACAAGCGCGAGCGGCTCGACGGCGTGCGCTTGGGACTGCCGAAGCAGTTCATGGCCGAGGGCGTGGATCCGGACGTGAAGGCCGTGATCGAGGAGAACCTGCGCCAGGCGATCGAGCTGGGCGCGGCGGTGGTTGACGTGGACCTGCCGCACGCCGAGTACGCGCTCGCCGCCTACTACCTGATCGCGCCCGCCGAGGCGAGCGCGAACCTCGCGCGTTTCGACGGCGTGCGCTACGGCATGCGCGCGGAGGCGGAGACGCTCGGCGAGATGTACGACACGACGCGCGCGGAGGGTTTCGGCCTGGAGGTGCAGCGCCGCATCATGATCGGCACGTACGCGCTCTCGAGCGGCTACTACGACGCCTACTACGGGCAGGCGCAGAAGGTACGCACGCTGATCGCGCGCGACTTCGAGAAGGTGTTCGAGCACTGCGACCTGGTGGTGGGGCCGACCTCGCCGACCACAGCGTTCGGGATCGGCGAGCGAATGGACGACCCGCTCGCGATGTACGCGTCCGACATCTGCACGATCCCGGTGAACCTCGCGGCGCTGCCGGGAATCTCGATCCCGTCGGGCCTCGCGGGCGGGTTGCCGGTGGGCTTCCAGCTGATCGGCCCGGCATTCAGCGAGAACCGGATCCTGAGCGCGGCATGGGCGCTCGAACAGGCGTTCGCGTTCGACACGGTGCCTGCGCGGCTGCGGGCGGCGC
>JBDHZF010000014.1:0-33357 GCA_039811765.1 Thermoleophilia bacterium | reverse complement strand
GTAAACGAGGTGCTCTCCCAGCTGAGCTAATCGCCCGGACGGCAGGAGCCTACCTGGATCCGACCCATTTTGGGTTCTTCCGCCACGTGTGTGGGCCGATGCTTGGGGGGGCACGCGGTTCGCGCTGGGCGCGGGGACGCTCCGCCGCTGATCGAGGTTCACCCAGGCGACCTTTCACCACACGCTCAGCGCACCTCGACACAACAACGCACGCTGCCGAGCACGTAAGCGGTCCCACGCGACGCCCGGATTGGCGCCGCTCCCCCACATATGTGCCACAAGATCCGGAATTGCGTCCTACGGGGCCGAGCTGCGGACGCAGTGGCGGTCTTGTGCCGGCAGATCGGTGTTCTGCACGTGTTTGCCGCCACCAGACGACGAACCGCTCGCCCCGCGACGCGGAATTCGTCTCACGAACAGGCCCGAAACCACACCGCGTCCACCATGGCAACCCGTCGCGACCTGCTCAAGCGGCCGAAGAACCCCGTTTCGGGGTTCAGTTTCGACGCGCTCGTGCCGAGTGGAGCATTGATGGACGAAGAGCTGAGGATCCTGCACGAAGCCATGGTGATCAAGGATCGATTGAAGGTGCTCGCGGAGCTGCAATCGACTTACTGGGAGGAACTGCTGGCGCGCGGCTTCGACGCGTCGGTGGCCGAGCAGCTGATGGTGGAGTGGTCGCGCCATGCGTTCGGCATGACCTTCCGTGCGCTTCCCGAGCCTGTCGTGCATGACGATCTCGACGAGCTCTTGGGTCGAGCCGGGTCGATTGGCCGCACGGCGTTGCCGGCGTCCGGCGGCGATCCCAGCAGCGTGCCGCCAGGCGAACCGTGGTTGCAGCTGGTCGAGGACCTCGATGCAGCCCCGGACGACGATTCGTCCGCGGAAGATCGTGCCGCCTGATCAGCGCCCGCGCACGCTCACGCTGCGTGCGGCAGTTCCACCACGTCGGCGGTTCGCCGGAACTCCGGATCGATCGCGACGACGTCCGCGTCGTCCGGCACGTGCTGCAGCTGTGCAGGCGCCGTGCGCGCGGCGCGTTCCACCTCGTGCACGTCGATCGCCCGCGACTTGAGCGCGCGCAAGAACGCGCGAACGACTTCGCCGTCGAACTGGGTGCCGGCGCCGCTCACGAGCGCGTCGATCGCCCGCAGCGGCGATAGCGCGGGTCGATACGAGCGGCTGCTCGTCATCGCGTCGAACGTGTCGGCCACGGCCAGCACTCGCGCGCCATCCGGAATCGCATCGCCCGCGAGCTGATGCGGATACCCCTCCCCGTCGACGCGTTCGTGGTGGCTCATCACCCACGGCACGATCTCGTCCGGAGCGACGCCCGCGATCATCCGCGCGCCAAGCTCCGGATGCTGCTGCATCTCCTGCCATTCCGATTCGGACAGTCGCTCGATCTTGCGAAGCGTGCTGTCGCGAACGCCGATCTTGCCCACGTCGTGCAGCATGCCGGCCGTGCGCAGCAATTCGATTCGGTCGGGCGTCCAACCGAGTTCCTGCGCGATTGCTTCCGCGTAGCGCGCGACGTTCTCGGAATGGCGCGCGGTGTAGGCGTCGCGCGCGTCGAGCGCTCGCGCGAGCGCCAGCACGGCGCGCAGGCGCGCAGTGCGTTCCAACATCTCGAGCCGCTCTTCGGCGCTGAGCGTCTTCACCACGGCCGGGTCGTAGCAGGTGATCGACGCCTTGCTGTTGAGCTTGGCCCAATAGAGCGTGCCGTTGGCAACCTGCACGAGCTCGTTCACGTCCGGCGCGTCTTCCGGCAGCGCCGCAATTGCCATCGTCAGCGCTGGCTGCACGGACTCTCGCTCGCGCAGGCGCGAGATGAGCTCGCGCACGCGCACGGCGAGCTCGTGCGCCTCGCGCTTGGTGGCGCCGGGCACGACGATCGCGAACTCGTCGCCGCCGTTGCGATACAGCGCTTCGCCGTTGAGCAGCTCCTGGCGAACGATCCACGAGATCTGCTGCAGGAACCGGTCGCCCTCGGCATGCGAACACGCATCGTTGAGCAAACCGAAATCGTCCACGTCGAACACGATCAACGCGATCGAGTCGTCGTTCGCCAGCGCGAGCTCGACGTCGAGCGGCAGCCGCTCCTGGAATGCTCGATGGCTGAGCGCGTTCGTGAGGTGATCCGTGTCCGATGTTCGCGCAGATCGGATCGCGCCCGCGGCAACCAGCGTGCAACGAAGCAGCAGGAGCGAGCCGAGCATGGCCAGCAGGCCGCGCGACGCGATCCTGTGCTCGTAGACTTGGATCGACGCGATCGTCGTGAGCACCACGCCCAGGAGCGCGAACGGGATCAACGACACGACCAGCTCCCACGTCGTGCTGCGTTCGATGAGCGGCAGGTTCGCGCCGCGCACCGGCGCGATTCGGCGCAGCGCGGCGGCGAACCCGATCGCGGCGATGCCGAGCATCCATCCGAGCGCTGACACCGGCACGCTCCCAGCGTCGAGCACGGTCGCGCGCCATGCTTCGTCCACGCCGCCGTGTCCGACGCCCTGCAGAACCATCGCCAATTCGGTGGCCACGATCCCGCCGAGCCCGAACGTGGCGAGCAGTTCGGTGCCGTGGATGTTCTCGCGTCCGACCTGGCTCAGCACCGTCACCACAGCCACCAGCAGCAGCGTGCCGAGCGCTGGCGTTGCGAGCAGCCCCACTCGATCGATCATGTCACCTGCGCCGCCAGTGCCGAGCAACGCGCTTGAGAGCACGGTTCGCCACGCGACGACGTATGCGAGCGCGGCGACGCACAACAGATCGAGCACCGTGCCCATCGTGGCCGAGGGGGAGAGCCGCCGCACCCAGTGCAACACGCCGATCGTCGCGCAGACGAGCATCGCGAGTTGGGCGATCGTGCCGATCATCGGCGTGGCCGCGTTCGTGATCGCGTCGTCCGGGAGCAACAACACGAGCGAGCTGACTGACGCAGCCCCGGCGGCGAGTCCGACGAAGAGCCAGCCGGTGACGTCTCGTCGTGGCAGGTCCGATCGACGCGAGACGCCCAGCGCGAGCCAGCTGGCAAGCAGCGCGGGCAGGACGAGCGCCAGCGTGCCGGCGGCGCGCAGGTGCGATCCGTCGGCGAGGTCGCGCAAAGCGAACCAGCCGATCGAGATCGCAGACGCGAGCAGCACGACGGGCGCCGCGAGCGGCATCGAGCGCGAACGAGCGTTCGCATGGCCTGTGGGCAGGTGGGCCATCGCGCGTTCATCGGCGAATTCGGACCAGTGCTTGAACGACGCGCGCTCGCGCGCGCGTAGGATGCGATGTGCATGGCTCCCGACGTCTCCGTCATCGTCGTCACTTGGAATGCGCGCGATCTCGTCGACGCGTGCATCGAACGGGTCCTGGGGGAGGGCGGCGCAGGGGTCGATCTGGAACTGATCGTGGTCGACAACGCTTCGACCGATGGCACAGCCGAACATGTTCGCGACACATGGCCGACGGTTCGCGTGGTGGAAACCGGTCGCAACGGCGGCATGGCGGCCGGCAACAACGCTGGCATGCTCGACGCGTCGGGCCGGGCGTTCTTGTTGCTCAACTCGGACTGTTTCCTGCACGAGGGCGCGCTTCGAACGATGCTCGACCGGCTCGACGCCGAACCAACCGGCACGGTTGCGGCGGTGGCGCCCGCGCTGGAGAACGTGGACGGCACCCCGCAGCGTTCCGTGCGCGGATTTCCGTCGACGTGGCGGTACGCGACCGAGTTCTTCTATGTGCGCCGCATCGCCCCGCGCTCGCGCATGTTCAACGCGTTCTACGGGGCGGGGGTGGACCTCGATCGCGCGCAGCGGATCGAGTGGGCCACGGGCGCGTGCCTGCTCGTGCCGCGCGACGCGGTCGACGCCGTCGGGCTCATGGACGAGGCGTACTTCATGTATGGCGAAGAGGTCGATTGGCTTCGACGCATGTCCCGCACTGGCCGAACCGTCGCCTGGGAGCCGAGCGCGGTAGCCACGCACGTAGGCGGCGGCTCCGCGCGTACGCAATGGGGCACGCTCTACCAGCGGCAGCTCGCGAACCACGTTCGGTACATGGCTCGCTGCGAAGGGGCCTCCGCCGCGCGACGCACTCGACGCGTGCTCGCGCTGTCGCTGCGCCTGCGTGCGCTCGCATGGCGCGTGGTTCGGCGCGACCGGGCAAGCGCGTTCGCCTCCGGCGCGCGCACCATCGGCGAGATCGACCTCGCGACGATCGAACCCGCAGTCGTGCCCGCGTGGCCCGCGCTGCAACGTTCCGACGCCGATTCCCGATAGGCGGGCAGGACGGATCGCGCGGATCGGGACATTCGCGGATTCACGGTGACGACTTCGTCACCGATGTGGGACTGCAAGGGACGAACGATGACGACGATCGGCACGACGAGTGGTGTGAGCGGGCTTGGCTCCGCGCGCAGCCTCTTCGAGAACGCCATGTCGTCGAACACGAATGCGACTGCGAACACGAACGCCAACTCGACCACCGATTCGTCGGCCGGAGCTGGCACGCAGGACACCACGGCGCTCGACCAACCGGACGCGAACTATCCGAACCTGCCCGCGTCGCACGTGGCAGTGCTTCGCGCGGCGGGGTCGTCGGACGAGGTGCTGACCTGGATCAACGCGAACTACACAGCAGCGCAGATCGACTCGTACATCCAAACCGACATCTTGAAGAACCCGGAAGGCTGGGACGACTTCGTCGGCAATCCACGTGGCACGGCGCGCATGGGCCTGCAACAAGCGTTCCCCGGCATCCAGCTTCCGAGCGCGACGGGATATACGACCAGCACGACCTCGGGCACGCCGACCGCCAATGCGCCGGTAGCCGTCTCGCAGGCGTCGCAGGCCGAAGGCATCATCAAGGGCATCGTGATCGCCGCTGCCGTGGTCGGCGTGGGCGCGCTGATCTGGCATTTCGCCAAGGGACGCAGCGCAGAGAAGGCCGTGGAGTCGCAGATCAAGTCGCTGATCGGCGACGCCAACGGGCTCGCTGGATTGTCGAAGGACGGCCTCAAGTCCCTCTTGAAGAACGGGAAAGTGGACGGCGAAGCGGTGCGAGCGCTCGCTGCCTCCGGCGCGCTGGTCGGCGACGGCGCCGGGATCGGCGCCGGCATCGCCGCGAGGCTCGACCTGATGTCGGTGGCCGATTCGGTGAAGCGAGGCATCGGCGTGCCAGATCCGTGGCTGAACCGCGTCATCACGTCCGGCGTGTTCGGCAACGTGCCCTTCGAGACGGCCGCGCAGGCTGCGTTGCAGCACGAACAGCAGCAGACGCTGCGAGTGCTCGCCAGCAAGGCCGGATCGATCCCAGAGTTCCTGCTTGCGCAGCAAGCGCTCGGGCACGCCGGTGGCGCAGCGGCCAACAACGACGGTGTCAAGGCGGCGCTCCGCGCGCTCGCCGATGCCGTCACCTGACCGATCGCGACCGCATCGCGTGCGACAATGCGCACGTGGTGAAGTACGACAACACCCCACGACCACCGTTCGGACTGCGCATGCCATCGGGCGTGCGCATCGCGTCGTTCGCGATCGGCATGCTCGTGCTCGTCGTGCTGATCGGGGGCTTGATCTGGTACGGCGCGGGGCGCGATCGTCGCGGCGACTCCAGCGAATACGTCGCCTCGGCCGTTCCGGGCATGTCCAGTGCGGCGAACGGGGGACGCTTCTCGTGGGCAACGTGGGGGCGAAGCGCGGCACGCGATCGATCGGTGCACGGCACGGGAATCGAACCGCCGTTCGAATCGCCCGAATGGACCTGGGATTCGAAGGACCACATCCCGTTCTCGCCCGCGGTGAAGGGCGATCATGTGTTCGTTCCAGTCGCCGAAGGTCGCTTGGCGATGCTCGATCGAAGCACCGGCGACGAGGTCTGGGACACGCGAACAGCAGGGCCGGTGTCGAGCGCGCCGCTGGTGGTCGACGACATCGTGTTCATCGGCACTCGCGAGGGCGTCATGCAAGCGTTCTCGGTGGAGGACGGCACCGAATCGTGGCGGGTCACCACGAAGGGCCCGATCGAGAGCAGTCCGCTGCACGTGGATGGTCGCATCGTGTTCGGATCCCACGACCGGCGCCTCTACAGCGTCGACATCCGCACGCACCGCATCGTTTGGACCGCGACCGGCGACGCGGAATTCAAGGGCGCGCCCGCTCGGTCTGGAAACGTGATCTACGCGGGCAACTACGACGGCAACCTGTATGCCGTGCGCGCGAGCGACGGCGTCGTGCTGCGAAAGACGCAGACACGTCGCGAATTCGCCTTCGGCGGATCGCTGTTCTCCACGCCCGCGTTGGCGTATGGCCGCGCGTACGTCGGTTCGACCGATGGTCGCGTGTACGCGATCGGCGCGAAGAGTGGTGAAATCAAGTGGGTGAGCTCGACTGGCGACTGGGTGTACGGCTCCCCGGCGGTGGCCGAGCAGCGTGTGTACGTCGGCTCCTACGACGGATCGTTCTACGCGTTCGATGCTCGCACTGGCGACGAAGCGTGGAAGTTCGAGGCGGACGATCGCGTCGCGGGCAGTGCAACGGTGATCGACGACGTCGTCTACTTTTCCACGCTGGGCGGAACCACGTACGGGCTCGACATCAAGACCGGTCGGGTGCGCTGGTCCACGGACTCCGGCCGCACCGCGGGACTCGTCACCGACGGCGAATGGGTCTACCTCGCCGGGGATTCCGAGCTGCGTGGCTACGTCGCCACGTCGGCGCAGCAGCCCACGGGGGCTCGTCGCTCCGCTGGCGCGAGCGTCAACGAATCGTGACGCGATCGGCGGGCATGGCGTAGACCGCGACGCCCGATCGTTCGGCAACGAGCGCGCCGTCGATCGTCGCGGTTCCTCCAACGCGCAGCTTTCCGCGCATCGTCGTTCGCGCGTCGCCCACGACCCAGATCTTCACGGGTCCCACGGCGTTGGCGTAGATCGCTCGGGCTTGACTGGTTGTGATCCGCACTCGAAACATGCGCGCGCCTCGAACCGCGACGATCCGGCCGGTCAGGCGCGCGCAGCGGTCCTTCAGCACGTACTTCGTGCCGATGCGTCGAGCGGGAGCGATCCGGCTGCATCCGCGACCTGCGATTGCGATCCGTGCGCGAGCGCGCAGGGGCAATTGCGCTTGGGAGCGTTTGGGCGACTCCGCGGGCGTCGCGCCGCCACCTGCGGCGGTTGGTCGCGACGCGGGATCGAGGCGAACCAGCACGTCTTCCTCGATTGGGAGCACGATCGATCCCTGCCAGTTCACGCCGAAGCCGTGGTTGAAATCGTCGCCGCCCGCGTTGGACCAGACCGTCTGCACGAATCGTCCCGTGGACGTGAAGCGCTGGATCCGTTGGCAGGTCGTGTCCAGCACGTACACGTCGCCCGCTGCGTCGACGCCCACGTCGTACGGCGACTGGAAGTGGTCGCTCGTTTCGCAGTAGTCGCCGACCGCGTCGGGCGTGCCGAGTAGGATCGACGTGTCGCGTGTCCAGTCGGTCGCGCCGACGCGACGCCACTTCTGGACGATCTGGTGCTGCTGGTCCACGATCCAGATCGTGTTGCCGTCCGCGCTGACGGCGAGGCCTTCGGGCTTGTCGAACCCTTCGACCCACGGCCCGCCCGGGTACGCCGTGATCGCGCCACCGAACGCGCTGACGATCTGGCCCGTGGTGGGGCTGATTTCATACACGTAGCTGTTGACGGTGACGTACACGCGGCCCGACGCGTCGACGTCCACGTAACGGACCGCCCAGAAGTTGCCGCCGATCAGGAACGGTCCGGCTTTGAACGACGGATCGTGCGCCCAGCTGCCGTCGGCTTGCCGAACCAGTCGCAGGAGCGAGCCGGCCGTCGCGCCGTTCGCCAGTGGCTGCCCCGTGGAGTAGTGGAGTTCGGGATGCAGACCGAGGTTGTCGAGGTTCGGGCCGACCGACACGTACGCGAACTTTCCGTCCGGCGACACGCCCACGTCCCGGATCGGATATCCGTTGTCGAACGCGTACTCGCTTGGCAGCCACCCGATGCGAACCACCTTCCCCGCGGAATCCATTTCGTAGAGGGCGGGCGCTTGCACGTCGCCCGTGCCGTTGCCGTCGAGATCGCGCATCACCGGGCACCCCATGTAGAAGTGCCCGGCATCGTCGGCGTCCGCGCCCCATCCGCGGCAGGTGCCAACGGCGGCGCCGCTCGAGTATCGAAGCGAATCGATGCGGTAGTTGCTGGCCGGCGTGGCTGCGCCGGCAGTGTACGCGCAGCACAGCGACGCGACGAGCACGCAAAGTGCCGAAACCAGCTTCACGTCGCGCTGTGCGATGCGCGTGAACATGTGGTTTCCCCCCGAAAACCGAACCTCGTCCGCAGCGAACGGACCCCCTGTCTCGTTTTCGGACGATGGACGCGTTTCGTTGCAGCGTCGACCATGGCGATTCGACGTTCACATCGATTCACAGCATCATTACCAACGCACTATCAATCATTTGCGGGTCGCTGCCGATACACGCCTCGTCGACGGACGGATCATCGTCGAGAGTTTCGCCGCCAGGAACGGGCTTGTCTGGCACGGAGGGATGTCACATGCGTGACGCCATGGAGTCTGAGATGAACGGTTACGACGAGCACGTCGAGCATCGCGACGAGGAACACGACCAGGTCGGCACGGTCGAAGTGCAGATCTTGCTGTCGTGGTTCTTCGAATCCTCGAAGCCCGCCGACGTGGCGATCGACTTGCCACGCGCTGCGTAGCGCCGCACGGGTTCGCCGCACCGCCCGCGGTTAGCTATGCGGGCGCGACGCGCGTCTGTCGCCGGAAGGTGCGCCGCGCGACATGACCGACCGCAGATCGTTTCCGGAGGTGCGCCGGGGCGGACTGCACGAAACGCAGGGCGGGGGTTCCGGGTTCGGGGCCCCCGCCGCTGTACTTGCCTGAGGGGCGCCTCACACCCCTATTGGGTGCCAGACCGTCTTGAGCTCGGTCCAGCGGGCGATGTCGTCGATCGAGCCCACGTGATTGCGGGCGAACTCGCGCGGGCGCGCGACGCGCTTGAGGTTCTCCGCTGCGAGCAGCTCCATCTCGCGCGCGAACTCGCCGTCCACGCAGCCGGCGATGTCGATCGCGTTCACGTCCATGTGCGACGCGAGGTTCGGCACGAACTCGCAAACGTCGCCGGTCAGGATATTCACCACGCCGCCGGGCAAGTCGCTCGTGGCGAGCACCTCGGCGAAGCTGATCGCGCTGAGCGGGTTGCCCTCGCGCACCGCCACCACGGTGGTGTTGCCGGCCACGATCGCCGGGGCCACCGTCGCCGCGATCGCGCGCAGCCGCCAGCCGGGGGAATCCTGCGGCACGATCGCCACCACGCCCGTGGGCTCGGGCAGCGAGAAGTTGAAGTACGGCGCCGCGACCGGGTTCGACGAGCCGATCACCTGCGAGTACTTGTCGCTGAAGCCTGCGTAGTAGATCCACGTGTCGATCGTGGCGTCGAGCTCGGCCGCCGCCGCGCGGCGCGTCGAGCCAGTCGCCACCAGCTCGTCCACGAACTGCGCGCGTCGACCCTCGAGCACTTCGGCGATGCGGTACAGCACCTGCCCGCGGTTGTATGCCGTCGCGCCCGACCAGCCCGTGAACGCCTTGCGCGCCGCCACCACGGCCTCGCGCGCGTCCTTGCGCGACGCAAGCGAGACGTTCGCCAAGAACGCGCCCTTTGCGTCGGTCAGCTCGAACGTGCGCCCGCTCTCCGAGCGCGGGAACTTGCCGCCGATGTAGAGCTTGTATGTCTTCGGCACCGTCATCCGGTCCGTCTTCTTCGTCTGTGCAGCCATGGTGTCAGTCGTCCTTCGTGTGTCAGTCGACGTGAAGATACGGGGCCAGACCATGGAGGCCGCCCTCGCGCCCGTAACCGGATTCTTTGTAACCGCCGAACGGCGAAGTCGGATCGAAGCGGTTGTAGGTGTTGGCCCACACCACGCCCGCGCGCAGCTGGTCGACCATGCTGAGGATGCGCGAGCCCTTGTCGGTCCACACGCCAGCGCTCAGGCCGTACGGCGTGTTGTTCGCCTTCTCGACCGCCTCCTGCGGGGTGCGGAAGGTGAGCACGCTCAGCACCGGCCCGAAGATCTCCTCCTTCGCCACGCGATGCGACTGGCTCACGCCCGTGAGCACCGTGGGGCGGAAGAAGTAGCCGCGCCGCGGCAGCTCGCACGAGGGCTGCCACACGTCGGTGCCCTCGTCGATGCCGCTGCCCACCAGCTCGGTGATGCGGTCCAGCTGCTCCTTGGAGTTGATCGCGCCCACGTCGGTGTTCTTGTCGAGCGGGTCGCCCACGCGCAGCGTCTCCATGCGGCGCTTGAGCTTCGCGAGCACCTGGTCGGCCACGCTCTCCTGCACGAACAGGCGCGACCCGGCGCAGCAGACGTGTCCCTGGTTGAAGTAGATGCCGTTGACGATGCCTTCGACCGCCTGGTCGAGCGGCGCGTCCTCGAACACGATGTTCGCGGCCTTGCCGCCGAGCTCGAGCGTCACCGACTTGTCGGTGCCCGCGACCGCGCGCGCGATCAGCTTGCCGACGCTCGTGGAGCCCGTGAACGCCACCTTGTCCACGTCCGGATGGGAGACGAGGGATGCGCCGGTGTCGCCCGCTCCGGTCACGATGTTCACGACGCCCTTGGGCAGGCCCGCCTGCTCGAGCACCTCGCACAGCAGCAGCGCGCTGAGCGGCGTGGTCTCCGCCGGCTTGAGCACCACCGTGTTGCCCGCGGCGAGCGCGGGCGCGACCTTCCACGCGAGCATCAGCAGCGGGAAGTTCCACGGGATCACCTGCGCCGCCACGCCGCGCGGGCGAACCGTGCGGCCGGGGAAGGCGTACTCGAGCTTGTCTGCCCAGCCGGCGTAGTAGAAGAAGTGCGCCGCGGCGAGCGGCACGTCGATGTCGCGGCTCTCCTTGATCGGCTTGCCGCCGTCCATCGACTCGAGCACCGCGAACTCGCGGGCGCGCTCCTGCAGGATCCGCGCGATGCGGAACAGGAACCGTCCGCGTTCGGCGCCGGAACGCCTGGACCAATCGGTCTCGAACGCGCGGCGTGCGGCGGCGACCGCGCGATCCACGTCCTTGGCATTGGCCTCGGCCACGGAGGAGAGCACCTTCAGCGTGGCGGGGCTCGCCGTATCGAAGTACTTCTTCGATGCCGGCTTCACCCACTCACCGTCGATGTAGAGCTCGTAGCGATCGCGCAGCTGCACGATCTTCGTGCTCTCGGGCGCAGGTGCGTAGTCCCAGCGGTCGGGACCGGCCTTGCCGGCGCGCACCTTCGGCGGGTTCACCTTCGTCGAGCGGGTCGCGCCCGGCTTGGCAGCGGACTTGTTGGGCTTGGTGGCCATGGTGATCGTCGTCCTTCGGATCAATCGATGGTGAAGTAATCGCTGCCCTGATAGGCGCCGGTCGCCTGCTTGCGCAGCTGCATGAGCACGTCGTTGAGCAGGCTCGACGCGCCGAAGCGCCACAGCTCCGGGCGCATCCACTCGAGGCCGAGCGTCTCGTTGAGCAGCACGAGGTACTGCAGCGACTGCTTGGCGGTGCGGATGCCGCCCGCGGGCTTCATGCCGACCTTGATGCCGGTGAGGTCCCAGTAGTCACGGATCGCGTCGAGCATCACCAGCGTCACCGGCAGGGTTGCCGCCGAGCCGATCTTGCCGGTGCTCGTCTTGATGAAGTCCGCGCCGCCGAGCATCGAGATCCAGCTGGCGGCGCGCACGTTGTCGTACGTGCCGAGCTCGCCGGTCTCGAGGATCACCTTCAGGTGCGCGTCGCCGCACGCCTCGCGGATGCGCTTGACCTCCTCGTACACGGTGGCGTAGTCGCCGCGCAGGAACGCGCCGCGGTCGATCACCATGTCGATCTCGTCGGCGCCGGCGTCCACCGCCGCGCGCACGTCGTCGAGCTTCGCGCTGAACGGCACCTGGCCGGACGGGAAGCCCGTCGCCACCGACGCCACGTGCACGCCCGAGCCCTCGAGCGCACGCCTGGCCACGGGCACCATGTTCGGATACACGCATACCGCTGCCACCGACGGGATGCTCGGATCGCTCGGATCAGGGCGCATCGCCTTCGCGCTGATCGCGCGCACCTTGCCGGGCGTGTCGGCGCCCTCGAGCGTGGTGAGGTCCATGGTGCGGATCGCGAGGTCCAGGCCCCACAGCTTCGCGTCGGTCTTGATCGAGCGCGTGGTCATCGCGGCGGCGCGCTGCACGGCGCCAACCTCGTCGATCGTGACGGCTCGAGCTCCGTCGACCACTGCCGAAATGGGCAGGTCGCTCGGCTCGTTGCGCCGCAGCGCGGTGGATTCGGCGGTGGTCATCGTCCCTCCAGCTTCTCGTGCGACCGCACGCGATCCTATCGGGCATCGAATCGCCGTGCGACAGGAGACGCATAGCGATCGCGCAAGGCGGGTACTCGACGTTCAGTGATGCGCTTCTCCGACACGGATCGACGAGCAAAATCTACGCGACGAGTGTTCGCGTGGGGCGCGGTGGTGGGAATCGTCGCTGGCGTGATCGCGCTTGCAACGCTCGGCCGCCCGGACGGCGAGATCGATTGGCTGATCCGAATCGCGTTGCTCTTGCCCGGCGTCGTGTACGTCGCGTGGTGGCTGATCGGTCCGGGCATCGGTCCGAGCGTCGCGGAGCATGGCGAACTGCCGAAGACATTGGATGCGCAGCAACGATTGGAACGCATCGAATCCACGTTCGACTCGGCCGCGGTGCCGCGACCACGTCGAGCGCAGCCGGCGATTGGCGAGGACGCGCCGGGATTGCGCGAGTTTCGCGCGTCGATTCGTCGCGCGGCGAGCACGGAGGCCGATTCCGCCAAGTACGGCGTGCGCGATCGTAGCGGTTCGTGATTCGCGGCGGTGCTCAACTGGTTCATGAGATGAATTCCATGTCGTGCGGCGAGCGGTTCGTCGTCTGGTGACGGCAAACACGTGCAATACACCGGTCTGCCGGCACAAGACAGCCACTACGTCCGGCATTCGGCTCCAGTAGGGCGCAATTCCAGACGCAGTGAACGCGCACCTGCAACTCAACGAACGCACTCATCTGGCAGATGAACCCGTTTTGTTGCACCATGCCACAAAACGTCAGGAAGCACGCGCGCCATTGGCGGCCCCCCCAAACCGACGTTTTGTGGCGTGGTGAGACAACACGTCAACGATGGCGAGGGAATTCCCGGCGGCCCATGGAACAGAGGCCAAGGGGCGTGGCACACTCGGCCACGGCCACGGCTGACGGCTCGAACACGTTGGCGCAGTGCGCAACGATTCCTGCATGACGTTCGTCGATCCCAGTCGCCTGCTCAACCGTCGTCGCTATCGTCGAACCAACGCTGCGTTCGAGCACGAGGGCGATTTCGCTCGCGGACCGCGAATGCGAAGAATCGTCCTCACGGGTGGACCCGGAAGTGGCAAGTCGACCGCGGCGTCATTCCTCGCGCGTGAATTCGTGGACGAGCTGTGGGTGCTGCCGGAAAGCGCGACCTTGCTGTACAAGGGCGGGTTGCCACGCCCCGAGACCGATCGCGGCGTGCAAGTCGCCCAGCGCGCGATCTTCAATGTCCAGCGATCGCTCGAGCAAGCAACCGCGCTGCAACATCCCGATCGCGTGCAGCTGTGCGATCGCGCCACAGTGGACGGAGCTGCGTATTGGCCGGATGGACCCGACGCGTTCTTTCGCGCGCATGGAACGACTCGCGAACGCGAACTCGGCAGGTACGACGCGATCGTGTTCATGCACACAGCCGCGATGCTGCCTGCCGGATACGAACGCGACATGGACGTGCGCACGGAAGACCGCGAACTGGCGATCGACCTGGACCAGCGCATCTATTCGCTGTACGCCGACCACCCGAACCTCGTCGCGATCCCGAGCCACGCGTCGTTCTTGGACAAGCTCACGAGCGTGCGCAACGCGATCGCGGCGATGATCGCCCCAACTGAGACGAACGCGCCAGAGGTGGGACGATCGACCCTTCGCGCGACTCCGGACGAGGTCGAGGCACCACTCTCGGCGCTCATGGGACTGACGAGCGTGCAGCACGTGCTCCCGTCGCTCGACTGACCAACAACCAACATTCCGCCACCCACCCGCAATTTGTCCCGACTGTTCGCGGAAATTGCGGATGGATGGCCGTTAGCCGCCTGTTACCGAACGGGCGCCGCGGTGATGCATCTCGCCCCACGCCGATTCGGTGCTGGCATGACCGCTCGATCGCGCGGCGCGCAGTCCCGCCACGAGGCCACGCAGGCGCCATGCGGCGGTGCGTTGGCGGTGTCCGAACTGCTCGAAGAACGCCGCCGCGACGATCTTCGACATGTCGCGGGGGCGACTGACAAATCCTCGTCCCCACACCTGTTCGAGCAACACCGCGCCCATGCTGAGCGCCATGCCGAACAGGATCGCGAACAGGCCCAGCGAGATCACGACCGGCCATGCGAGCGCGCCCGACGCCGCCGCGAGCAGGAGCGCAGCGAGCCCGAGCAGCTCCACGAGCGGCGCGAGCAACTCGAACAGCCCGAGGAACGGCAGCGACAGCATCCCCACGGCGCCGTGACGAGCGTTGAGCATCACGTCGCCGTGACGCTGCACCGATTCGATCAGTCCACGATGCCAGCGGATTCGCTGCGCACGCAGCGACGGGATGTCCTCGGGAACTTCGGTCCAGCACAAGGGTTCGGCGATGAACACGAGTTCGGGCCGGCGACCGTTGCGACGCACGTTCGCGTGCAGTCGCAGGACGAGTTCGAGATCTTCGCCGACCGTGGTGGTGTCGAGACCGCCAGCCGCACGAAGGACACTGGTGCGGAACATTCCGAACGCGCCGCTCACGACGGGAAGCGCCCCGAGCGACGCCCACCCTGCGCGACCGATGTGAAACGCCCGCGCGTATTCGACGAGTTGCATGCGTGCGAGCCGCGACGCGGGCAGCGCCGCTTCGACGGTTCCGTCGTCGGCGATGCGCGCGCCGTTGAGCACACGAATCGACGCGCTGACTCCCGCCACTTGTTCGCCGCGCTCCACGAACGGAAGTGCAGCTCGCGCGACCGCGTGGGGGGCGAGCAGCGAATCGGCGTCCACGAGCAGGCACAGTTCGCCGTTGGCGCGTTCGAGCGCGCAGTTCATCGCGTCGGCTTTTCCGCCGCCGCTCGTCGCGATCACGCGCAACCGCGGATCGCTCGTGCTTCGATACGTGCCGAGAATTCGTCCGCGCGCGCCCTGCGGGCGTTCGAGCAGCTCTGGAGTGGGGGCGAGCATGAAGTGCGTGGCGAGCAGCTCCATTGTTCGGTCGGTGCAGCCGTTGGGGACGACGATCACCTCGAGGTTCGACCATCGTTGCCCGAGCAGTGACCGCACGCTTGGGATGATCGACGCTTCCTCCTGATGGGCCGGCACGATGATCGTCACCAGCGGTTGATGCGGCGACGCGATCAGCTGTTCGATGCCGTAGGTGCGGCGTCGGGCGGCGGCGAACTCCCATCGCGCGGAACGCACGGCGCTCACCAACAGCATGGTGTAACCGATCGAAAACACCACGAAGAAGCAGACGACGATCGCTTGCGTCACTTCGAGCAGGTGCGGACTCATGGCTCAGTTGCCTTCTCGTGGCGGGCGGGGCACCTGCGGCATCGGGCGCGAGACGACCGATGGAAGCTCGAGCGGTTCGACGGGCGTGCACCGCGACACGATCGCGTTCGCGAGCGCGCGCACTCGGGGCTCTGGGTCGCGCAATGCCGCCGCCACGGCGATGCCGGCCTCGAAACCGCCGCGCGCAAGGTGATCCGCCGCAACCGTGGGGGAGATCGCGCCGCTTCGCACGCCGTCCAGCAGCGACCGAGCGGCATCGGCGCCGCCGACGGTGCCCAAGTCGCGCGCGATGCGCGTGCGTTCGATCGGGTCCTGCTCCGATTGCAGCCATGCGCCGAGCGCGTTGCCGAGCCGCGGATAGTTTCCGGTGAGCACGATCGGATCGCTCGTGTCGCTGCTCTGCTGCACGAACGTTGCGGGAACGAGTGGCTGCGGCATCTGCACGACGATCGTGGGCTGTGGCAACGACGGCACGATCTGGGCGGAGGACACGACGGGTTGCTTGGGGTGCGACATCCATGCCGCTGCGATCGCGCATCCGATTGCGACGATGCACGCGATCGCGGCGCCCGCAATCGCGAGCCACACCAATTCGTCCGCTCCCACGGCTCATGAATCTACGTGATTGAACTCTTCGTTCGTCGAAGTGTCGTGTAGTTTCCGGTAGGAGCTGTCGGTTCGAGGGTCGAAGCGGCGTGTCGAGCTGTCCGTGCGTGGTGAGAACCGGCGCGATGCTGGTATTTCCGATCGCCCCCAACGCCGTGTGCCCATGCCCGTCCCCACGAACGGGTCCGCCACCGCCGCCGGCCCCAATTCCACCAGGGCCAGTTCGCGATTTCTCCGGCCACCAATTCGCGATCGCGAGTTCCCCACCGTGGAATCCGTGCGGAACGTTCGCGCTCACCGCAGGCACGCTCGTGGGGAGCGCGACCGGGTACGGCACGTGGACCGAAGCGGTGGCCGCGGCCCGCGAGCTGTCGGCACAGGCCGGGGGCGCCATCGCGATCTGCGACGATCGCGATCGTCTCTACCTGTACACCATCGCACTCGATTTTCCATGGTGTGGGCAGTCGCTGCATCTGGCCGAGCACGGCGAGGCTGGATACGCCTTCGTCGACGAGTCCGTGCGTGGAATCGTGGAAGGCGACGTGTTGGTGAGCCGCGGCGATTGCCTCGACCAGTGGGTCGAGCTGCCGCGCGGCTGACCCTGCGCTTCAGCCTGCGTCGCTCGATTCGCGCACGCAACCCGGCGCGAGCGCGCTGTCCGGCGGCACGGGCGCCTGCTTGCCCATGAACATGCGGACGACCGCGCGATTGTCCGAGTCGGGCAAGAGGTTGTCGCCTTCCTGGTCGCCGCCGAGCCGGCAGCGCAGGTTGTTCTCGGGCTTCGCCCACCATTTGCCGAACGCGAAGCTGATCATCTGCGTCGCGCTGATGTCGGTGGCCATCGCTCCCACGACCGCCTTTGGCACGTCTCGCGGGTGCAGGAACGAATTGGTCGACGCGAGCTTGGCGACCATCGCGTCGATCACGCGTTGCTGGCGTCGCGCTCGGCCGAGATCGGTGGCTTCCTGTTCGTTGTAGTGCAGCGTCTCGGAGTCCACCTTGCGGATGCGCGCATACGCGAGCGCACGACGCCCGGTGAGGTGCAGCTCGCCCTTCGCGAACGTCCAATGCTTGCCGTCGAAACCCTCGGGACCGGAGCGGACCAGATATGGGTTGTCGATCGTGATGCCACCAAGCGCGTCGATCACGTCCTTGAACCCGTCGAAGTCGACTTGGGCGACGTGATTGATGTCCACGCCAGTAAGCTCGTGCACCGTCTTGATCGACAGCGCCAGGCCACCATTGGCGTACGCTTCGTTGATTTTCGCGGTGCCGTAGCCGGGAATGTCCACGTACAAGTCGCGAGGGATCGACAGCATTGACACAGTTCGACTGGGAACGTCCACGCGCATCAGCATCAGCGTGTCGGCGCGCCCGCCTTTCTCGCCGAGCGTGCGCTTGCGGTAGGTGGACGTGTCCGCGCCCACAAGCATGATCACGTGGGACGCGGCGATCGCGGGACCATTCGCCGGAGCGAGCTGGCGTCGCGCTGATTCCGGGACCCGTTCGTTCGCGTCCTTGACCGCGCTGCGAAAGGACACGAACGCGATTGCGCTCCACACGACGGCGATCGCGAACGCGATGAACACGGCGCGCCTGACGAAGCGCAGCACGCGACGCCCCGCGCCGGCATGACGCGGACCGCGACGCTTCGGATCGGTGGAATTGTCCCACGGGATCGATCCGTCGCCCTTGATCCGCCGGGGCTGGCGGTAGACGCGATATGGTTTCTCGCTCGTTGGCACTGCAAGAAAGTATAGGTATCCCAATGGAAGCAAGCGGTTCACGAAGCGAGTCGCTCGGCGCGGTGATCGGCGTGGATCTCGGTGGCACGAAGCTGATGGCCGGGCTGTTCGACGCGGACGATCGGCTTGTCGCGCGCGAGCGCGTTGAAGTGGTGGGTTTCGACACGCAGCGTCTCGTCGACTCGCTCGTGGGAACGGTGAATTCGCTTGCAGAGCGTGCAGAGGAAACGGTGGACGCGGTGGGGTTCGGCGTGCCCACCACGATCGATCAGCGCACCGGCACCGCGGTGATGGCGGCGAACCTGCCGATCGCCGACCTGCCGATCCGCGACCTGCTGAACGAGCGCACCGGCCTCGCGGCGTTCGTGGACAACGACGCGAACGTGGCCGCGCTCGCCGAGCAACGGCTCGGCGCGGGCGCGGGCGTGACCGACGACCTGATCATGGTGACGCTCGGTACCGGCTTCGGCGGGGGGATCATCGCCGGTGGACGAATCGTGCGCGGCGCGATCGGCGCGGGCGCCGAGCTCGGGCACATGTCGATCGATCACGACGGACCGCCGTGCGTGGCGCCGAATTGCCCCGGCGTGGGCTGCATCGAGACGTTCGCGAGCGGCAGCGCCCTCGCACGAGACGCGGCGGCGTACGCGGCGGCGAACCCGGAGTCGCCGCTCGGGCGTGCGGTCGCCGCGGGCGAGCCGGCGCGCGGGGAAACGGTATGTGGGCTCGCGCAGCAAGGCGACGCGGCATGCACGGCGATGCTCGAGCGGCTCGGCGAGAAACTGGGCGTCGCGCTCGCGAACTTCGTCAACATCTTCAACCCGGGACTGATCGCGGTTGGTGGCGGATTGACGCCTGTGCTCGACATCGTCCTGCCGTCCGCGCAACGCGTGGTCGTGGAACGCGCGCTCGCGCCTGGAAACGAGTACGTGCAGATCGTGCCAGCCACGTTCGGACCGGACGCCGGGATGGTGGGCGCGGCGTTGATGGCGCGGGATGGTTTGGCCGACCGGATCGAAGCGGCGGTCTGACACGGTGGCGGGCACCTTGCACGTGTGCGCGGCGCCGATCGGCAACGCCGCCGATGCGAGCGCGCGCCTGCGCGAGGTGCTCGGCTCGGTCGACGCGATCGCGTGCGAGGACACGCGTGTGACGGGACTGTTGTTGGAAGCGTTGGGCGTTCGGCGAGACGGCGTGCGACTGCTCGCCCATCACGAGCACAACGAGCGCGCCAGCGCGGACGGGGTGGTGGCGCTGCTGTTGGCGGGGAAGGACGTGGCGCTCGTGAGCGATGCGGGCACGCCAGCGGTGAGCGACCCAGGAACGGCTTTGGTTCGCGCCGCGCATGCCGCGGGGATCGTCGTGCGCGTCGTGCCTGGCGCGAGCGCGGTCGCGGCGGCGGTGTCGGTGTCTGGCGCGGCCGGTATGGCATCGGGTTTCCGATTCGTCGGGTTCCTGCCGCGCAGCGACGGCGAGATCGAAACACTCGCGCGCGCGCACGAGCGTGAAGTAGTGGTCGCGCTCGAGTCGCCACGGCGTGTGCGTCGTTCGCTGGATGTGGTGGCGGCTCTGCAACCGGAGCGCGTCGTCACGGTGTGTCGCGAGCTGACGAAGGTGCATGAGCAGATCGTTCGTGGCACGGCGGCGCAGGCGTTGGACGCGCTCGAGGAACCCGTCCGTGGCGAGATCGTGCTGGTGTTCGACGCGATCACGGACCTGCCCGATGGTGATGACGATGCGCCGCGCGCGGCGCGCGAGTTGGCGCGTGCGATGGTGCGGGCCGGGCTGCGAACGAAGGACGCCGCTCGGATCGCGAGCGACTACGTCGGTGGTCGCACGCGGGCGTTGTACGACTCGCTCGTCGCGGACGACGAATCGTCGCCGTGACATTCTCGTGCGTCTTTCGTTGCACTGTTGTCACAAAGTGCGCGCAACGCGTGACACTTGGTGCGACACGATGCCGGCATGCATCGATTCCTCGCCGTGCTCGCAGCGATCTTCCTGTTCCAGGCCATGTGGGCTGGACTGGCGGCCGGTGCGACGGTGTTGGAACTCGACCCAACCCAGTACACGCAGGTTCGCGGTTATCGGTATCAGGAGTCGCGACGCTTCGAGGGGGGATGGAATCGCGGCGTCGACGCGGTCGCCATGGGCGGCGTGGTGCGTTCGCCGGTCGCGGGGCAAGTCCGATTCGCGGGCACGGTGGCGGGGCGGGGCGTGGTCACGCTCGACGCGGCTGTGGACGGGGAAGCTGTGGTGGTGACGTTCACAGGGGTCGAGGCACGAACGGTCCGAGTTGGATCGGGCGTGGCCGCAGGCGATTCGCTGGGGCACGGAATGTTCGTGCACGTCGGCGTGTACGACCCGGATCGACGCTCTCGGTATCTGCCGGTGGTCGTGCGCAAACGGGCGGCTGCGAACTCGCACGGGGCCGGCGCGGCCGATCGCAGCGCTGGCGGCACGGTCGCGGATGGGATGTCGCGTCGACTTCGAGACGCGATCAGGGGAACGGCGGAGGCGGAAGGGGCGACGTCGGCCGCGTCGGCATCGGTCGCGTCCCCGAACTCGCGTGGCGTTGGCATGTCTCGGGTGCAGCGGTTCGCGGACTCGGTGCGCGCATTCGTTGTAGGTCGTGTTCGGTCGGCGGGAATCGAGCGGCACGGGAACTATGAGCGCGGCGTCGCCGTGTCGATTGGTTCGACGCTTGGTTCGACGCCAGTCCGGGTTGCGAACGAGAACGCGTCCAACTCGTTCTTTGGAACGGCGGTCGACATAGCCTCGTCGAGTGGGTCGCATGGCGTGGTCGGTGCGCACGAAGCGTCGATCGATGTCGACACCGCGACTCGCATCGACGGGCGTCCAGGTGCTCGGAGCGACGACGCCCGGGTGTACGGGGCGGCGGTGCAAACCTCAGTGCGCGCTCGCCGACCGAGCGATGACCAAGCCGGAGCCGTTCGCATGCGAAGCATGGATCCCGCCGATCAGCGCGACGAGGACCAATCCGACGATGCGCGTCGATCGCGAATCCCGATGATTGTCGGCGTTGGCATGACGGGCGGCGCGTTGGGGCTGCTGCTGTGGCGTCGACGTCGTCGTGGTCGGCGAACGCCTGTGCGCAATCGCGTCGTCGTCCACGCGCCGCTTGCTCCGATGCTCCCGCGGCGAGCATCGCCACCGCGGCTGCCGCCGCCGATGCCATTCGCGGAGCAAATCGCGGACGACGACGTTTGCGACGCGGCGTCATCGCATGACGTAGAACCTCGTCCGCCCGCGACCGTGTCCGGATGACGTTCGACGAATGGAACGAGCTGTGGGAACGCGCGCACCGCGACATGGCTCCGTGGGATCGCAGGCCAAGTCCGCATCTGATCGATGGCGTCCTGGGGGATCCGGATCGTTGCTTTCTGCGATACCTGTTCGCCGAGATCGCCGGAACCACCCACATGTTGGGAGGCTTCGCCCATCGTGCCAACGTCGGTCGGCTCGTATGGGTTCGAGAGTTCGTCCGGCCCGATACAATGGAGACGGTGACCGTGCGCGTCGTGCTCGAGCACGACGGCGTCGAGATCGTCACTGCATTTCTCGCATGAACATCGCCTGGGACCACACGACCAATACTGCGCTCATCGTGATCGAGCCCGTGACCGGCAAGCGCGCGATCGACCTTCCGGACAGCGTGATCGCGTTCGTGACTCCCGAAGGCGTGCTCGGAACGGTCGAGATTCTCGACACGGCGCGATGGTCGTCGGGCGAGTTCGATCGTGCGGACGCCGAACGCGTCGTCGAGTGGACGCGCGACCAGCTCGCGAACCATGCCGCGTAGAATCCCGGCATGAGCACCGCCGACACGTTCTACGTCACCACGCCGATCTACTACCCCAACTCGCAGCCGCACTTGGGGCATGCGTACACCTCGATTGCTGCCGATGTCGCCACTCGCTTTGCGCGGCTCATGGGCAAGGACGCGTTCTTTCTCACCGGCACCGACGAGCACGGCGCGAAGATCGCCGAGGCTGCGGCGGAGGCCGGCGAGGATCCGCAGGCGTTTACCGACCGCATCTCCAGGCGCTTCCAGGACCTGCTGCCGCTGCTCGACGCCAACAACGACTTCTTCGTCCGCACCACCGATCCTCGCCACAAGGCGTTCGTGCAGGGGTTGGCCACGAAGATGTACGAGCAGGGCGACATCTACAAGGGCACCTACTCGGGCTGGTACTGCACCGGCTGCGAGCGCTACTACACCGAGGACGAGCTCGCCGAGGGCAACACCTGCCCGATCCACAAGCGCGCGGTCGAGCACATGGAGGAGACCAACTGGTTCTTCAAGCTGAGCGCCTACAAGGAGCGCCTGCTCGAGCACTTCAAGGCGCACCCCGACTGGATCCAGCCGAAGTCGCGCTACAACGAGGCGCTCGCCCTGATCGATCAGCTCGAGGACCTGTCGATCAGCCGCTCGTCGATCAGCTGGGGCATCCCCGTGCCGTGGGACGACGCGCAGGTGTTCTACGTGTGGATCGACGCGCTGTTCAACTACGCGAGCGCGCTCACCTTCGCGCGCGAGGGGGAGGACCTCACGCCGCGCTTTTGGCCGCCCACCGTGCAGATGCTCGCGAAGGACATCCTCAAGTTCCACGCGGTGTACTGGCCCGCGTTCCTGATGAGCGTAGGGATGGAGCTGCCGCCGCTGCTGTTCATCCACGGCTACCTCACGGTGGGTGGCGACAAGATGGGCAAATCGATGGGCAACGCGCTCGACCCGTTCCCGATCATCGAGCAGCACGGCCCCGATCCACTGCGCTTCTACCTGCTGCGCGAGGTGCAGTTCGGCCAGGACGGCGGCGTGTCGCAGGAGGGCTTCGAGCGGCGCTACGACACCGAGCTGGCGAACGACCTGGGCAACCTCGTGAGCCGGACCGCGGCGATGCTCGTGAAGTACAAGGGCGACGAAGCGGGCGTCGCGCAGGTGCCGGAGGTGCCGAGCGGCGTGGAGAGCGCCACGCAGGCGGCGATGATGGTCGAGCGCTGGAAGACCGCGATGGGCAGCTACGACTACTCGGGCGCGCTCGAGATCGTGTGGAGCTACGTGCGCGACCTCAACCGGATGGTGGAGGAGCGCGCACCCTGGAAGCTCGCGAAGGACGAGTCCCAGCACCTGCTGCTCGACGCGACGCTCGGCGAGCTCGCAGAGGGGCTGTGCGCGGTGGCGTACGCGCTCTCGCCGGTGATGCCGACCACGGCCGGGAAGGTCGTCGCGGCGTTCGGCATGGACCCTGCCGGGCTCGCCGACTGGAACTGGGGCATCGCCAACGGGTGCTCGGTGACGAAGCCCGAGCCGATGTTCCCACGGCTGGAAACCACCGCGCCTGCCTGACGCCCAGCGGAGGGCGGGGAACGCGGTAGAGTTCGCTGCGTGATCGACTCCCACACGCACCTCGACTATGCCGATGATCCGGCCGAGTGGATCGAGCGCGCCGTCGCCGTTGGCGTGCGCGGGATGGTGTCGGTGGGATGCGGCGCCGAATCGATTCGGCGCACGCTCGAGATCGCGGGCGCACACCAAGACGTTGTGCGCGTCGCCGCCGGCGTGCACCCGCTCAGCGCCGCCGAGTTCGACACGTCCACGTTCGGCGAGATCGCCGAACTCGCGCGCGATCCGCTCGTGGTCGCGATCGGCGAGACCGGCTTCGACCAGCATCACGACTGTGGCACGCTCGAGCAACAGATGCCCGCGTTCGAACTGCAGTGCGCGCTCGCACGCGAACTCGACAAACCGCTCGTGATCCACTCGCGCGCCGCCGAGCGGCACACTCTCGCCGCGCTCGACTCCTGCGCGGCCGACCTCCAAGTGATCCTGCACTGCTTCGCGCTCAGTGCGCCGGAGCATCTCGCGGTCGTGCTCGACCATCCGAACTGGATCTGCTCGTTCGCCGGCAACGTCACCTATCCGAGCGCGCAGGACTTGCGCGACGCGGCCGCCGCGATCCCGCTCGATCGAATCATGGTGGAAACCGACGCGCCCTACCTCTCGCCGATCCCCCACCGAGGCAAACGCAACGAGCCGGCGTTCGTCCAGCACACCCTGCAGACGGTTGCCGACGCGCGCGGCATCTCGTTCGACGAAGCTCGCGCCGCCACCGAAGCGAACGCGCATCGCGTGTTCGGGTGGAAGCCCGCGACGGCCAGCGTGTGACGCATGGCACAGCTCACGCTCGACCAGCTGCGCCGTTTCGGCCTGACGCCCGACACGAATCTCGGCCAGCACTTCCTGACCGATGACAATGTCCTGCGCGTGATCGAGCGCATGGCGAACTTGCAACCCGACGACGTGTGCTACGAGCCCGGCGTGGGCGTGGGCGTGCTCACCGACTTTCTCGCGCGCCGCGTGCGCCACGTGCATGGGGTGGAGATGGACGGCCGCCTCGCCGAGCCGATCGCCGCGATGCAGGCCGACCTCTCGAACGTCACGATCCATTGGGCGGACGCCACCACCATCGATCCCGCGACGCTCGATCCCGTCCCCGCCAAGCTCGTGTCCAACTTGCCATATCACGTCGCCGCGCCGATCGTCGCGGAGGCGGTGCAGCACGCGCCGTGCCTGACCACTTACTGCGTGATGGTGCAGAAGGAGGTCGGCGATCGGTTCTTCGCGCCCGAAGGGTCGAAGGGCTACAACGCGCTCAGCGCGCTGCTTCGCACGACCTGCACGCGCACTGCCACGCACAAGGTGTCGCGCCATGTGTTCGCCCCGCCGCCGAACGTGGACAGCGTGCTCGTGGCTTTTGATCGTCGCACCGGCGACGACGCGCTGATCGACGACGACGTCGTGCCCGGATACGCCGCGTTCCTCAAACAGGCGTTCCAGCATCGTCGAAAGACCCTCGCGAACAATTTGCAGACCAGCGGAGTGGCGCCACGTGACGCCACCGTCGCGGCGCTCGCCGCGGTCGACCTGCCGCCCGCCGCGCGCCCGGAGCAGGTGTCGCCAGGGCGCTTCGTGGCGTTGTTCGAGCGTCTCTCGGGGAAGCAGGACGAATCGTGATCGGCAGCGCGGGCATCGATCACGTCGAGCACGAGGGAACGCTGCGCGCGACGGTGCTCGCGCCCGCGAAGCTCAACCTGATGCTCGCCGTGGGCGCGCGGCGCGACGATGGTTTCCACGAGGTCGCCACCGTGATGCAGACGCTCGACCTCGCCGATCGCATCGACGTGGACATCGAGCTGTGGGACAGCGACGCGATCGACGTGCTCGTGGAAGCGCCCGGCGTTCCCGGCGGCGACACCCTCGTCACGCGTGCCGTGACCGAGCTGCTTCGCCGCGTCGAGACCGGCGCGCGCGTGTGGATCACGATCGAGAAGGAGATCCCGATCGGCGGCGGCCTTGGCGGCGGATCCAGCGACGCCGCGGCCGCGTTGCTCGCGGTGTGGACGCTGCTCGGACCAACGCTGCCTCGCGACGAACTCTTCGAAATCGCCGCCGCCATCGGCAGCGACGTGCCATTCTTCCTGCTCGGCCCTGGCGCGGCCGCGTTCGCGACGGGACGCGGCGAGCGCATTGCGCCGATCGATCCGCTTCCGCCACGAGCGTTCCTGCTCGCGTTCCCGAACGTGCACCAGTCCACGGCGCACGTGTACGGGGGCCACGACTCGAGCCGTGTCGAACCGCTTCCCGCAACCGCTGAAGAAGCGCGATCGTTGGCGCGCGCGCCGCGTCGTCGCAACGACCTCGCCGCGCCGGCCCGCGCCGCCTGCGCCGAACTCGATCGGCTCGTCGTCGCGTTCGAGGACGCCGGCGGAATTCCCCTCGTATGCGGTAGCGGCGCGACGGTTGCAGTGCCGATCCGATCCAAGGAAGAACGCCTTGCGTACGAAGCCGTCGCGCGCCACGCAGTTCCCGGCTGCTGGCTGCGAGTGGCATGGCTCACTGCCCCCTGAAGGCGCGACCTGTAAGATCATCTGTGCAGTGGGGCGTGGCCAAGTGGTAAGGCAGCGGGTTTTGGTCCCGCGATCGGAGGTTCGAATCCTCCCGCCCCAGTTTTCCTGATTTCCCTCCCCGTCTCCGAGAGGTCCTCGTGTCCGAATCACGTGAACTCGCAGTCGTCGTCCTCGCTGCCGGCAAGGGCACCCGCATGAAGAGCGACCTGCCCAAGGTGCTGCATCCTGTGCTCGGTCGCACGGTGCTTGGTTGGGTGCTCGCGGCGGTCGAGCCGCTTGGCGCGCACTGCACGATCGTGGTGACGGGCCACGAAGCCGAGGTGGTCGAGCGATCGTTGCCCGATTCCGTCGCGACGGCGCGACAGGTTCAGCAGCGCGGATCGGGCGATGCAGTCGCCGCCGCGTTGCCTGCGCTCGAAGGTTTCTCGGGCGACGTGCTCGTCGTCAATGGCGATGGCGCGCTGTTCACCACCAGCACCATGCAAGCCGTGGTGGACGGACACCAGCAGCGAGCGAGCGTCGCCACCGCGCTTGCCATTCGCGGCGACGTGGCGCTTCCCTACGGTCGCGTGATTCGCGGCGCCGACGATCACGTCGAGGCCATCGTGGAGGCGGTCGACGCCTCGCCCGAGCAGCTCGCGGTGGAAGAGCTCAACGCGGGCGTCTACTGCTTCGACGCCGAGGTGCTGCGTGGCGCGGTGCCACGCCTGAGCGACGACAACGCGAAGGGCGAGTTGTACATCACCGACTTGCTCGGCATCGCGGCCGGCGACGACGGACGCACGCTCGGCGTGGTCGCAGGCGGCGCGGAAGAACTGCTCGGCATCAACACTCGCGCCGATCTCGCCGAGGTCGAAGCCGTGCTGCGACGACGCATCCTGAGCGAGCACATGCTCGCGGGCGTGACGATCTCGATGCCTGACACCGTGCTCGTGGAGCCAACCGTGCAGCTCGAGCCGAATTCCACGATCTTGTCCGGCACGATCCTGCGCGGTCAGACACGCGTCGCGGCAGGGGCGGTGGTTGGCCCGAGCAGCGAACTCGTCGACACGATCGTCGAGGCTGGCGGCATGGTCGAACGCTCCGTCGCGCGCGAAGCAACGATCGGCGCCGACGCCGTCGTCGGACCATTCGCGTTCCTGCGCCCCGGCGCGAAGCTGCGCGCCGAGTCGAAGGCCGGCGCGTTCGTGGAGATCAAGAACAGCGTCGTGGGGCGCGGGTCGAAGGTGCCGCACCTCAGCTACATCGGCGACGCGGAAATCGGCGACGACACCAACATCGGCGCCGGCAACATCACTGCGAATTACCGCCCCGAACTCGGCCGCGGCAAGCAACGCACCGTGATTGGCTCGAACGTGCGCACCGGCAGCGACACGGTGCTCGTCGCGCCGATCACGATCGGCGACAACGCCTGGGTGGGCGCCGGCTCGATCGTGGTCCAAGACGTTCCCGCAGGCGCGCTCGCGATCGCCCGCGCGCGCCAGACGAACATTGAGAACTACGCCGAGCGAGTCCACCAGGGCACAGCTGGCTAACCGGCTCGCCCCGCGCCACCGATCTGCAATTCCCTTCACCCCTTGGGACGAATTGCAGATGGGTTGGTGCGAGTTCGAGCGTATCGAGCCGGAGCGGCGAACTCGATGGAACATGCCGATTCCATTGTTCGTTATCCCGGTGGACGATCACGTGGGACGAACAAGGGACGAATCATGCAGGTGAGCAATTTCGTGAAGCCGGCGATCGCGATTGGTGCTGGCGTCGTTGTCGGTGGCGGCGCGGCGCTGGCGATCGAATCGATCGTGACGCCGAAGGCGGAGCGCCTCGCGCACGACCACGACGCGTGGAAAACCCAGCTTGCGGAGTTCCTGCGCGAGCACCCCGAGCCGGGCGGCAACTCGCTGCAGCCGACCGTGCACAGGCCCGAGGACTACGCGGGGTTTGTCGGGCTCGGCGCGTTCGTGGTGGGCACTGCGGGTGGATTGGTCGCTGGTCTCGCCTCCAACCCGGTCGCGAAGCTCGTGGGCATGGGCGTGGCTGCGGCCGGCGTGGCCGGCCTCGCCGGCGCGATCGTCGGCTACAACGCGATCAAGTAGCTCCCGTCGCCAGCGCGTGTGACACACTTTGCACACCGTGATCACGCGCGCGACGACGCACCGGGAGGCCCGCTCCGATGACCGCATCCACCGAGACCCTGTTCGGGGGAATCTCCGGCTTGCCCACGGTCGCTGCTGACATGGCGCCGTCCACGCGCAGCGGAGGCGAGTCCGCGCTCTCGCGATCCAGCGAGAAGCGGCTCATGGTGTTTTCCGGCTCGTCGAACCGGGATCTCGCCAAGGGCATCGCCCAGCGCCTCGGCATCAAGCTCGGCGACGTCATCACCAAGAAGTTCGCGAACGGCGAGACGTACGTGAAGTTCGACGAGAGTGTGCGCGGCGCCGACGTGTTCCTCGTGCAGAGCCCCAACGGGCTCGACGCGATCAACGACCAGCTCATGGAGCTGCTGATCATGATCGACGCGGCGAAGCTCGCGAGCGTGCACCGCATCACCGCGGTTATGCCGTGGTTTCCGTATTCGCGCCAAGACAAGAAGGTGAGTGGCCGCGAGCCGATCACCGCGCGCTTGCTCGCGAATTTGCTGCAGGCGTCCGGCGTGGACCGCGTGCTGAGCATGGACCTGCACACGGGCCAGCTCCAGGGCTTCTTCGACATCCCCGTCGACCACATGACCGCCGTGCCGATCCTGTCGCAGTACTTCCGCGACAAGGGCCTGTCGGGCGACGACGTGGTGGTCGTTTCACCGGACGCAGGCGGCGCCAAGCGCGCGAAGAAGTTCGCCGACCGCCTCGACACGTCGCTCGCGATCCTCACCAAGGAGCGTCCGCAGCACAACGTGGCCGAGGTGACGAGCGTGATCGGCGACGTGAACGGCAAGGTCGCGATCATGATCGACGACATGATCGACACCGCCGGAACGCTGTGCGCCGGTGCGCAGGCGCTGCTCGATCGAGGTGCGACGGCCGTCTACGCGTGCGCCACGCACGCCGTGTTCAGCGGTCCGGCGCTCGAGCGCATCGCAGGCAGCGTGATGACCGAAGTGGTCGTCACCGACACGATTCCCGTCCCCGTGGTGAATCGTCCCGACAACATTCGCGTGCTCAGCGTGGCCGGCGTGCTCGCTGACACGATCCGCAACGTGTTCTGCGACGAAAGCGTCTCCAGCATCTTCGGCGGCGAGAACCAGCTGTTCTGACCGGACCCGGTCGAAGCTGCAGGATTCGCTCGGCAATCAGGAATCCGACTGGAGTGGGTCCGATCGGGGGACGATGCTTCACCGTGATGCGACGCTCCGCTTGCAGACGATCCCTTCGCGCGACTCTGATCGCCGCTGCGTCGCTGCTCGCGTTGCCCGCGATCGCCAGCGCGCAGGTGCAAGTGTCCGTCGGCGGCTACGACGTGCCGAGCGGGCCAGATCCCACACACGCTGTGTACGTTTCAGGCACGAACGCGAACGACCAGATCACGGTGACGTTCCTCGCGCATGGCACGCCCAGCTTGGGCGACGACCAGTTGCGGATCTCGTCCACGCTCGGGGCGGTGTCCGACAACGACGGTCCCGGCGTGGGCGAGTGCGACGACGATCCGGCCACGAGCGGCGCCGTGCTGTGCGATCTCGGCGCGCTCGATCCGCAGTGGATCGTGGTGGGCGCGGGCGGCGACGATCAGATCGTCATGAATGGCGACGCCACGCCCAGCACGGTCACGGCCTGGGTGTTCGGCGGGTATGGCGACGACTTGATCACCGCGGGCGCTGGACCACAGCGTCTCTACGGCGAGGGGTCGGGTACGGATTCGGCACAGTGCGGCGTGTTCGAGACCTGCGACGACACGATCAGCGACGGGCTCGGTCGCGATCGCGTGTTCGGCGAAGGCGGCGACGACACGGTGCTCCAAACGCCGCTCGGCGGCGCGGCGCCCGATCAAGACGAGGACGACATCAACCTCGGCGACGGCGATTTCGACACGGTCAGTTACGCGAATCGCGAAGCCGCGAATGCGGTGACGATTCGGCTCGGCGCGACCGACGGGTGGGACGACACACCCGGCGAAGCGCTGACCGCGAGCGGCACGCCGGGCGAGGAGGACGACATCCAGTCCGGCGCCGAACGCGCGATCGGCACGAGCGGCGCGGACACCTTCCGCACGCCAAGCTATCCCTTCCCGGCAACGCTCGACGGCGGTGGCGGCGACGACGTGTACTGGGCCGGACCGGCCGCGGAGACCTTCGTTGGGGGCGCGGGCACGGACACCGTTCGATGGGACGACGCGGACTGGGCGTTCGCGAGCGTCGTCGCATCGCTCGACGGCGTGGCCAACGACGGCGACGATCCGGGCAGCGCCCCCGACAACGTGCAATCGGACGTGGAGCGAATCGTCGGCACGAGCGGCAGCGACACGCTCACCGGCGGCGCATCGTCGTCGTGCCTCTTGGCGGGCGGCCCGGGCAACGACGCGCTAACGGCCGGCACCGGTGGCTGCGTGCTCGACGGCGGCGACGGATTCGACACGCTCCTGGGCGGCGCTGGCGCTGACGTGCTTCGCCCAGGCGCGAGCAGCACGACCACGCCGGACGACCTCACGTTCGGGGGCGGCAGCGACACGGTCGACTACGCGACAACGCCGCTCACCGGAGCCGTCTCGTCGATCAACAGCGTGAAGGCGAGCGCGAGCGTCGGCGCTGCGAATTGGTGCTGGAATCTCGGCATCGGTACGGGAAGCACCAGCGCGCTCAAGGACGTCGCCGGGGCGCAGCACCGAGACGTGTGGCACGACGCGCCGGAGACGATCATCGGCACCACGCACGGCGACACGTTGTGCGGCGGCGCGAACGCGACCACGCTCGACGGCGGAGACGGCACCGACAATCTGTACGGCGCTGGCGGCAACGACGTGATTAGCGGCGGGGCCGGCAACGACGTGCTCAACGGGCAGGGCGGCGACGACACGCTCGACGGCGGTGACGGCGCCGACAACGTGAACGGTGGAGCGGGTTCCGACGTCGTCGACGGCGGCCCCGGAAACGATCCGCACGTGCGTGGTGGCGGCGGCAGCGACGTGATTCGCGGTGGCGCGGGCGACGACGTGCTCGACGAGGTGTCGTACAGCGCGGTGCTGATCGGTCAAATCGGCGACGAGCTGGACGCCGGCGACGTGCTCGACGGTGGTCCAGGCTCGGACACGGTGAATGGCAACGCGGGCGACGATTCGATGCCGTGCAACGCGGACACGCTCGGCGATTTGTGGACTGACAGCGGCGGTGGCGCCGAGACGCTGGACTGCAGCGCCTATGGCGGGCCGATCACGTACTCCGCAGGCACCGGCATCGACGCGATCGTCGGCACGGCGTTCGGCGACACGTTGTCCGGAGCGGCGAGGCTCGAAGGACGCGGCGGCAACGACGTGCTCACCGGCACGGACGGCGCCGACCAGCTGATCGGCGGCGACGGCAACGACGCGCTCAACGGGGGCGCGGGCGACGATGTGCTCGAGGGTGGGCGCGGCGGCGACGTGCTTCGAGGTGGTCCCGGAACCGAGACGATCAGCTACGCCGATCGCGGCAGCGGTGTGAACGTCACGATCGGATCGGGCGCGAACGACGGGCCAGCCGGCGAGGGGGACGACGTGGGCGGCGACATCGAAATAGTCGTGGGCACGGACTTCGCGGACACGCTCGTGGGAAACGACGACGCGAACGTGTTGCGAGGCGGCGCCGGCGCTGACACGCTGACGGGTGGTGGCGGCGCGGACCAGCTGTTTGGCGAGGACGGCGACGACATGCTCGATGGCGGGGCTGGCGCCGACGTGTTCGCCGGCGGCGCGGGAATCGACACGGCGAACTATCGAACGCGCGCCAAGTCGGTCACCGTCACCATCGGCAAGGGCGCAGCCAACGACGGTGAGAAGAAGGAAGGCGACGACGTGGGCGCGGACGTGGAGAACGTGCTCGGAGGCCGTGGCAAGGACGTGCTGATCGGCAACGCCGCCAAGAACCTGCTTCGCGGCGGCCCCGGCAACGACAAGCTCACCGGCGGCGCCGGCGTCGATCAACTGTACGGCGACGCTGGAAACGACGTGCTCGACGCGCGCGATTCCAAGCCGAAAGACCGCAAGGCCAAGGAGCTCGTCGACGGCGGCGCGGGCAAGGATCGAGCCCGCGCGGACGCCAAGGACAAGCTCGTGCGGATCGAGCTGCGCGGCTGAGACCGGTTTGCGGTATGCTTCGCGGCTGATTTCCCCGACTGTCCAGGATCATCATCATGACGCGAGCCAGCCTGACCATCGAAAAGCGCGACGCCAGCGGCAAGTCGCCCGTCGCGCGACGCCTGCGCATGACTGGCCGCGTGCCGGGCGTGATGTACAAGGACGGCGGCAACGTGTCGTTCAGCGCCGACGAGCTCGAACTCGCCGCGGTGCTTCGCAAGGGCGCGAACCTGATCGACATGCAGCTCGACGGCAGCGAACAGCTTACGGTGCTCAAGCACTACGACGTGCACCCGGTGCGCGGCTCGCTCGTGCACGTGGACGTGCAGGCCGTGACGATGGACCAGACGGTGCGCACCACCGTCTCGCTCGTGTTGGTTGGCACGTCGCCGGGCCAGAAGGAAGGCGCGATCCTCACGCAGGGCATTCGCGAGCTGCTGATCGAGACGACGGCATCCAACATTCCGGACCAGATCGAGTTCGACATCTCCAACACCCATGCGGGCGACTCGATCATTCTGCGCGACGTTCCGATGCCCGAGGGCGTCGTCGCGCTCGACGACGAGGGCTCGATGGTCGTGGCGCTCACCGTGCCGCGTGGCGCGAAGGGCAAGAAAGGCAAGGCCGACGCGGGCGACGCTGCCGCCGAGGGCGACGCGGAAGCTGGCGCCGACGCCTGAGCCTGACGCATGGCGTTCGGCCGATCGAAGAAGACGTACGAGCCATCGCACGACGTGCGGTGGCTCGTTGTCGGTCTGGGCAATCCGGGGCGCGAGTACGACGGCACCCCGCACAACGTGGGCTTCGATGTGGTCGACCAGCTCGCGGCCGAGACGCATGCGAGCCTCGTCGCCAAGCACGAGGGGCTCTTCGGAGTCGGTGCTATCCATGGTGCCGATGGCGACGTCGCGCTGCTCAAACCGCTCACCTACATGAACCTCAGCGGACGCAGCGTGAAGCCCGCGATGCACAAGCTGCAGCTGCAGCCCGCGCGCGTGCTCGTGGTGCACGACGAGATCGATCTGCCGTTCGGGCAAGTGCAGGTGAAGGTCGGCGGCGGGCTCGCCGGCCACAACGGATTGAAGTCGATCACCGATTCGCTGTCCACGAAGGAGTTCGTGCGCGTGCGTGCGGGCGTCGGGCGGCCCGGCCTGGGCGATCGTCGCCCGATCCGCGACTGGATCCTCTCCAGCTGGGACCAGTCGCCCGACGAGGTG